>CAMYIO010000006.1 GCA_947258515.1 uncultured Ectothiorhodospiraceae bacterium
GCACCACATTCCAGTACGGTGCCGCTCACCTCGAATCCGGGTGTAATGGGATAACCGACATAGTGTTTTGCAGACGCATACAAACCCATGCGCGTCACGCAGTCAGCAAAATTTACGCCGATAGCGGCGACAGACACGACGATTTTGCCGGGTCCGGGGTGCAAATCGGGGTGTTGCTCGATGGCCAGTTGTTGATAACCGCCGGGCTTGTGGATGACGATCTTTTTCATGGCGGCAGGTATTTCTGGCTATAAACAAACAAATATAATGGCCACGGAATCTACGGAAGAACACGAAAAAAAGGATCTAAAATCAGTATGCCACGGAAGCACACGGAATCCTTTTTCAGAAGGGTTTTATTTTTCCGTGTGCTTCCGTGGCTTTTTATAGGACATGGACAGCCGCTTTAATGTGTCCCGGTATCCGCGGTTTTTCCCCAGAGTTCCTCCAGTTGCTTGTCGCGGCCACAGCCATAGCGGTAGAACTTGTAGCGCACCGGGTTTTTCATATAGTAGTCCTGGTGATAGTCCTCGGCAGGATAAAAGGTACTGGCGGCTGTTACGCCGGTCACAACGGGTGCATCGAACGGCTTCAGTTCGATCAATGCCGCCTTTGACTGTTTTGCCAGTTTTTCCTGTTCGGCATCGTGGTAGTAGATTTCGCTGCGGTACTGGTCCCCCCAGTCGCAGAACTGGCCATTGGCGTTTGTCGGGTCAATGTTATGCCAGAATACGTTCAACAGTTCATCATAGCTGATGCGCGCTGGATCGTAGATGACTTGTATGACCTCGGCATGTCCCGTGCCGCCGCGTGATACCTCCTTGTAGGTCGGGTCTTTCCTGTGGCCACCGGTATAGCCCGAGGTCGTCGAAATGACACCGTCAAGTTTGTCAAAAGGCGGTTCCATGCACCAGAAGCAGCCCCCGGCAAAGGTCGCTGTCTGGTACTGTGTTTTGTCGGTGTCACTTGACGCATTGCTGTTGAATGCGACGCAGCCGAGAAGCAGCAGGGCGAGCCAGCGGGTCAGTCGGGTGGTGTTCATGGCGTGGTCCTGTCATTGTCAATGGTGTAGCCAATGGACAGCCGGGTTGCCGGTTTGTTTCATTTTTATTCCCGCAGGTCCCGTTTGCCATTCCGGTGACCGGGACAGATAATCAGGCCATGACGTTCGTCATCAACAGCTATCCACCGGGAAGACCGGCAGCCTGCATCGCATGTGGAACACCGTAGTGATTAAACATCGCAATGTGGTCGGCCTGCTGCTGGGTCCGCTGCTGTTCGCGCTGCTGCTGTTGTTACCCCTGCCCGAGGGCATGACGCCGCAAGGACTGCGCGTGGCCGCTGTTGCCGTGTTGATGGCCGTGTGGTGGGTGACCGAGGCGATTCCGATCCCCGCGACTGCGTTGCTTCCGGTAGCGCTGTTCCCGATGCTGGGTGTTTTATCCGGCAGTGATGTCACGCGTGCCTATGGAAATCACCTTATCTACCTGTTTCTGGGCGGCTTCCTGATCGCCGTGACGATGCAGAAGTGGAATTTGCATCACCGCATCGCGCTTTACACGATTCGTCTGGTCGGGGTGACGCCGCAGCGGATTGTGCTCGGCTTTATGCTGGCTACGGCCTTTCTGTCGATGTGGATCAGTAATACCGCAGCCACCATGATGATGGTGACCATCGCCATGGCAGTGACCGGGGAAATAGAGCACGACAAGCGGCACAGGCCCGGTGAGTTCTGGTTTGGCACAGTGTTAATGCTTGGCATAGGTTATGCGGCCTCTATCGGTGGCGTGGCTACCCTGATCGGTACGCCGCCGAACGCAATTTTTGCCGGTGTCATGGAGAAAACCTACGGTATCAGTATCAGCTTCCTCGACTGGATGATGTTTGCGTTACCGCTGTCGCTGGTCATGCTGTTCATTGCATGGTTCTATCTGGCACGTGTCCTGTTCACGCGTGCCGATATGCACTTGCCCGGCAGCAGGGCAATGATCAGGGAGCAAATTGCCCGGCTTGGCCCGATGTCGCGCCAGGAGATGATCGTTGCAGCGGTCTTTAGTCTGGTTGCCTTGCTGTGGATCCTGCGTGGCCTTTATCAGCCGGAGGAGCTGTCGATGGTGAAGGATTCCACCATCGCGATCGCCGGGGCGCTGCTGTTGTTCCTGATACCGGTGAACCTGAAAAAAAAGGAATTTCTGCTCGACTGGAAGACAGCTGTCACCATTCCCTGGGACATTATTATACTCTTTGGCGGTGGTTTCGCGCTGGCGCAGGGGTTCAGTGAATCCGGTCTGACGCGCTGGCTGGCAGAGCAGCTAACGGTCTTGCAGGGGTTTAATATCATCCTGATTATCGCGGCTGTTGTGCTGCTGGTTGTATTTCTCACTGAGGTGACATCCAACACGGCCACCGCCTCGCTGCTGTTGCCCGTGATGGGGGCACTGGCCACCGCCATCGATATGAATCCCCTGGGTCTGATGGTGGCCGCCGTTGTTGCCGCCTCGTTCGCCTTTATGCTGCCCGTTGCGACGCCTCCCAACGCCATCGTGTTCAGCAGTCGCTATATCAGCATTGCGCAGATGGCCGCGGCCGGTTTTCGGCTGAACCTGATCGGGGTGGTGGTTATTACCGGATTTGTATACCTGCTGTTGCCCTATGCCTGGGGCATACAGTTGCAGGGAGGTGTCGCTGTTATTCGTTGACCTTGGCGAGGACGTTTATGTGGAAAGAGATCTGCTCAAGGAAGGCCTGCGTATCACGGGCACCCGCGGCGATGTTCATGCGTACGCGACAGCTGTCAGTATCCAGTTCTCCGGCGGCGCCAAAGACTTGCCAGCCCGCGAAACTGGCTACCCCGTCGGTACGTCCGCCGGCCATCGATGCCGTGGCAACAATATTGACGACGTCTTCACCGTTCTCACAGTCATATTTCCTGCCGAGCTCAAAGCAGACCACTTCCAGTGACCAGCGTGGATGGGGCAGGCCACCGCAAAGTTCGACTTCTGCCATGCCGCTGTAGATGAACAGTCGGTTGGCGCCATCCGGGCCATTTACGTGTACCTCCATCTCCTGCATGTTGGTGAGGCGGTTGGGTACAATGACGTTGGCAGTGTCCATGTTGAGACTCCATGTGTTTTATTTGTATGGCATGCCCGGGATCATGCGCTGAACAGGCCTTGTTGGAGGCCTTATTTGACGATACTTGGGGCGATAAGGCAAGTGAATGGCCGCGGTTGCGGCCCGGTTCTGGCGCGATTCAGTCGGATTGATGCCGGTTGTAGGGCTGAGGTGATGGAAATGACATGACTTTTCCATTGTGTGCGTCCGCTGCAATAATCTTGTTGCTGCCCTCGCGCTCAACCTCATCAATGCGAATCACGGCCTGTAACGGGATATAGGTGCGGGTGACTCCCTCAAACTCGGATTTCAGCTTTTCTTCAGCCGGGTCAACGACGATGGCGGAGCGTTCACCAAAGATAATGCCCTCGATTTCAAGGAAGGCGTACATGTTTCCCTGGTGAATCTCGTGGGCGTGCAGCTCGTAGATATCGCCCTGATTGTAGAATGAAATGCGATATATCTTTTCGTCAGTCATGATGGTTTGCGGTCTTCCGGCTATTGCTCAAACAGGTGGTCCAGTTTGTTGTCCATGTGCAGCTCGGTCAGGTCTGTAAAACCACCGATGCACTCGCCATCAATAATAATCTGCGGTACCGTTCGCGCGCCATTGGTGGCAACCGCGAAATCGCGCCTGGCTGCCGCATCGGTATCGATCATGGCTTCTTCATAGGGAATGTTCCATTTCGTGAGCAGTTGTTTTGCCTTGACACAAAAGGGACAACTGGCGGTACTGAATATTTTTACTCTAGCCATGATTCCGTCCGGGCTTTGTTCCGTGTTGGCGCGAAAGTATACAGTAAAACTGCAGCTCGTATTTCACAGAGAAGTGTAGGGAAATACACCGGCAAGTAATGTGGTGTTGCTGCAGAAACGCAGCCGTGTCGTTGCCGTGGCAGTCGCTGTCCCGGAGGCCGGTTTGCTAAACGGCTGGATTACGGCTTCCCTGGTTTCCGGGAACGCACGACCTTCTTTTGCGGTGACAGGTTGATCTCGTCAAACACCGTGCCGGCCCGTGCTTCGACGATGGTGAGTACTGCGCTGGCGACATCTTCAGGGAGGATATAGTTGTCCGGTTCGTCACCGTGTTGAAAATCCAGCGCATCGAAGAACGGCGTTTTCACCATGCCCGGGTTGACGATGCTGATCCGTATGCCGCTGGCGGCACATTCATTGCGTAGTGACTGTGCCAGCCCGCGCAACCCGAACTTGGCAGCCGAGTAAACAGCGCCACGTTTGCCGCCGCTACGCGCGGACTCGGAACCTATAAAAACAATATCACCCGCGGCGCTTTTTTTCATGCCGGGTATCAGGGCGCGTACCAGGTAGATCTGGCTGGTGAGGTTAAGGTCCAGCAGGGCGCTGATTTGTGTGTAGGAGAATTCTTCAAGAGAGCCAAACCGGCCGCTGCCGGCACAGCAAATAACGCCGTCAATATGCTGCTCGTCCCTTAGCAGGGCCTCCAGCCGCCCGGGCAGTTCATCCAGCCGGGATAAATCAATGGGTAGCGCCCTGAAACGATCGCTGTCGAAGCAGGTTTTGCTGAAATCGCGGGCTATGCCGATGACGCGGTAGCCGTGCCCGAGCAGTCCTGCGGTAATGGCCTCGCCAATACCGGAACTGGCGCCGGTGACCAGCAGGGTCCTGTCTTTTTTGATCTCCATCAGGCCGCCAGTGTACAGGGGAATAACACCGATTCCGGGATATGCTGCAGTAATTCGCGGGTACAAAACGCGGTCATCTCCTGCTCCAGTGATTGCGGATAGGAAATCATGCCGTTGTCTACGCTGTAAGTACCGGCGAACAGCGGCTCGTCCGGGTAGAGTTGCACGATGTTTCTGAAATAGCTGCGCGGCAGTCGAAACGTCCCGAGGCTGACGGAGTGCAGTTGCTCGCTGTCCAGCTGGCTGAACAGTTGCTGAAAGAGCCTGCGGTACTGTGCCTGGTAACCCTGCTGGTAAATCAGCGGGTCAAATCGCAGGCCGAGCTGCCAGCCGGCCTGCTGCAGTTGCAGCATTGCCTGCAGGCGTCGTTCCAGTGTCGGCACCTTGTGCTCCAGTGCCCGGTAGATCTCTTGCGGAGTAAAACTGAAGGCAATGACCACATTGGGAATCGGTTCCATTTTCAGCAGGCTGCGGATCTGTGTACTTTTGGTGCGCAGCTCGATGTGTGCCAGCGGGCGCTTGCTGAAGAACGGCAGGAAATGTTGCATGAATGCCGATACCGGCTCCAGGGCGAGACTGTCGCAATCATAACCGGAGAAGAACCAGCAGGGTTCGTTGTCAGCCTGTGCCAGTAGCATCTCCATGTCAGTTTCAAAATCTTCATAGTTTACAAACAGCACATAGTGCGCCGAGCGGTACATACCCTGCAGGAAGCAATAGCGGCAGTCATACAGGCAATTCAGCATATGGGAAAAATAATAGTTCCTGTTCCCGCCGAGACCATATCCCTGCGGTGTCTCGAGGACGCGTCCATGGTGTTTGTGTGCCAGGATCAGCGATGGCCTGCGTTTTTGCAGGCGGAAATTCTGTGACTTCGGATTGAATACCTCGCCATAGCGGTCGCATTCAACGCGTGTTGCATTCGGGAAACGCGCGCAGATGTCCTGTGTCCGCGCATGTCCGGCTATCTGCTTCTCTATATAAAGGGTGTCAAACACGGGGGACGTGTGCGGCCTGCGGCAGACCGGGCGCCAGTGAGTCGAGGTGTTGCTGAAGGCATAGCAATACCCCGGCGGCGTTCTTCTTGCTGTCGAGTTCGCCGAGCCACAGCGGCCGGTCCGGCATGAGCACCTTCCAGCGCCTTGCCAGTTCAGCCAGTTGATGTTGCTGGGAAACCGTAAAGTGCCATTGACTGGACAAGCGTTCGAGTCCCGCAGGCGCTGCATGCCAGCTGTTGCAGTCCTGTGCCAGGGCAGCCAGTGCGCCGAGCAGCTGGTCGATCTCATGCAGTGTTTCTGTGAGCAGCTGCGCACAGCGTTCCGCGGTGACGGTTGCGGTGGATTGCTCGCGGTTATCCGAGACAACCTTGAAACATTGCACCAGCTCGGCAGTTGAGAAACGCCCGGCCACTGCATAGTAGCCACTGGCTTCCATATCGTAGGCTGCATCCTGATGGTAACTGTTTTCCGCTACGTCGACGGTTATCAGGCTGGCACTTGCCGTTTCCAGGTCGAAGAGCCGTGGCGGGTACCAGCTTTTCCCGGTTGCGTGGTCGGTGATGCGATGCGCGAGCAGGCTGACTCCGGTGGCGTGCGTGGCATGTCCGGCAATGCCGATATTCAGCCAGACCGCCTGTTCCCCGGACGTGTTTTGGCCAGCCAGCAGTGCGGTGGCCGCGGCGGCTGCAATTTTACCCGGACCCGAGATGATCAGTGACATGTCGGCGCGTCGATAGAGACGAAATGCGCCCATGGTTGTTTTATCGGTGAGCCGGTAATGCGCAATCAGCGGGCGCGCCTCGGCGGGCAGGGCGACGACCAGATTGATCATGCCGGACAAGCCGCTGCCGGCGCCGTTGTGCGGTGATAGCGTTGCTGTTTCTCGCGGTAGCGACAGGCCAGTTCGTGATTGCCGTGTTTGATGGCGCCCTTGATGACAATGGCCAGTTTATCCAGCAGGGTCGCCAGGGCCGCGGCGTGGTTCGCGGCATCCAGCGTGCTGGATGCCAGTATCTTTTCCAGGGCATGGATACGAAAGCGATCCATGCCCCAATAATGTCGCGACAATTGATCGCTGTGTCCGCCCTCCTTGGTTATGAGTGGCTTGTCTATATATAACACCGGGTGCGCGGCGCAGATTCTCAGCCACAGATCATAGTCCTCGCAGGCGGGCAGGTGTTCATCAAACAGGCCAACCTCATTGAGCAGCTCGCGGTGAATCATCACGGCAGAGGGCGATATGACGCACAGCGGCAGGCAATGCCGGAAGATATGGCCACCGTACTTGGCATGTTTTTTCATGGGGTTGACGCGCCGGCCGTTGCGTATCCATATTTCATCGCTGTGACAGATCCTATACTCCGGGCGGGCGCGTAAATGAGCACATTGTTGCTCCAGCTTGTCGGGTTGCCAGCGGTCGTCCGAGTCGAGCAGCGCAATCCAGTCACCGCTTGCTGCCCGTATACCGGTATTGCGTGCGCTGCTGACCCCCGTGTTTGGCTGGTAGATATAGCGGGCATCCGGAAAATGGCTGTGCACCCGGCTGCGGGTGTCATCGCTGGAGCCGTCATCCACGACGATGACCTCCGTCGCCGGGAGGCGCTGCGCGAAAACCGACTGCAATGCGTTCGCAAGTCGATCGGCGCGGTTCCAGGTGGGGATAATGACCGAGATGTTCATCTGGCTCTGGGGCGCTGGTAAGGGTTGTCAGACGCTATTCTCTAACAGAATGGTGTCCAGGCCAAAGACTTGTTGTGGTCGGGCAGGGGGGTGTCACCGGGTCTGTGAACGGTTGGTGGCGGCAATCGCTTGGCGAAATGCCGGAAAATTGACGATTTGGGCTTACTGGACGGTTGCTATGCGGTCACACAGTTGACTGGCCACCAGTTGCATCAGTTCATCCATGGTCAGACTCTCAGGTACATTCTTAACGTCTGAAAACCATAGGTTTTCTACCTGGCCACCGGCATCTGCATCCTGCTGTGACAAGAGCGGCAGGCCGACGAATATGCCCTGCTTGCCATCGTCAAGTCCAACGGTAACTAGCTGAAGTTCAATGGTTTTCATGTCGTTGCCTCGGTTATGCCCGGCGCAGTTCCAGGTGGCAGACTGGCTTTGGGTTCGACATTATTCCTGCATATCACGTGCCATATCAGAACCGGTATCACGGCGGCGTTTCCTGCGTGCATTGAGCCAGCGCCACAGCGACCCGCTGGGGTGGTCATAGCTGCTGCAGATGTAGTTGAGGGCATGCAGGTTCCGGGCGCTCCAGCGCATGTGTGTCTCGGCATCCGTCTGGCCGCAGATCAGAAGCTGGTCCCCGGCCAGCAGCTCTATTTCATTTCCCGGTAGTAATACCTCCTTGTTATTGGCGTGTTTGAGGTAGAGCGCAACACAGGGCAGCGACACCGTGATCTCGCGGGGGTCTGTGAGCAGGTTACCCAGTGTCGTGGGACAGCCCCTGCTGATGAGTTCCATGATTGCCGGAGTTTGCTCGAAAGAGATGCCCAGTACCCAGGAATCCGGTGGCTTGTCCAGTACCCCGACCACCCGGCTGACCAGCACATTGGCCCATTCTTCATTCTGGTCTCTTGCCATGCGCAGGAAGTCCGCCAGCAGCGGCGTGGTGATCAGGTCAACAACCCGCTGGCCGATGAGCTTTCCGGACTGCATGATGATATCGACGCCAGCGGCCGCAAACAGGGTGTCGTTGGTATTCAGGTTTTGCCGTGCCACAATGAACAGGTCCTTGTTAAGCTTCAGTGCAGTCATGATGATGGACAGGTTGTTGGCGTCATCGTCGGTTCCGGCGATCAGGCCAACCGCCTGTTCGATGCCGGCTTCATACAGGGTAATAGCCTCTGTCCCCCGGCCTTCGATGGCGCTCTCGGGTGCCCCTGTCCTGGCGGTATCCGCTTCTATAATAACGGTCCGTATGCCCTTGAATGACAGACTTTCCTGTACTGCCTTGCCAAAGCGGCCATAACCGCACAGCACCCAGGTCCCCCTGGGGGGTACGGTGAAATCACTCAGTGGCGATTCATGAATAGTGGTCATCCATTCATACACCATGTACATGCTGGGGGACTGGAACATCATGGCAAAGCGCTTGGCGAATGAATCAAATGGATTAATGATGTAATCGGTGCCGAAGGAGGCGATATTGTCCTGTGAATCGTGTGATTCGGCGCGGCAGATCACGGGCAATTCCGGTGCCAGCAGTTTGCTGGTGATGGAAACGGTCATGTTGATATGGTCGCTGCCGGTGAGGGCGATGACTCCCTGGCATTCCGATTTCAGCAATCCGGCCGCCCGCAGTGTGGAGGTATTGGTGACATCTGCACTGATCCCGGGGACGACCAGTGGCAGGTCTTCAAGGCGCAATAACTGGATCTTGCTGTCATCCTTGTCAATGATGACGCTGCGTATGTTGTGTTCGGCCAGCTCGCGAATCACCAGGTGACCGGCATCTCCCAGTCCGCAAATCAGGTAAAAAGGCTCGCGCATCGCCCTTACATCCCGGGTAAATTTAGTGAAGGCAACAATCCGCTTGAAAGCCGGGTCCTGCAGCAGTGAAAACAGTGAACCGATGGCGTACAACCAGGAAATGACGGTCAGGTACATGGTGACCGTCGTCCAGATGCGTTGCGGGTCGGTAAACGGGTAGGGGATTTCTCCGAAACCGATGGTGGAGCCCATGAAGCTCACAAAATAAAAGGCATGGAAAAAACTCATCTGCCAGGGATTACCCTGGTCATCCATGCCGGGTATCAGTACCAGGCCGATGATGGAGATCGCGTAGGCCAGTATGACCACGATCAGCGGCAAGCGCATGCGCCGCAATAACAGGTACAGGAGGTTATGCATGGTCGCCCGGCTGTTGCCCGTGCCTCTCAGGCATTCAACGGCGGAACATGACGGTTTCGGTCACCAGGATCACGACAGAGGTGACATTTGCCAGTAACGCGCCCCCGGAGAGCGAGACGATGCTGGCCATGATCATCGGCGTCACACCGGCGTCACTGGCATGCGCAAACAGGGTCCAGATGATCACGGCGGCAATCAGCTGCAGATCGGCGACCAGGCTGGTGGCCAGCAAAACGGCCCCGATATGGGCGCGGTCTCCGAATTTCATGATGGTAGCAATCAGGCTGACGACCAGCGCGGCATAGAGCTCGTAGACATTGTGATGATTGGGATCGTCGAGGTCGCCAAGAAAAAAGCCGAAATTCAGTGTCAGTGCCAGCACAATGAAGAATGCGAAAAAGACTTTCTCCAGGTTCATAATCGGTTCCCCTCGGGTTTATTGGCTTCAGGCAGGCTGCTTGTGGGCTGCCTGCCAACCGTAGCAAAGGACGTCGGTGATAACAAACCGGGGGTGAATCCGGGGCCGGTCGCGGTGCACCGTGCAGTTGTGCAGCAGCAGGCGCTGGCAGTTTACAGTAATTATGCAGGGCTTCCTTCCTCAATGCATTGAAATCTCGGTGTGCTCGCCTGACAATGAGGTATGGATTTCAGTCCACCCGATGATGAGACCTTTGCACTGCTGCAACAGCGTGTTGGCAAGATTCATCTCAAGCAACGCCTGGGAATAGAGCGTGACTATGAGCGCAGGGTATTTGGGCAGGGCCGGAATTTTTTCCATGTCGAAAACTGGTATGCACTGCGCTCCATCATCCGCAACAGCCTGCGGCTGCTATTGCTGCATGACCGGGCAAAGCGCAATGCGCGCCAGATCAGGCTCCGTCACAACCACATCACGCTGCAGCACCTGCCGGCCGCGTTTGATGATTTCACCCTGTTGCAGATCTCCGACCTGCACCTCGATATGGCGGATGACTTTCCCCATGTGTTGATCGAGGCTGTTCGCCAGGTGGGCTATGACCTGTGCGTGTTAACCGGCGACTTCAAGGCGGAAACATACGGCCCCTATGAAGCGGCCCTGCAGGGCCTGCAACAGCTGCGCACCCAGCTTGAGGGCGAGGTCTATGGCGTGCTGGGCAATCACGACAGCATCTGCATGGTGCCGGCAATGGAGTCAATGGGTATCCGCATGCTGTTGAACGAGCAGGTAATGCTGCAGCGCGAGGGTGGATCGATCTACCTCGCCGGTATCGATGATCCACACTACTACCGTGCCGATAATATCGAAAAGGCCGGCGATGATATTCCCGAGGGTGTCGTGTCGATCTTGCTGGCACATTCTCCCGAGATATACCGGCACGCCGCACATGCAGACTTTGATGTCATGCTGTGTGGTCATACGCATGGTGGCCAGATGTGTCTGCCCGGAGGGATTGCGGTGATGTGTAATGCCAGCTGTCCGCGGGAATATTGTGCGGGTGCCTGGCGCTATCACGACCTGTCGGGTTATACATCTGCAGGTTCGGGTGCCTGCGTCGTGGATCTGCGTATCAATTGCCCGCCGGAGATCACGCTGCATCATCTGCATTGTGCCTGATGCCTGCAGGTGAATTCTGTACTAAATCGCAACTGCGGGTGCCTGTCGCCGTGCAATTCAGATCCGCGCAGACCTGAGCGGCCTGGAAAGCAGCAGGTCGATCACTATAAAGATAAATACCGCCAGGGCTGTTTCGCTGACGCTGGCACCGAATACCGTTTGCATGCCCCACAGGGGCAATATGGATTCCGGTAACTGATCGAGCAGCGGTACCGAGCGACTGGAAGCAAGCCCGAGTCGTCGCTTGATAAAGCTTGAACACAAATCCCCGAGCATCGCCAGCAGGGCGAAGCTGGCACCTTCTAGCACTGACAGTTGCAGCAGGGGTGCCAGCAATGCGGTGACCAGCAGTGCCCCGATCAGGCCGCGCAGCGTCTTCGACGGACCCAGCAGGGGACGTTTATCTGCAAACAGTCGGTGGTTGTCCAATGGCCGGTTCCAGCGTGAACCCAGCAGCAGCCCGAGCAGCGCAGGCGTGCCATTGGCAATGACCAGTAAAAGTACCAGGTGGCTGACCAGCCAGATGCGCATGAGCGTCTCGTCCTGTCTGCTTGCGGGGCTCTCTAAAGACTAGCCGCTCATCAGGACGAACGCGAGCTGGCCCGGGGTCGAGGCAAAAAAAACCCGCCATCAGGCGGGTTTAAAGGAGGTTGGTGTTTGGGCTAACACTCAAATATCAGGTGCTGCATATCCACTAGGTATTGTCGCTGCTGATCAATCCACGATAACGAGTCAGGATCATCGGCGGCAGCACGTTGCATGTCATCGATCTGGCGCTCAGCCTCTTCGAGGCGTTGTGCCTGCTCGATCCTGCTTAGTTGTGACAGCTGGTCTACATCGAAGATAATGTTTTCCAATGTTCTCACTCCTCGCATTCAAGCTCTGACCTACGACGGTAATCATTACGCCTTCAACGCCCCGCACTGTCAACCACAATTGATTGACGGAAATTCCGCCATTTCCACGTGACTCAATGTAGGGCCATGAAAATGCTGGTATATCGGGATCGATTAATTTTTGAATATTCAGAAGTAGGTCGTAAAATTTTTTATTTCGTCATAACTGCATGATTAATATGACTAAAGTTTGTCTATCATGATCATTGCATATAATGTAAATTAGATAAAAGTAGTACAAATAACTGATATATATGTAGTTAATACATTTATTTAAATTATACATAAAATAATTAAATTAGCGCTTGCTTATTTAAGTAGATGCTTATATTATCCTAATCGTTGTTGAAAGAAACTTATTCAAAACTAACTATTTTATTAACCACATTCTTGGAGAAGGACATGAAAAAGATTTCAACTGTATTGTTTGCCGCAACCATCGCTGTTGCTTCGACTGCTGCTTCTGCCTGGGGCGGCGGTCCATGGGGCGGTGACCGTGGCTATGGCGGTAATGACTGGATGGGTGATGGCTGGGGTGATGGCTATGGTGACGGCGATTTCGACGGCGACTTCGGCTTCAACATGAGCGGTAGCGGTCGCGGACGTGGCAGCGGTTATGGCCGTGGTTATGGTCGTGGTTATAACGATTACTATGGCGGCCGTGGTTATGGTTACGGTCCTTATGGTGGTGGTTACGGTGCTCCTTATGGTGCTCCTTATGGTGCTCCTTATGGCGCAGCGCCTTATGGCTATGCACCGGCTGCACCGGTTGCTCCTGCGGCTCCTGCTGCTGCCCAGTAAGTCTCCTTACTGAACCAGTAAAAGCCAAACGGGGGCGGCTCGCCAGAGTCACCCCCGTTTTTTTATGCCTGCGGGTAAATAGTCGTAACGTGAGTAATGAAAAGCGCGAAATATTTACGCGGCTAAGAAAGCAATCATCTGTTTTTACTTTAATGCAAGAGGTACTGTCATGAAAAAGGGGTTAATGACTTTATTGTTCCTGGCTACCGGGTTGTTCGCACTGACGACCCGCGCCGATGTGCTGTTGCTGGTACATGGCTACCTGGGTGGTGCTTACTCCTGGGATGAAAGTGGTGTGACTGCCGTGCTGCAACAGCATGACTGGCAGCGAGCCGGCGTCTATGTTGCCGGTCCAGGCGGTGTGCAGCTGATCCCGGCAGCCGGTATACAGGCCAGGCACAAGCTCTACGCGGCCGACCTGCCATCAGAGGCGCCGGTGCTGGTTCAGGTCTACCAGTTGCACGAAATTCTTCGGGCGATCAGCCGGGTGCACAAGGATGAGCCTGTGACACTGGTCGGGCATTCCGCCGGCGGCGTGGTCGCCCGTGCGGCACTGGTGCAAGGTAAATACGATAATGTGAAGGCGCTGATTACCATCGCCAGCCCGCACCTGGGGACTTCACGTGCCGAGCAGGCGCTGGATGCCACGGATATTCCGTTTCCCATCTCCATGGTGACGGACTTCTTCGGTGGCGGTGCCTATCACACGGCCATGCGCTCACGCGGCTTGTATGTGGACCTGGTCAGGCCGCAACCCGGCACCCTGTTGTACTGGCTGAATGCACAGGCGCATCCTGATATTAAATACTTTTCTATTGTGCGTGGTGAGTCGCCGGCCGGCTGGGGTGACTACATCGTGCCGACCTACAGCCAGGATATGAACAATGTGGTGGCGTTGCGGGGGCGGTCATCCCTGGTCAATGTGCCGGTCAGTCACGGACTGGAACCGGTTGACGGCGCTACAATTGTGCAGCTGTTGTCCGGGCTGAAGTAGCGACTGCGACGTCACTCCCGCACCCGTGGCGGGGATGACGTGGTTGCCGCTGCCGGTTTCCCGGCGCTGTCAGGCTTCCAGGTCTCGCAGTGTGGCGACTATCTGTTCAGGTTCCATGCGCCGGGTGTAGTCCTTGTCTGTATGCGCGGCGCGTATCAGCGCCTTGCTGTCGATGACATAGGTTGCCGGTACCGGTAGTTCCCAGCTGTTATCGCCATTGCTGGCCGGGACGTCCAGCCCCCATTTCAGGTACAGCGGCCGCATCTCTTCATAGACAGTGAACAGCAGGCCATACTGACGTGCTGTTTTGTTACCGAGGTCGCTCAGTACCTCAAACTCCAGCTGGTGCTCGTCGATGGCTGCCATGGCCATGTCGGGCGTCTCGGGTGAGATGCCGATCAGGGTTGCACCCAGCGCCCTGATCTCCGGCAGTCGCAACTGCAGTGCATGTAGTTCCAGGTTGCAGAAAGGACACCAGCCGCCGCGATAAAAACTGACCACCACCGGGCCGCGTTTGAGTACCTCGTACAGGCTGACCGGCTGACCCGTCACATTGGGTAAGGTGAAATCGGGTGCGATATCCCCGACAGTGAGGGCCGTCTCGGCAACCTGTGAGGCGTACAGTTTCTCGAAACTGCCGGCAACGGTGTGTTCCTCATCTTCCGGCAGCGCAGACATGAAATTTTCAACCGTTTCCCCGATCCGCTCCGCAAGACTTGAGTTATTCTGGTCCATGGTCTTTGCTCCTCTGTTGGTCAAATATCATTGTAAATCTGCCGGTATCAGCAGCTGCAATGCGCGTTTCCCGAGGTCACGTATGAGCCCCGGGTCATTGCGGGTTTTTGCATACAGCATGATGCCTTCGGTATAGGCAAACAGGGCGCTTGCCGCTGCGGCGGTATCCATCGCAGGCAGATCACCGCGCGCAATCGCCTCCTTGAGTGCGGCTGCAAAAGGCCTCTCTGCGGCGGACAGGATGCTGTCCACCTTGCCACGCAGTACCTCATCCTGGGTGCTCATCTCGCAGCCGATGTTTCCAAACGGACAGCCGAGTACGTAGCCGGTATTTTTCTTCACCTGTTTGTGGAAGTCATACAGTGAGGCGAAAAAACCTTCTATGCGTGCCAGTGGCGGCAGGTCGCGGGCGAAGGCCTTGTCGATCAGGGTGTCCTGCATCAGTGCATGTGTCTGATCGAGGACGGCCAGCGCCAGATCGCGCTTTGACGGAAAGAAATGATAGAAACTGCCTTTCTTGACGCCGGCGTGATTACAGATTTGCTGGACGCCGACCTCGCGGTAGCTGCTGGCATAAATCAATGCCTGTGCCGAGTCGAGCAGACGTTGCCGGGTGTCGATTGCGGGATCCATGACTACAATGGTAGTTGACCGGTCGGTAAAGTCAATGGGTTTCTTTAAAAGCCATATAAGGACATGTAATATATATTTAAATTATTATTATTTAGGCGGTAATTGCGGCCATGTTGAAACCAGTATGGCTCTCGCCAGGACGCTGAACTCGACAGAAAACTATTTCTCCCGGCGGGCTCTGCGCCTTGGCGAGCACGCCATCAAAGCCCGTGTTGCCGCATGATAAGTTTCGTGTTCTGAAGGATACTTGGTTAAGCTGCTGACTGTTTTACGTGAGGGGAGACCGGCGTTGATCGAATTTGTGGCCCGACTGCTGTGGCGAATCATTTGCTGGATTGAACTGACGTTATTCACGCTCTTGCTGTATCTGCTGTCCTACCTGCCACAGTCACTGACCAGGGGTTTTTATTTCCCCCTGTTCAGAAGCTGGTGCCGTTCCTTCGTGCGCGCACTGGGTGTCGATCTGCGGGTTCACCAAAAAAACACCCGGGCACTGCCGCAACACTACATCCTGGTCGCCAATCAACCCTCGGCCTTTGAAGATATCGGTATACCGGCGGTCTTCCCGGTGCATTCGCTGGCAAAAATCGAGGTCAGGGACTGGTGGCTGGTTGGCCGCATCAGCACCGCATCCGGCTCCCTGTATGTGCACCGGGAGTCAAAGGAATCTCGCAATGCGGCTGCCGGGGAAATCGAAACGAAGCTGCGCGGCGGTATAAACATCGCTCTCTACCCGGAAGGTGGCTGCAAGGGGCGACGTATCTTCGAGTCGTTCCGCTACGGCGCCTTCGATATCTCGTTGCGTACCGGGATACCCATCCTGCCGGTGTTTCTGCATTACGAATCACAGGATGACTTTGAGTGGCGTGCGCCACAAACACTGCTGCACAAGATCTGGCATATGATGACGACGCGTAACAACCGCGCCAATTACTACATCTACGACGCCATCGATCCTGCACGCTTCAGCGACAAGGCGGCCTATGCGGACTACATGCATGGCAAGTATCTGGAATGGCAGGCACGCTACCTGGATTAGTTATCGTGACTTTTGCTGTTCCGCCCGCTGTTCGTGGAATTCAGCGCCAAATCGGGTAAAATCCCTGCGCCCATGGCTTCACACGGGGCAATCAGCAACGCTAACTGGAGAGAGAATCCACAATGAAAGCTATACCTGTTTTGAACAGCCGGGAGCGCCCTTGCATAGCGCTGCTCGCGGCCATGCTGCTGGCCGTTGCGCCATCAGCTGCTGATGAACTGCTCATGAAGGATGGTTCCCGCCTTCTCGGCAAGGTGGTTAAGCAGGAAGATGGCACGCTGGATTTTGAGACCACGTATGCCGGCACCATCAAGGTCAAGTGGGACCAGGTCAGCGAACTGCATGCGGATGAACCGGTACGGGTGATGCTCGAGGACGAGGAGTTGTATGAAACGGCAGATATAACGCGGGAGGATGGTGCAGCGGTGGTCACAGCCGTGACCGATGGTACGTCTGTGTCTATCGAACCGGATGCGATCGCCTTTATCAATCCGGAGCCGTGGCGTTACGGTGAAGGCTACCGGTTAACCGGACTGTTAAATGCGGGCCTGGTATACCAGCGTGGCAACACCGTCAGTGACGAGATTGATATAGACGGCAACCTCGGATTGCGCTGGAAGGATGACCGTGTCACGTTCTATGGTCAGCTGGAGAAAGATTCCAGTTTTGGAGAAACGACGGCACAGAACTGGTTGCTGACAGGCAAATATGACCATTTCCAGACGGAAAGATTTTATTACGGCGCCAATGTGGGCTTTGAGCATGATGAATTTGCGGACCTGGACCTGAGGTCGAAAATAGGCCCCCACATTGGTTACCAGTTTTACGAACGGCCAACGCTGAATCTCAGTACCGACATTGGTATTATGTATGTCAATGAGAACTTTATCTCTGCCGAGGATAACGATTATGCGGCGTTATCGTGGCTGGTCGATTACGACTGGTTTGTCATTCCCGACCACGTCCAGCTCTATCACCGGCAAAACGGTTTGCTGTCAATGGAAGACACGGGTGACCTGGTGATCAATTCATGGACCGGTTTCCGCTTCCCGCTCTATATGGGCATCGTCGCCAGTCTCGAGGCCGAGGTTAAATATGACGGTAGCTCACCCTCCGATATTGACAAGACGGACACCACCTACCGCGCCAAGCTGGGCTACCAGTGG
The DNA here is from genome assembly GCA_947258515.1 of uncultured Ectothiorhodospiraceae bacterium. Lineage (GTDB taxonomy): Bacteria > Pseudomonadota > Gammaproteobacteria > UBA9214 > UBA9214 > UBA9214. The sequence goes on from CAMYIO010000006.1 coordinate 17,502, forward strand.
TAGCAAGTCCAACTACCGGGTATGGCGCATGAAGCGACTGCCCATGCCAGCCTGGGTCCTCGTATATGCCGTACTGTGGCTGCCGTTCAGTCTGGCCTGGTCCGCTGACATCGATGCCTCGGCGGCGAGTGGGTCCGCCTCCGTTACCGCAGCTACCCTGAATGCCCGCCTCAAGGAGGTCGAGGCATCGACCTCGCTGGACGAGGAAACCCGCGCCTCGCTGACGGAGACCATTAACAAGGCGCAATCGAACCTGGAAGCTACGCGCAGTAACACGGACACCACGAGCAATTATATTCAGTTACGGGAAACTGCACCGGCACAGGTAAAGACCATTCGCGACGCGCTGGAGAAAGACAAGCAGGCGCCGGCGGATATAACGGTGTCCGTTAACCGTGATTCCTCCTTTGGTGAGGTCGAGCAGACATTATTGCAGGAAAAGGCCAACCTTGCCGCACTCAAGGCGAAGCGTGCAGACGTGATAGCACAGCTGGAATCCAGCAGAGAACGGCCGACGGCCATACCGAAACAGCTGGCTGATGCGAAACAGGCCAGGCAGGATATCGAATCGCAACAGAAAACACCCGCACCCAGGGATGAACTTGCCTGGATCACGGAGGCACGCCGCTGGTCGCAGGATACCCGAAGTGAGGCGCTGCGCAGTGAAATAAATATGCTCGACCAGGAGTTGCTGACACTGCCGTTTCGTGTTGATCTGCTTGAAGCGCAACGCGATCAGCTGGCGCGCTCTGTTGCGCGTGCCACAGCCAGGATAGAACTACTGGAAGATCTCTCGAGTCAGCAGCGGCGCGCGGAGGCAGATGCTGCCGAGGCGGCAGCACAAACGGCGGTTGATGAGGCAACCGGCAAACACGCGCTGATACAGCAGCTGGCAGAGCAGAATGCTCAATTGACCCGCGACACATCTGCGCTCTCTATTGACCTGAAGCAGAGCGGTGCCCGTGACGAGTCAGTCGACCGGGATGCGAAACGCATTGAAGATAATTTCCGCGCGGCCAGGGAGCAACTGCAGGTGGCCGGCACAAGTGCCGTTCTGGGTGAGGCATTGAGGCGGCAACGCCAGTCATTACCGGCGCCCGCACAGCTGCGCAAGACACTGGCACAACTCGAGGACAAGCATGCCCAGATCATGCTGCAGATGCTGCAGCATGATACGGAGTCTAAACGCCTTCGTAATCCGGAGGAATTTGTTGGAGAACTGACAAGTGAATTGACCCGTGAACAGGCCGCTGAAATCCATGATGATCTGCTGCAGCTGGCACAGAGCCGCCGTGAGTTGCTCACCAAGTCCATGAATCTGCACAAGTCATTCGTGCGCTCATTGTCCGATCTGGTTGCAAGCTACCAGCAGCTGCTTGATTTAAGCACCGGCTACGATGCTTTTCTTGCACAGAATCTGCTCTGGATTCGCAGTGCACCCGCGCCGGGGCTGGATACCCTCGCCAGTCTCCCTGCGCAGGTTCGCTTCATGATAGAACCGTCACACTGGCTCCAGGTGCCGGCAGCTTTGTTCGCCGGGATGCTGAATTCAGTGCCTGTCAAGCTGCTATTGCTGCTGTTTGTCGTGCTGATCTGGAAGAGTCGCCACCTGTACAGGCGTCTCGTGGCAACGGGAGACCCCGTCGGTAAACCCGCCGTTGACAGCATCATGTATACGATCAGGGCACTTGGCCTGACCCTGTTGCTGGCGCTGCCGTGGCCGTTGTTGATGATGACACTGGGGTGGGCGCTGGTGTCGGGCCTGGAGGTGTCGCCGTTTTCCGAGCAGCTTTCATCTGCGCTGTCGACGCTTGCTCCGACATACTTTTATATCCAGTTTTTCAGTGTCTTGTGCCGGTCGGGCGGTGTCGCAGACAGGCACTTCCGCTGGCCAGGGGGGTTGCCAAAATTATTGCGTCGCGAGTTTAGCCTGTTGAAGATAACACTGTTACCCGCTGTTTTTATTCTGCTGCTGGCGGCAAACGACGATGAAACCATCTCGCTTGCCGGCGTGGAACGGTTCTCCATGGTGGCTGCCCTGCTGATTATCGCACTGTTCTTCTACCGACTTTCAAGGTTGCTGGTGCAACAATCAATCGTTGCAAAGGCGCATCAACGCTACCTGTGGCTGATACTGACGATTGCTGCGCCGTTGCTACTGGCAGTAGCGGCATTTCTCGGCTATTTTTACACGGCAGGCATGCTCGGTGGTGGACTGCTACAGACCCTGTGGATTGCCTTTGGCCTGGTCATTCTCCACCAGCTGGTGGTGCGCTGGTTGTTGCTGACACAGCGTCGGTTGGCACTGCAGGCTGCGCGTGAGCGACTGAAAACGGCAGCGAAAGAGAAGGCAGCCACCGATGCCGAGAGGGAAGGTGTGCCCGTCCAGGTTGAAGAGCCTGAAATAGACCTGGTCGCCTTGAGCGCGGATACCGGCAAGCTGCTCAACCTGATGCTTGTGATTGTCGGTTTCTTCGGTTTCTGGTTCGTGTGGTCCGATATCCTGCCGGCATTCAGTGTGCTGCACGAGGTAACACTCTGGTATACATCGGGGGTCGTTGCCGGAGAGGAAACGCAGGTGCCGGTGTCGCTGGCAGACGTGGCTGTCGCCGTGCTGATTGCCTTTCTCACCATCATCGCCATGAAGCGCTTGCCACCGCTACTGGAAATCCTGCTGCTGCAGCGGGTTAATATGACGTCGGGCAGCCGTTACACCGCCAAGACGCTGTATACCTATGCGATTGTGGGTATCGGGCTGGTCGCCTTTTTCAATGTGATCGGGATGGACTGGTCCAGGGTTCAGTGGTTGTTTGCGGCGTTGAGTGTCGGTATTGGTTTTGGTCTGCAGGAAATCGTGGCCAACTTTATCAGTGGCCTGATCATCCTCTTTGAACGTCCCATCAGGATAGGTGATGTCGTCACCATTGGAGAGACCGAGGGTGCGGTTAGCCGCATCCAGATTCGCGCGACCACCATTCGCACCTGGGACGGGATGGAGTTGCTGGTGCCGAACAAGGAGTTCATTACCGGACGGCTGCTGAACTGGACACTGTCGGACCAGATTACACGACTCAATATCAAGGTTGGCATTGCCTATGGCAGCGATGTGCAAAAGGCCATGTCGCTAATGGATGCAGCCGCGAGGAAAAACGAGACCATTCTTGCCGATCCGGCGCCCTATATCGTCTTCAACGGCTTCGGTGACAATGCCCTGAGCCTGGAATTGCGTTGCTATGTCGGGCTGCAGGGGCACCGCATACCCGCGATTACGAACCTGCACGAGGAGATCAACCGTGCCTTCAACGAGGCCGGTATAAGTATCTCCTTCCCGCAACGCGATGTTCACCTGGATATGTCAGAACCGCTGGATGTGCGTCTGCATCGGGATGGCGGGCAGGGTGTGCCAGCCTGATAAACGGGTACCAGAAAAAGACCCGCACGGTGCGGATAATTATAGTAGAAAATTATCGAGATTCACCAGCCCGAAGAGCCGGCTGACTTCAGTGTACAGCAGCAGGCCGAACACCAGCAGCGATGTCAGTAATACCAGGTTGGTTATCCAGCTGTTCTTCAGATCACCGACCCATGCACGGCGATTGTTCATGAGCAGCAACAGTGATGCCAGTAGCGGCATGAAAAAGGCGCCGGCGACAGCATAGAAGATGACCAGCCAGACAGGCTTGTTCACAAGCAGCAACAGCATGGGAGGAATGGCAAGATAGAAAAGATAACCCCGGTAAGCCGCTGAGCGGGTGTTGACCGATAACGGTGTTTCCGGGCGATGGGTGTACTGCTGAACAAAATCGGCAAACAGGTAGGGTATTCCCTGCCAGACACCCAGCATGGAACTGAATACAGCACTCCAGAAACCGATCAGAAAACACCATTTACCGAATGGCCCGATGACCGATTCCAGGTGGCTGGCGATACCCGGCACCATTTTCGTGCCGCTGGCGATATCTGCCGGTACACCCGATGAGATGATCATGATAGCGATACCGAACAGGCCGGTCAGCAGGTAGGCGACCGCCATGTCAAACCTGGAGCGCGGCAGATCCTCGCGGCGGGTCCAGTCACGCTCCCGTATCCAGTAGCCGTAGCACAACAGGGTGACGCTGCCGCCAACACCGCCGATAATGCCTAATATAAAAAGCACGGAGCCCTCGGGTATCGACGGGATGAGCAGGCCGCTGAGGATGCCGGACATACCGGGAGCGACCCACGCCGCACAGATGACGACAACCAGCAGCATCAGGCCCATGAAGAATTTCATGAGGCGCTCGAGCAGCGAGTAACGGCCGACCATGACCAGCGCAAGCGCCAGTAATGAATGCAGCATGCCCCAGACCTCGACCGACAGCCCCGGGTACAGTGCGTGCGCAGCCAGGCCGGTACTGGCAATCAATGCCCCGGCAACAATAAAGCTCCACAGTACAAGATAGACAAAAAAGTACAGCGATATGATTTTTGGCAGGCGTTGTATCCAGCCTTCCAGCAGGGTGGTCCCGGTGGCCAGTTGCCAGCGGGTGAGCCCCTCGTTCATGACATACTTCATGGCAGCGCCAACAAGGACAGCCCACAGTATCGCAGTGCCATAGCGGGCGCCGGCCACGGAGGCAGCGATAAGATCGCCGGCCCCCAGACCGGTGGCGGCAATCACCAGGCCCGGACCGATATTCCTGAGACTGAATGTTGATTTATTCATGCTGACAGGTGCGCGATAGCCGTTACACAATGCTGATTGCTATTGCGTAAACAGTCACTGCCAGCCGTGGTAAAGTAAAGCTGTTGATGGACCGGATTAACTGTAAATGAAGTTGCGAACCCATATTTCCCTGTTGCTGTTCATGTTCGGTCTGATGCCGTTACTGGTAGCGTTCGCAATCAACATTCCCATGATCTTTGATCGCATCGAGATACTATATCACAAGGCCCATATGCAGAATCTGCGGGCGCGATTCAGTGATCTTGACCAGCATATCGCGCGCCGTCACGAGATGGCGCGCTTGCTGGCCAGGATTCCAGAGCCAGGGATGCTGCTCTCCAGTGAGGAACAGACTGATGCGCCGGGTCTTGAGTCTGCCCGTAGCGGCTACGTCGACTGGGTTAATCAGGCGCTGGTCGACCAGCTGGATATTACACGAATTCTTTTCCTGGACGCGGAGGGGAAGTCCGGTTTCTGGCTTGACCGGAACCTGAAAAGCGGGCGTCTGGAGCCCCATGAGGAGGAGCTGCGGGATGTGAATGCCAGGCTGGTGGAAGCAGGCGGGGCCCTGTCACCGGGTGAGGTGATAACAGGTCCGATCGTGATTGATCAGTCAGCAAGAGAAACTGCACCGAACCGCTTTATACAGCTCAGTATTATCAGTCCAGTAGTGATCCCCATCATGTCCTCCGACAGCGGCGAAGTGCTGGAGCAGCGCGGGAGTGTCATTGTTTATCTGGACATGGGCGGGCTCGCGAATGCCTACCGCGGTAATTACTGGGTACAAAGCGATGGACATTATCTGGGCGTTGTCGGCAACGATAAACATGAGAATACCGCCTTTGATGATTTCCATGGGCTGCAGGAGCTGTTTGTCGGGGGTGTACTGGATCTGTGGGAATTTAATGGCCAACAGGTCATGTGGGTGCCGCTGTTTGATACCGAACGCGCCGGTCCGATCTGGGTCGGTCGCAGCGTCGACCCCTCGCCACTGACGCAGCTGTTACACACCGTTAATGTCCGTGTTGCGCTGGTTGCAATCGGCTTGCTGATGGTTGTCTTTATTGTCGCGCGCATGATCGCTGTCAGAACCGAACGACTTGGCAATGAATTGACCGATGGCATTTCGCGGGTTCTCGAACATGACGAGGCTGTCAGTTTTTCATGGCCCCGGCCCGAGGAGCTACAACAGCTGGGTACGCACCTGACACGTCTGGCGAATACCCATGCGGAACATAACAGGGCGCTGCATGATTATGCCGAGGAGCTGGAGGCATCCAATCGCTACAAGTCAGAGTTCCTTGCCAATGTCAGCCACGAATTACGCACGCCACTGAACTCGATATTGCTGTTATCAAAAATGCTGGCTGAAAACGAGCCCGGCCAACTGTCTGCCGGGGAAAGCCGGCAGGCACAGATCATCCATGATGCGGGTGCCGACCTGAAGTCACTGATCGATAACATTCTTGACCTGTCACGTGTTGAGGCACGACAGATGTCACTGCATTCAGAAACAGTGGACCTGCACAAGCTGCTGACGGATGTGATGGAGCTACTGCAGCCGCAGTTTGACGAGAAGCGGCTGGACATGGAACTGAACATCGATGCAGATGCGCCCGCGAGTATCGTTTCGGATGGTGAAAAAATCCGCCAGATACTGATAAATTTCCTGTCCAACGCCGTCAAGTTTACCGCCGGGGGCGGTGTGACGGTCAGGCTGCAGACGGGAACAGACAGCTCGGTCTGTATCAGTGTGGCCGATACCGGCATCGGTATTCCTGCGGGTAAGCTGGACATGGTGTTCGAGGCCTTCAAGCAGGCGGACGGTTCAACCAGTCGCCGCTTTGGTGGCACCGGTCTCGGGCTGACGATCAGCAGGGAACTCGCGCGCTTGATGGGGGGAGAGATACGCGTTGAGAGTGAGCCGGGGAAGGGGGCCACTTTCTCGCTGCTGCTGCCGCTGCAGATGCCCGAGATGCCGTCTGAGGAGGACCGCAGCGGGACGTCCCTGGTAAAGCAGGAGCGCTCCGCCGAGGCCGTGATCCCGACCGCCGACTACCGGTCTGCGCGCGTGCTGCTGGTTGATGATGATGTCCGTAACCTGCTGGCATTGACGCCGCTGCTGGAGCGGTGGGGACTCGACGTGATGGCGGCGGGTGATGGTGAGGAGGCGCTGGATACACTGGCGACGGCCGGTCCATTCGATGTGCTGCTGATGGATATAATGATGCCGGGTATGGATGGCTACGAGGTGATCCGCCAGCTGCGCAAGCAGCCCGGGTATGCGGATTTGCCGGTGATTGCCCTGACTGCCAAGGCCAGTGATGAAGACCGGCAGCAATGCCTGGCAGCCGGCGCAAATGACTGTGTCGTCAAGCCACTCGAGCCGCAGGCGTTAAAACTTGCACTGGACAACTATCTTACCGATAACACAACACGCAGCTGAGGGTACAGGAACGCACCTATGAATCGATTTGCCGATTTCCGGATACTGATTGTCGACGACAACCGGAATAACCTGTTTACGTTACGTACACTGATTGAAAAGCACATGGATGTCGAACTGCTGGAAGCGGATTCCGGACAGGCGGCACTTGATATCGCGTTGAAGAATCCGCGCATTGACCTGATTGTGCTTGACGTGCAAATGCCGGACATGGACGGCTTCCAGACGGCCACGATGCTGAAGGTACGGCAGCGGACCCGCGATATTCCCATCATCTTCCTCACAGCGGCCTACAAGACCGACGAGTTCCAGCAAAAGGGTTATGAAGTGGGTGCCGCGGATTACCTGCTGAAGCCCATTGATGACAACCAGCTGATTAACAAGATCAGTACCTACCTGCGCCTGATCGAGAAAGAGCGTGACATGAACCGCCGGCTGGAACTGCTGGTGGAGGAGCGTACTGCCGAACTGCGTTTGGCAAAGCAGTACCTCGAGAATGTCATCAATAATATGGGTGAGGCGCTGTTGCTGCTGAAAGCGGATGGCAGGATCAAGACGGCCAATCCGGCTGCCTGTCGCATGCTGGATTACAGGCAGGAGGATTTGCTTGGAATGGCGATCGGGGACGTCTTCGAGGAAGAGGAGGCGGTACAGGCCAATGCCTTCATGGGGACCTGGCTGGAAGCGCTGATTCGAACCGGCACCATCAGCAGTATCGAGGCAAGTTTTATTGCCAAGGACCAGCAGCGGGTGCCTGTGCTGTTTTCACGGACAGCACTCAAGGACGAGGCGGGGATGATCACGGATATAATCTGTATAGCAAAGGATATGACGGGCTATACACGTGTTGACAAGGTCAGGGACTAGTGGCCGCGGTGAAAAAAACTGTTCACAGGTTGCAACTCATGATACACAGAGTACACTTCCGAACAGGTTAATTTGGAGTCATTGATGGAAGATTCAGAACCAGATCAGGGACCGGAAGAAGACATCACCCTGACGGCCGAAGCCCTCAAGGCCATGGGGCATCCGCTGCGATGGAAAATCCTCTGTACGCTTGGCAATAAAGAGATGTCTGTCGGCGAGATCGTGGAGAAAATCGGCACCTCCCAGAGCAATGTCTCGCAACACCTGGACCAGCTCCGCAACAAGAACATTGTAAAATCACGGCGTGATGCGAACAGGATCTATTACTGTGTCCGCAACGAGGAACTGCTCGAGCTGATTAGTACCATGCGCGGCGTGCTCTGCCATACCAATCTGGGTGACAATTACTAGTCTGACCGGTTAGTCTCGCCAGGCACCTGTTGCGGTGTTTATACAGGCTGCAAAAAAACGGGGGTGGCTCGCAAGAGCCACCCCCGTTTGGCTTTTCTGGTCAAGTAATGAGGATTTACCTGGTGACCGGAGCAGTAGCTGCTACAGGTGCTGCTACAGGTGCTGCTACCGGCACGGCACCGTAAGGAGCACCGTAAGGAGCACCATAAGGAGCGCCGTAAGGGGCATAACCGTAACCGTTGTAACCACGGTAACCATTGTAGCCGTTACCATGGCCACGACCGCGACCACTGGCACTACCACTCATGTTGAAACCGAAGCTGCCGTCGAAATCGCCGTCGCCGTAGCCGTCGCCATAACCGTCGTTGTAACCGTTGTTACCCCAGCCCCAGGCAGAGGCAGCCGTCGAAGCAACAGCGATGGTTGCAGCGAACAGTACTGTTGAGATCTTTTTCATATCGTTCTCCAAGAATGTAATTAGATAAAAATTCAGTTTTAATTCGTGTGTCAGCAATGACGGGAGAAATAATATAAGTAAATGCTTAAATAAGCAATAACTAATTTAATCATTTACTTAATATTAAAAATAATAATTATATATTACTTATATTTCATTGACTTGTAAGATGTCTTCTTTTCGTGTGCAATGTTTCACGTTGTCCTCGAGACCGTTTTCAGCTGTTTCAGGTCCCCTGGCGGCTGAGGGAATGCAGCGATTGTGAGGACCCCGGTGTTATTTATTGCATGCAGATGGTTATGATGGACACATGCTGGCTGAAACCGGGAAAAAACTGCTGTTGTCCATTATTGAACTGGGTGGCTATCCTGATTTCAGCCCCCTGTACAAGGAACTCGGTTATGAAGTTGAGGTGGCAACCCGGATGCGCAAGGCGCTCGGGTTTCTCAAAAATCGACAAGCGGATGTGATCGTGGCGGAATTTAATTTCCAGTCTGATTTTCGTGATCGCACCAGTAGCCTGGAATCCTTGCTGGCTGTGGTGCAGCGATTTCCCGACACCCGGGTGATCGTATTTTATGAAAGGGAATTTACGCCACAGTTTGAAAAATTGTGCGCCCGCTTGCCGGTACACCATGCGCTGATGTTTCCTGTTGATGCGTCTGCATTGCGCGTCTGCCTGCAGGAGTCGGGGACTGTCGGTGCTGCATCATGCAACGGGCGGGATTTATCCATTGATAAAAGGGAAGGGACATAATATGAAAACAACTTCTGGTGCCATGTTATTGCCAGTGCTGCTGTTGTGTTCGCTGGCGGTATCTGCTGCGGAAATCCGGGTACGCGTCTTCGAGCGTGGTGACCAGGTACCCCTGGCGAACGCGGCGGTATGCCTGGGAACAGCGGCGAGGATTGACCAGTTTGGTGCGCGCATGACCGACGCTGAAGGGTATGTGTCATTTCCCGATGTGCCGAGTGCCGCCTTGCTGGTAACCGTATCCCGTGCAGGTTACAAGGCCGAGCAGGAAACCCTGGTAACTGCTGCAGCCAACCGCATGCTGGTGATGTCGCTATCAACCGGTGGTGGGGGCACCCCGTGCCCGCTGAGCGAGTCTGCCGCCGCTGTGTATGACAGCGGTTTGAGTGTCAGTCGTTTCGCACTGGATAACGGCAAGGCAGAGACGGCTGGTCCCTCGGTCACATTGAATCACCGGGTAAACGGTGAACCCACGCAGTACCGCGCCAGTGAGCGGTCGGATTTTTACGCAACCGACTGGCAGGCGTACGCTCCGGCACCGGCCTTCCAGTTGAGTCCGGGGCCGGGAAGAAAGGTTGTCTATTTCCAGGTGCGGCGGCACGCGACTGTCGGTGATGCCGTCATTGAAACACTCTCACCGACTGTTCGTGACTCCATTACCTTGCAGTAGACCACGTGATGCCTCCGGGTCCTCGAAGTGCGGTCATCATCTTCACGCGGGTGATCTGTGTTTCCGGGATGAAGACTGACGGATAGCCTGTACTTTGACAGAATACGTCATTGAAATGTTCTCGGTGGTCGCAGTTATGAGGCGTGTGCGGGTTGTATATCCTTTCCTGATGCTGATGGCATGCGCACTTGCGCCGGTTTCAGTGCTCGCCACGACGCCTGATGGCGACATCAATACAGACGGAGACGTCGATGTTGTCGATCACTGGGTTATGGATCCAGAGGGGTGGAAGACATCATCCCACCCAATGCGCGCCTGATCTTTATTATTGATTTGATCGATGTAGAAAAACGCCCTGCGCACTGAGCGCTTTTTTGTAATCAGTCCATCAGGGGCAGGAAAAACCGGGCGCCGAATTC
>CAMYIO010000007.1 GCA_947258515.1 uncultured Ectothiorhodospiraceae bacterium
TATAATTATAACTTGTTGGTGACATCGTGCAAGAGCGGCGTCCACGCCGCGATTCGAGGTGTAACAAAAAACAATCGCGGCGAGGACGCCGCTCCTACAAGGTAGTGATCTCCTGCATGCGCGCTTCGATCCAGTCGGAGGCTTCGGCCAGTAGCTGCTGGGCCGATTTCCCGGCCGGATCGATGGGTGCGCCGATGCGAACCTGTATGACCCCTGGACGCTTGATAAAACTGCGACGTGGCCAGTACTCGCCCGCATTGTGTGCAACCGGCACAAGGGGATAACCGCTCTGCTCGGCCAGCACGGCACCCCCTATGCGGTAGCGCCCGCGCGCTCCGGCCGGAATGCGGGTACCTTCAGGAAAGATGACGACCCAGATGCCTTCCCTGAGACGTGTCTGTCCCTGGGTGACCAACTGCACGACAGCTGCCCGGCCACTGCCACGTTTAATGTGAATGCATTTCATTAATGCAAGGCCCCAGCCAAAAAACGGAATCCACATCAATTCCCGCTTGGCGACCCAGACCTGAATAGGAAAAATTTGCTGCAGTGCAATTGTCTCCCAGGTGGACTGGTGCTTGGAAAAGACAATACCTGCATCCCTGGTGATATGTTCACTGCCCTGTATCTCGTGGGTGAGCTTGCAGGTGACTTTCAGCCACCAGAGGATAAAGTGCACCCATACCTGAACCAGTTGCCAGCGCGTTTCGAGAGTAAAGAACACGGTAAACAGCAGCAGGGTGGCAAAGATCACCAGCGAAACAGGAAAGACGATCCAGAAGGCCAGCGAGCGTAACCAGAGTACAAAATAGGAAGTGTTGTCTGTCGACATGTGGTTCTTCAGTGGCTGTCTGTGTTTAATAAATGGTTGACGGCGCTGTAGAGGTCGTCGAATACAGCAACCTCCGGATCCAGCTCCGGGCTGCTGACGGTACCGAATCCCTTACCCGTTTTGACCAGTATCGGTGTGGCTCCCGCGGCCGTGGCTGCCTGGATATCCCGTAGTGAATCACCAATGACAGGTACGCCGCGCAGATCAGTGCGTAACCGTGCTGCGATATCCAGAAGCAGGCCCGGCTTTGGCTTGCGACAGTTGCAGCCATCATCCGGACCATGTGGGCAGAAGAACACGGCATCGATCATGCCGCCGCATTCGATGATGCGGTGCTGCATGGTTTCATGTATCCGTGCGAGGGTATCCAGATCAAACAGTCGGCGTGCAATGCCCGACTGATTGGTGGCCACTACCACGTGCCAACCCGCGCGGTGCAGGCGTGCAATGGCCTCGAGGCTACCGCGAATCGGCTGCCACTCCGATGGAGACTTGATGAATTCATCAGAGTCTTCATTGATGACACCATCACGGTCGAGGATGATCAGCTGCATCAGGTGTCCCTGAATTCCGACACCCGTATACGACCATTGATCATGCGCGATTTGCGCTGCTCGATTTTTTCCATCTTTGCCCAGAAGGCATCATCAAGTTTGAAGTCGGCCGCAATGGCAGTGCCGAGCAACAGGATCATCAGGTCTGCGCACTCCTCGGCGAGGCTCTCCACATTCTTGCCCTTGGTAACACAGGCAGAAATTTCACCAAGCTCCTCGGTCATCAGGGCAATGCGGTAGGCCAGTTCTTCGCCACCGGTATTTTTAAAGTCATGCTTGTCATGGAACGACTGGACGGCCGCAAGCATATCCCTGTATGAGTCTTTGTCAGTCATGTATCTATTTTAACTGAATCAAAATTACCAGCGGGTGTGTCATCCATGCAGCAGGGAAATGTCAGCAACCTGCAGAAACAGTTCAGACAGCGCCTGCAGCAGGGCGAGCCGATTGTCACGCAAGGCAGCATCATCCGCCATCACCATAACGTCATCAAAAAATGCATCCACTGGTGTTTGTAATGCGGCCAGTTGACACAATGCATCGGTGTAATCGCGCTGCTTGATCAGGGGCTGTGTCTGCGCGTCGAGCGTCCGCAAGGCTGTCGCAAGTCCCTGTTCAGCGGGTTCATGCAGCAGATCCATGTCGTAACAGGCGGGAATGGCGCTATCGGCCTTACGCAGAATATTGCGTATACGTTTGTTCGCCGCTGCCAGATTCACGGCTTCAGGCAATTCACGAAAGGCACGGACGGCGCGCATGCGTTGATCAAAATCCAGCGGCCGTCGAGGTTGTCTGGCCAGCACGGCCTCGAAGACGTGCACCTCGTAACCGGCATCGAGATACCAGGCACGCAGGCGATCCATCATGAAGTTGAACAGGGTATCGCCGATGTTGCCGGCATCAAGATTGGCGGGAAAATTGTTTGCCGCGCTGTCGATGAAGGCTCGCAGATCCAGGTCGAGTTGCTTTTCTATGAGTATACGCAGCAGACCAAGTGCGGAACGGCGCAGGCCAAACGGGTCCTTGTCACCCGTCGGTGTTTGCCCAATGGCAAAGATTCCGACCAGCGTATCCAGTCGTTCGGCAATCGCCAGTGCCTGTCCGGTTTCTGATTCCGGCAGGGTGTCGCCGGCAAAGCGGGGTTGATACTGCTCATCCAGTGCCCTGGCAACGTGTTCGTCCTCGCCATCGTGCAGCGCATAGTAACGCCCCATGATGCCCTGCAAGTCAGGGAACTCGAACACCATGCTGGTGACCAGGTCGCACTTGCACAGGGCCGCCGCGCGCTGTACCTGCCCGACATTGAAATCCAGTGTCCCGGCGAGGGCAGTGGCAATAGCCGCAATGCGGTTTTGCTTGTCTCCCAGCGAACCGAGTCTTTTCTGGAAGGTCATGCCATGCAGTTGTGCGGCGCGACTGTGTAGTGATTGCTTGCGGTCCTGGTTCCAGAAGAACACCGCATCTTCCAGTCGTGCCCGGATGACGCGTTCGTTGCCTGCCTTGATCTGCTGCGGGTCCTTGCTGGCAATATTGGCGACCGTGATGAAGTGCGGCAGCAGTTTGCCCTGATCATCAACGACAGGAAAATATTTCTGGTGGTCCTGCATGCTGGAGATCAGTGCTTCTGCGGGCACCTCGAGAAAGCGTGCATCATAACTGCCGCTGATGGCCACCGGCCATTCAACCAGTGCGTTGACCTCGTCCAGCAGGGCCGCATCGATCAGCGTCCGGCCGCCGAGTGCAGCACCGGCTTCCGTGACCTGGGTGCGGATAGAATCCCGTCGCCGTTCCATATCCACCTCGACCATGCCGTGCCGTTCCAGTGTCTGCACATAGTCGCCCGCTTCGGGAATCGCGATGGGCTCGTTGTGATGAAAGCGGTGGCCGCGCGAATAACGGTCGCTGTCGATGCCGAGCACGCGGGCCTTTATCGCTTCGCCACCGAACAGCAGCACAATCCAGTGGAGCGGACGCACGAACTCGATATCTGAATTGCCCCAGCGCATGCGTTTCGGCATCGGCAAGGTTTTCAGTGCCTTTTCAAGTAACCCGGGTATCACCTTGCTGCTCGCCTGGCCGGTCTCCGTGGAGTGATACACCAGCCAGCTGCCCTTGTCGGTTTGCAGCTCATCGAGTTCGCTCACCGTTACACCACAGGAACGCGCGAAGCCCTCGGCCGGTTTGGTCGGCGTGCCATCGGCATCGAAGGCGGCTTTCAGTGCCGGGCCGCGTTTTGTGACCTCACGGTCAGGTTGCGCCACGGGTACATCCCTGATGAGCATTGCCAGACGCCGCGGTGTGGCATAGGCGTGGCTGCTGCCGTGTGCCAGCCGATTTTCATCCAGCAGTGCATCCAGTGAAGCCTGCAGCGCGTCGCGCATACGACGCAGCGCTTTCGGCGGTAACTCCTCGGTACCGATCTCGATGAGCAAATCACGCTGTGTCGTCATGCGGCACCCCCGTCATCGGTCAGCATGGGGAAGCCAAGTGCCTCACGGGCTGCAAAATAGGCCTCAGCTACCTGCCGGGAGAGGGTGCGTACACGCAGGATATAGCGTTGCCGTTCCGTCACCGAGATAGCATTGCGTGCATCCAGCAGGTTGAAGGTATGCGAGGCCTTGAGTACCATCTCATAGGCCGGCAGCGGCAGCTGTGCCTCGATCAGGCGGTTGCTTTCGCGTTCACAGGTATCGAACCAGTCGAGTAACGAGGCGACATCGGCGTGTTCGAAATTGTAGGCCGACATTTCGACCTCGTTCTGGTGATAGACATCGCCGTAGCTGACCGGGCCGTCCGGGCCTTCGGTCCACACCAGGTCAAAGATGCTCTCGGCTTCCTGCAGGTACATGGCAATACGTTCGAGGCCGTAGGTCAGTTCGCCGCTGACCGGGTGGCACTCGAGGCCGCCGACCTGCTGAAAATAGGTGAATTGCGAAACCTCCATGCCGTTCAGCCAGATTTCCCAGCCGAGGCCCCAGGCGCCCAGCGTCGGTGATTCCCAGTTGTCCTCGACAAAGCGGATGTCGTGCACCAGCGGATCAATTCCCAGTTCACGCAGCGAACCCAGGTACAGTTCCTGTATGTCCAGGGGCGACGGTTTCAGCAGCACCTGGTACTGGTAATAGTGCTGCAGGCGGTTCGGGTTTTCACCATAGCGGCCATCGGTGGGACGGCGCGAGGGTTGCACATAGGCTGCACGCCAGGGTTCGGGACCGATGGCGCGCAGGAAGGTGGCCGGGTGAAAGGTACCGGCACCGACCTCCATGTCATACGGTTGCAGCAAGGCGCAGCCTTGCCGGCTCCAGTAGTCTTGCAGCGCAAGTATCAGGCCCTGAAATGTTTTAGCTGTCTCTGCCACGTTTTTTCAAATCATTCGGAATGCGGATTGCAAGCCGCACAGTATAGCGTGCGGTGCCTCAAATTTCGCTACAGCCGCAGCAGGGATGCAAACTATACAGGCACTTTCGTGACAATCGACGTGTCTGTATGGTAAATGTGGTAGTCGATGTGCGCAGCAAGCGGCTTCAGACGCGACAGGCGGTAGCCGACACATTATTCAGTATCCAGGTGGAGGAAAAGCATGTCCCGGCTAATTCTCGAACCCACACCGCAGGCCCAGTGGCAGGCACTGGTGCACGAGGCACAGGCAGCCTGCCACCGGCATCTTGATGAATCACTGGAAAGCTACCTGGTGTTTTTGCTGATGCGTTTCGCCGACAGGCCATACTGTACGGCACGCATCATGGCTGAAGACTATCTCAAGTCACAGGCGCTTCACGGCCAACAGCTTGCCGGGCAGCTGCGTGAAGTCGGTGATCACTGTTTGCTGTTCTCCGGCCTGTTTCCGCAGCTGGCCGAACGCCGCCTGGTACCCGTGAGCTATTTTGTCAACATCGGACGCAGTTCCTACCAGCAATTATCCACGGTACTGGATCGTGGCTGGTGTTCTGTATACAGCCATCTGTCCGAGACCTTTGTGGTACTGATGGATATCCTGCACGCCATGCGCGGCCTCGCTGGCGAGACCGTGTTGACGCCTATCCAGGCGATGGATCTGTGGCAGGATACCGGCAGCCGTCGCTGCTATGAGCAGATGTGTGCTGACGGTCGTTTCAGCCCGTCCCCCGCAAGTACTGATAAACACTGAATCACCCGGAAATAGTCCGGGTTTTCTGCCGCGGCGGGTCGCGCATGCGGTAGAATCCGCGTGACAGATTTCCCACACTCAATCACGCCCGCTCAATCACCATGACCCGACAAGCAAAAGCTGTTGCACTGATTTCCGGTGGTCTTGATTCATTGCTTGCGGCACGGGTCGTGATGGAGCAGGGCGTTCACGTTGAAGGCATCAATTTTTATACCGGCTTTTGTATCGAAGGCCACACCCACGCCATCCGTAAAAAGGACCGGCAACGGCCGAAGCGCAACAATGCCTTGTGGTCGGCAGAACAGCTCGGTATCAGGCTGCACATCGTGGACATTATTGAAGAGTACCAGGATGTGGTTATCAACCCGAAACACGGTTATGGCAGCAACCTCAATCCGTGCCTTGATTGCAAGGTCTTCATGGTTAACAAGGCACGTGAGTGGATAGACGCGAACGGTTTCGATTTCATTATTACCGGTGAAGTCATTGGCCAGCGACCGATGTCGCAACGCAAGGACACGCTGCCGGTCATCGCGCGAGACTCGGGTGCCGGTGAGCGACTCGTGCGCCCCCTGTGTGCAAGAAACCTGCCCGCAACCTTGCCCGAGAAAGAGGGCTGGCTTGATCGTGAGCGCCTCTATGGTTTCAATGGCCGTTCACGCAAGCCGCAAATGGCGCTGGCCAAAGCGTTCGGATTCGAGGATTACGCACAGCCGGCCGGTGGTTGCTGTTTCCTCACGGATAAACAGTATTCGCTGAAGCTGGCAGACCTGTGGCGTACCCGCGGCAGGCGTGAATACGACCTCGACGATATCATGCTGTTGAAGGTCGGGCGGCACTTGCGGCCACGCGCGCATTTCAAAATCATCGTCGGCCGCGAAGAAGGCGAAAACCGCTTTCTTGAAGGTTATAGAAAGCGCTTTATCAGTATGATACCGACCAGTCATACCGGTCCGCTGGTACTGATCGATGGCGAGGTCGGTCCGGGGGATATTGAGCTGGCGGCCCGTCTGACGGCACGCTTCAGCCAGGGACGCGATGCGGCGCTGGTTACGGTAGAGGTCAGGCAGACAGATGGCATGACGCAATCACTGGATGTCATACCCGTGCCGAGCGAGGAGATACCCGGTGACTGGTATGTCTGAGTGCAGTTTGTTAGTGAAGCGTTGTCACGCACGCCAGGCGCTTTCCTAGTATGGCTGCCGTCATCGTCGATGCCCGCAACCTGCTTTGTCCCATGCCGGTCATTCGCACCCAGGATGCCGTGGTAAAATTGCAGCCGGGTGATTCAATCAAGGTGCTGTGTACCGATCCGGGGGTGCTGCATGATATTCCGGCCTGGTGCCGGGTACACGGTCACGAGATCAGCAACATCGAAGAACATGAGCATGAAATTACCATTACCGTTCGAGTGGGCCAGTCCGGCTAGTTTGTTATGAGTCACACGCATCTCCCCGACCCGCTGGATACACGCTACCGGGACATCCGCAAGGTGACACTGGTTGGTGCGGTCGTTGACCTGGTGCTGGGTGTTGCCAAGATAGTTGTCGGGGTCGTTGCCAGTTCACAGGCGTTGATTGCCGATGGTATCCATTCATTGTCTGACCTGGCGACGGATTTCCTGGTGTTGTTTGCGGCCAAGCATGCACATCGCCAGGCCGATGACGAACATCCCTACGGTCATGGCCGTATCGAGACCGTGGCGACGGTGGTGCTGGGCGTGTCACTGGTCGCCGTTGCCGTCGGCATCAGTTACGACGCGGTACGGCGCCTGATGGCGCCGGAATTACTGCTGCACCCGGGCTGGCTGGCACTGCTGGTCGCGGTAATCTCGGTGCTGTCAAAGGAGCTGATCTACCAGTACACCGCACGTGCGGCGCGTCGTCTGCGTTCAAAGATGTTGCATGCCAATGCCTGGCACAGCCGCAGTGATGCCATATCCTCGATCATCGTCGTCATTGGCGTCATCGCGACCATGCTGGGCTACCCATCGTTTGACGCGCTGGCTGCCGTGGCGGTTGCATTGATGGTTGCCAAGATCGGCTGGGACCTGCTGTGGAAAAGCCTGCAGGAATTGATTGATACCGCGCTGGACCCGGAGAGGGTCGAGGCGATCCGCGAAACCATCATGGCGATAGACGGTGTGCGTACCTGTCATATGCTGCGTACGCGCCATAGCGGCAGTGATGCACTGGTGGATGTACATATCCTGGTTGATCCGGCCTTGAGTGTCTCGGAGGGCCACCAGATTGGCGAGGCGGTGCGCTGGCGCCTGATAAAAACCATAGATGATGTCTCGGACGTCACGGTGCATATCGATCCCGAGGATGATGAACTGGCCTCGGCCTGTGCCGGATTGCCATTGCGCGATGAAGTCCTGCGGCGGCTTGAACAGCAGTGGCAGCACCTCGATATCGGCGAGCGTCTCGACAAGGTGGTGGTGCACTACCTCGATGGCAAGGTGCATGTGGAAGTGTTTCTGAACAGCACTGGCGAGGAATCACAACAGCTTGCCGAGTTGTCCACCGCGATCCGCGAGTCGGCGCAAAAGGCGCAGGACATTGGTGATGTCAATGTCTATGTTCAACACGAAGGCGCACCAATATAGTGCGGCCTGTTGAATGATTGCACATAATTGGTGCGTCTGTAGGGGGTGGCTGTCAGCTAACAGTGTGAATTTTAGAGAGTTGCCCACCGCCGCCGCCGTGGCATAATTCGTGCTTCAACAAGAAGCAAGATCGTAAAGATTTTAGTGTCCGCCGTTTTCGCCTGATAACGGCGTGTTATTTTTAGCGCAATTTGATTTGGGAGGAGTTGTAATGTCAGTAGCAAAAGTTAACAAAATGATGAAGGACAACGAGGTGAAATACGTTGACCTGCGGTTCACCGATACCATAGGCAAGGAACAGCATGTCACCATGCCCGTGAGTCAGGCGGGCAGCGGCCTGTTCAAGGATGGCAAGATGTTTGACGGTTCCAGTATCTCCGGCTGGAAGGGTATTAACGAGTCAGACATGGTACTGATGCCGGACACGACCACAGCTGTGATGGACCTGTTCAGTGACGAGCCTACCATCAATATCCGCTGCGACATTCTTGAACCGATGACCATGCAGGGCTACGAACGTGATCCGCGTTCCATCGCCAGGCGTGCCGAGGATTACCTGAAATCCACCAGGATTGCCGATACGGCTTTTTTTGGCCCGGAGCCGGAATTCTTCGTGCTCGACGATGTGCGCTGGGGTGCCGACATGAGCGGTTCCTTCTGCAAGGTGGATTCAGAGGAAGCCTCCTGGAACTCCGAGCGGGTATTTGAAGACGGCAACATCGGTCACCGTCCAACGGTCAAGGGTGGTTATTTCCCGGTTCCCCCGGTTGATTCGTTGCATGACCTGCGTGGTGCCATGTGTCTGGCTCTCGAGGAGATGGGTGTTTCCGTCGAGGTTCACCATCACGAGGTGGCGACCGCCGGGCAGTGCGAAATCGGTACCCGCTTCGACACCCTGGTCGCGCGCGCTGATCAGAACCAGATTCTCAAGTACGTGGTGCACAATGTCGCACACGGCTACGGCAAGACGGCCACCTTCATGCCAAAGCCGATTGTCGGTGACAATGGCAGCGGCATGCATGTTCACCAGTCACTGGCCAAGGCCGGCAAGAACATCTTCACCGGCAACAAGTACGGTGGCTTGTCACAGCAGGCCCTGTATTACATCGGCGGTATCTTCAAGCATGCGCGGGCCCTGAATGCCTTTACCAATGCCAGCACCAACAGCTACAAGCGCCTGGTGCCCGGTTTCGAGGCACCGGTGATGCTGGCCTACTCGGCCCGCAATCGTTCCGCCTCGGTACGCATTCCATTTGAATCCAATCCGAAAGGCCGTCGTGTCGAAATACGTTTCCCCGATTCCGCCGGCAATCCCTATCTGTGTTTTGCATCCATGCTGATGGCTGGTCTTGACGGCATCAAGAACAAGATCGATCCGGGCGAGGCCATGGACAAGGACCTGTACGACCTGCCGCCGGAAGAGGAAAGAATGATTTCGACCGTGTGCAGTTCGCTGGACCAGGCGCTGGACGCGCTCGATGCTGACCGTGAGTTCCTCACCGCCGGTGGCGTGTTCACTGACGATATGATCGACGGCTATATTGATCTGAAGATGGAAGAAGTCACGCGTCTGCGCATGACCACCCATCCGGTCGAATTTGATATGTACTACAGTCTCTAGCCGGCTCGCAGTGTTGTACCATAAAGCCCCGCTCCGGTAGCGGGGCTTTTTTTATCTGTGTGGTATAAAGGTGAAACTATGCGCGTGCCAGTAATACTGTTATTGATTTTTGCGGTTAACGCGCATGCGGACGTCTACAAGTCCATCAATGCGGACGGAGAGGTGGTCTATACCGACCGGCCAACACAGGGTGCGGAGCGTGTGAAAATGCCGGCCCTGCCATCGTATACACCACGGCCGTTAAGGAGCCCCGGTCGCTCTGCACCTGCGCTTGAGCAGCAACTGCAATATGAGCGCTTTAGCATCACCCGTCCTGCCAATGACGCCACCATCAGGAACAATCTCGGTACGGTCGAGATAGCAACACGACTGCTACCGGCGCTGCTGACAGCACTGGGCCACAGAATCCAGTATTACCTCGATGGCGTGGCACACGGTGCTTTGCATGACAGCACCACACTGACCCTGAGCAATGTCGAGCGCGGCGAGCACCGGCTCTCGGCCAGTGTCGTGGATGCGACAGGAACCGTCCTGATATCAACAGCGGAGACGACGGTGTTCGTGAAGCGTGCTTCAAAACTGCACGGTAACAGGCAGGGGTCAGTGACAGATAACCCGGGTTATATCACGGACAATCCAAACCTTGTCGGCGATGAAGGCTTTCAGCCCTATCTGCGCAGGGACATCGCTGACTTCAGTGGCAATGCGGCAGACGACGATGACGCTGAGCTCGCAGAGCAACCGGCAAACCCCGGTTTTCGTAACCGCAATCCTAATATTCTCAGCCCCAACCCGAATATTCTTTCGCCCAATCCGAACCTGATCAATCCACCACGGCCCACGGAAGACTGACTCAGTGCACCATACTGGTGCATTTTTGCTGCAGTTGTTATACTGCGGTGGCTTACCCCTGTTGTCCACGTGTGTTTGATTATATATAACCAATTGAAATTTAATGAATATATTATATTTTTCGGAAGATCGATCGATTTGATGATGTTGGTTTGTTTTTTGCACTAAAAAACACGTTATGACTGCAGATTCCCCTCTATCCGAAGTAAATGCCGATCGGATACTCGACAACATGGGAACCGCGGTATTGGTATTCGATGCCCGCTTCAGACTGGTGTCGATCAATCAGGCAGGCGAGGTGATGCTGGCCCACAGCGCGCGTCATGTCTGTGGTCGCAGAGTCAACGAACTGGTCCTGAATGCAGAAACGATAATGGAACAAATTACCGGCTCCCTGGCCTCGGGGCGGGTAGTCAATCAGCGCAGCTGCCTGCTGGAGTTACCGGATGCAGCGAGCCTGCGAGTCAACTGTACCTTTACACCGATGACAGACACTGCCGGCAACCACGAGGTACTGCTCGAGTTGCGCCAGATAGATCACCACCTGCGTGTCGAGCAGGAGGAGCGGCTCATTACGCAACAACAGGCCACACATGAACTGCTGCGCGGACTCGCACATGAGATCAAGAATCCGCTGGGCGGATTACGTGCTGCTGCACAATTACTGGAGCGGGAAATCAGTGATACCGGGCTGAAGGAATTTACCCATATCATTATCAGCGAGGCAGATCGCCTGCAGTCATTGCTGGACCGCATGCTGGGCCCCAACAATTTGCCCAACATCCAGGCTGTCAATATTCACGACGTGCTCGAGCATGTGCGTGAACTGGTGCGGGTCGAAGCAGGTGAGCGCTTGCTGATAAAGTCTGACTATGATCCGGGTCTGCCGGACTTGCAGGCCGACAGGGACCTGCTGCTGCAATCAGTGCTCAACATCGTGCGCAATGCGGCACAGGCGCTGGAAAACGACGGCGTGATCACCCTGCGCACGCGCATACAGCGAAATTTCAATATCGGCAGCCATAAGCATCGCCTCGTTGCGCGTATAGAAGTGATTGATAACGGCCCCGGAATCAAGGAAGAATTGCGCAAGCAGATTTTCTACCCGATGATTACCGGTCGCAGTGATGGCACCGGCCTGGGGTTGTCTATCGCGCAGGCAATGATCAGTCGTCACCAGGGCCTGATTGAATGCAGCAGTCAACCGGGAAAAACCGTATTTACAATTTTGCTGCCACTGGACGGAAAGCATGAGCCATAACGAAACAATCTGTGTCATCGATGATGACAGTTCAATTCGCTGGGTGCTGGACAAGGCGCTCGGCAATGCCGGGCTGCAGGTCGCGGCATTTGATTCCGCAGACAGTGCACTGCAGGCCATCAGCAAACAGGAGCCGGCCGTCATCGTGACCGATATTCGCATGCCGGGCATGGACGGGCTGGCGCTGCTGGAGCACATCCATGGTCGTTATCCGGACTTGCCGGTGATTATCATGACGGCCCACTCCGATCTTGATAGTGCTGTTTCGGCCTACAAGGGTGGGGCCTTCGAGTATCTGCCAAAGCCGTTTGACATCGATGAAGCCGTGGCACTGGTCAGCCGCGCACTTGAATTGCGCGCCTCGAAACAGGTGGAAATGGTACCGCAGGTACTGGAGGAGGCACCGGAAATCATCGGCAAGGCAACCGCGATGCAGGAAGTGTTTCGCGCCATCGGCCGCCTGGCGCACTCCAATGCCACGGTATTGATCAATGGTGAGTCGGGTACCGGAAAAGAGCTGGTTGCACTGGCATTACATCAGCACAGTGCACGCGCAAAGCAGCCGTTTGTGGCGCTGAACATGGCGGCAATTCCCCGTGATTTACTGGAGTCCGAGCTATTCGGTCATGAACGAGGTGCGTTCACCGGGGCGCAAAACCGCCGTGCCGGACGTTTTGAGCAGGCCAATGGCGGTACGCTGATGCTGGATGAGATCGGTGATATGCCGGCCGAGTTGCAGACCCGCCTGCTACGTGTGCTGGCGGATGGCGTGTTTTATCCCGTCGGTGCACACACACCCAAAAAGGTCGATGTGCGTATTATTGCAGCGACCCACCAGAACCTGGAGCTGCGGGTGCGCGACGGACGGTTTCGTGAAGATCTGTTTCATCGTCTTAATGTTATTCGTATCCAGATCCCGCCGCTGCGTGAACGCCGTGAGGACATACCGCTGTTAATGAAGCACTTCCTGCAAAAGGCCGCCACCGAACTGGAAGTCGAGACAAAAACGTTGACCAGGGAAGCGGCTTCCATGCTGTCGGCTCTGGCCTGGCCTGGTAATGTACGGCAGCTTGAGAATTTATGCCGCTTGTTAACTGTGATGGCACCCGGTCAGGAAATCCATGTCGAGGACCTGCCGGATGAATTGATTGCGGCAGAGCACGGCACGACGCAGCCGACGGCAGACTGGCAAGGCCTGTTGCGGCAATGGGCACAACAGCAACTGGCAGGCGGGGCACAGCAGTTGCTGGATGAAGCGGTACCCGACTTTGAGCGCGTGCTCATAGAGGTTGCCTTGCAGCAAACCGGCGGGCGGCGCCAGGATGCGGCGCGCTTGCTCGGCTGGGGTCGCAATACGCTGACGCGCAAGTTGAAGGAGCTCGAAAGCCCCCGCTAGACCGTGCACGGGCTGTTAGCAGCCGGGTTGAGCAACAGACTGCCGGTGAGTTCGCTGACCGAGGCCAGTTGATGCCGCTCAAGGTAGTCCAGCATGCCACGGTTCAGCTTGTCGCATAGCAGTGGGTCATAGAACAGTGCGGTACCGACACCGACGGCGCTGGCACCGGCAAGGAGGAACTCGATGGTGTCCGTAGCCGTGGTGATACCGCCCTGGCCAATAATGGGAATGTTGTGCGCCTTGCAGACCTGGTAGACCTGGTGCACCTTCAACAGCGCCACCGGTTTGATGGCCGGACCGGACAGCCCGCCCTGGTTGTTGCCGATGACCGGTGTGCGTTTCTCGACATCGATGGCCATGCCCATCAGGGTGTTGATCACGGCGAAACCGTCGGTACCGGC
Source organism: uncultured Ectothiorhodospiraceae bacterium (assembly GCA_947258515.1). Taxonomy (GTDB): domain Bacteria; phylum Pseudomonadota; class Gammaproteobacteria; order UBA9214; family UBA9214; genus UBA9214. The sequence goes on from CAMYIO010000007.1 coordinate 13,673, forward strand.
GTCGATGCAGCGGCGGGCATTATCGCTGATGTCGGTCTGGTTGGGCGACAGTTTGGTGATCAGTGGTTTGCGGGTTACCGCGCGGCAGGCCGCGACCACGCGTGCCGACATGTCCGGGTCATTGCCGAAAGTGACCCCGCCTTCCCTGACGTTCGGGCAGGAGATATTGATCTCGATGGCATCGATGGGGGAATCATCAAAGCGGCGCGTGACCTCTGCATATTCCTCCACCGTGGAACCGGAGACATTGGCAATAAAGCGTGTTTCACTGAAGTCCAGCGACGGCAGGATGTGCTTGATGACATGGTCTGTACCCGGGTTTTGAAGACCGATGGCATTGAGCATGCCGGCCGGTGTTTCCGCGACCCGGTGTGGCCGGTTGCCGAGCCGCGGTTGCAGCGTGGTACCCTTCAGGCAGATGGCACCGACATCCCGGTTGGAAAAGCCGGCAACCCGGGTATATTCTTCGCCGAAGCCGACGCAGCCGGATAACAGGACCAGTGGCGATGTCAGCGGCATCCCGCAGAAATCCACTGCCAGTTTTTGCCGTTCAGTGTCTGTCATCACCATCAACTAGATTCCGGACTGCAGGGGTTCCTGATGTTTCATGTGGTGTTGTATCAGCCGGAGATTCCGCCCAATACGGGCAATATCATACGCCTTTGCGCCAATACCGGCAGTGCCTTGCACCTCATTCATCCACTCGGGTTTGAACTGGATGATCGCAAGTTGCGCCGCGCGGGTCTCGACTACCGCGAGTGGGCCACCATGCATGAGCATGACTCACTGGACGCCTTTATTGAAACCATCAAGCCGCTTCGGCTATGGGCCGTGTCGACCAGGGGCGCACGTTGCTACTCGGAGCCCGGTTACGCGGCGGGTGATGCCTTCCTGTTCGGACCGGAAACACGCGGCCTGCCCGATGAGGTGCTGCAGGCGATCGGTCGCACAGCCGTGTTGCGTGTGCCGATGACTGCTAACAGCCGTAGCCTGAATCTTTCGAATACCGTGTCCATACTGGTATACGAGGCCTGGCGACAACAGGCCTTCAAGGGTTCAACTGACGGACTCTGATTTAATTTCGCGTGCCAGCAGGTTATGCACGGCTTCAGCCGGTGGCAATCCTTCGTGCAGTACGCGGTAGACCTGCTCGGAAATCGGCAATTCAACCCGGTATCGTTCGGCGAGTTGCACCACTTCCCGGGCCGTGTTGTAACCCTCAACGACCTGGCCAATGTCCTTAATGGCCGTGTCGATTGCCGTGCCTTTTCCCAGCGCCAGCCCCAGTCGCCGGTTGCGCGACTGGTCATCGGTGCAGGTGAGGATCAGGTCGCCGACACCGGACAGACCCATCAGGGTTTCACGGCGCGCACCCATGGCATCGCCGAGGCGGATGATTTCCGCAAGCCCGCGTGTAATCAGTGCCGCGCGGCCATTGGCGCCGAATTGCATGCCATCGGCAATACCTGTGCCAATCGCAAGGACGTTCTTCACCGTTCCACCCAGCTGCACACCCAGCATGTCGTCACTGGTGTAGGCACGCATGGTGCCACCATGCAGACGGCTCGCGATGTCGTTGGCAAACACCGGGTTGTATGAGGCGACGGTCAGTGCGGTTGGTAGACCGGCAGCGACTTCCCTGGCAAAGGTGGGTCCGGACACCACGGCAGCCGGATAGCTCGAGCCCAGCACATCCTCAAAGACATCACTCATAAACTTGCCGCTGACATGTTCCAGACCCTTGGTGGCCCAGGCGATGCGCGATTTTTCGTTAAGCAATGGCGCTACACTGGTCAGTACCTCGCGAAAGGCGTGGCTGGGAACGACGATCAACAGGTCACGGTTGGCCTGTACCGCCCTGGCCAGGCCGGTTTCTATCACCAGGGATTCAGGAAACTGAAAGTCGGGGAGATACTGCCGGTTCTGGCGTTCCCGGGACAGTGTCGCCATGAAATCCGCTTCGTGGCCCCACAGGGAGGTTGCATTGTTATTCGTTGCCAGCCGGATGGCGAGTGCCGTGCCCCATGAGCCGGCGCCGAGGACAGTGATTCCGTTATCGCGCATTTATTTGCGGGGGAGCCGAATTTCCGTTAAGTCGGGGGATGCGTAGCTAATGTTTTGTTGTCGCCGTCTTTGCGGCTTGTGCTTCCTCGAGCCGCTTTTTATACATCAGATCAAAGTTGATCGGTGACAGGAGCAGCTGGGGGAAACCGCCCTTTGTGACCAGATCGGAGAGCGCGGCACAGGCATAGGGGTAAAGGAAGCGGTTGCAAAAGACATTATGAAGGCGTTGAACTTCGTCGGGCTCGTGACCTGTAATAGAAAAGATTCCTGCCTGGTGCACCTCGGCAAGATAGGCGGTTTCACCATTTACCGTGACCGTGACGGTTAGTGCGAGTATCACCTCATGCTGACCATCGTTGGTCAGTGCCGCACTGTTGCCGACCTGGAATTCAAGATTGGGTTTCCATTCTTTCAGGAAAATTGCGGGTGAGTTCGGCGTCTCGAAGGATACGTCTTTAAGATAGATCTTTAGCAGCTGAATGGATTTCTGTTCTCCCTCGTTCTGAGGGGCTGCCGATTGTTTATCCGCCATGGGTAGGATTCCTTAGTAATCTATTCTGAGCTGAAAGACCGGTTAACTGTTTTTGGTCAGTGGCAGTTCCGCTTTTTGCCAGGCCAGAACACCGCCTTTCAGGTTATATACCGATTCAAACCCCTGTTTGCTGAGCTTGTTGCATAGCGCTGTGGAGCGCTGTCCTCGCTGGCAATAAACAACCACCGGACGTTCTCGGTGCTTGCTAAGGGACGCCGGAATGTCTGCATTCCCTGTTGGCACGTTAACGGCATTTGCAATATGGCCTTCACGATAGTCCTTGTCGGTGCGCATATCAATCATGGTGGCATTCTCATGATTGAGCAGGCGGGTGGCTTCGGCGGGACTGACCTCTTTGACACGACTGAGGCGCTGCTGTATCTCGGATACAATCAGCATCACGACAATGGCAAACAAGGCCATCACCAGCAGACGGTGGTTACCGGCAAATTCTATCAGCTGGTGAGTATCCATCGGGCTAAAAGTCTTTGTTGAGAAGAAAAATGATTCGGGGTGTTAGATTACAGAACAGTTACTCAGGGGCTGTGACAAAACACTTCACGCATCATGCCAATCAATCGCAAGGTACGTGAATCACCGACGCGGTAGTAGACGCGGTTGGCGTCCTTGCGAGACGCAAGAATGCCCTTGTCTCTGAGAATGGCGAGATGCTGGGAAATATTGCTTTGCGAAGTGCCGACACGCTCCACAATATCCTGCACACTGATTTCCTGGTCGCCGAGTGTACAGAGAATTTTCAGTCGCAGCGGGTGCGACATGGCCTTGAGCGAGCGTGACGCGCGGTCGATGTCTTCATCACGCGTGATGAGAGTTTCACTGCTTATATTCATTAATTCGCCCCTCAAATACCTGATTTAATTGTAGCTTACTGCATTCATTATTAAAACATTATACAATAATAAGCCGTTTCGGCTACAGACAAGGGCTGAAACATTGACATTACCGCCTGGTTCAGACAGTTTCTGCCAACAGCCTCCCGGCAACACTGGAAATCAGCAAGCAATCTGATTTAGACTCTTTCCAAATACATGAGCAAACAGCAAAAGAAGACATCCAATCGCAGCCCTGCACGGCCCATGGTACTGCTTATCCTCGATGGTTGGGGCTACAGTGAAACACCACAGCACAATGCCATTGCGGCAGCGAAAAAACCGGTCTGGGACAGGCTCTGGAACAGCTATCCACATACCCTGATACGCACCTCGGGCGCGGCGGTGGGCTTGCCCGCAGACCAGATGGGAAATTCCGAGGTCGGTCATCTGAACCTCGGCGCCGGTCGCGTGGTGTACCAGGAATTTACCCGCGTCAGCCGTGCCATTAAAACCGGTTCCTTTTTCAGAAACCACACGCTGACTGATGCAGTTGATCTGGCAATAGAAAATGACAAGGCCGTGCATGTACTCGGCCTGCTGTCCCCCGGTGGCGTGCACAGTCACGAAGAGCATATCCATGCCATGGTCGAGCTGGCACTGCAGCGTGGCGCGAAAAAGGTTTACCTGCATGCCTTTCTCGATGGTCGGGATACTTCTCCGCGCAGCGCAGCTGCGTCCATCGAATCCACACAACAATTGTTCGAAACACTCGGCGGTGGCCGCTTTGCCTCAATCATCGGTCGCTACTATGCCATGGACCGTGACCACCGCTGGCCGCGTATCCAGGCGGCCTACGATCTGATTACCCAGGGAAAAGCGGAGTTTCAGGCGCTGGATGCCATGAGCGCGCTGCAGATGGCCTACGCGCGCGACGAGGGCGATGAATTCGTCAAGGCAACCGCGATTGTCCCCGAGGGGAGCCAGCCAGTCACGGTCGAGGATGGCGATGTCATCGTCTTCATGAACTTTCGATCAGATCGGGCGCGGCAGATAACCCGACCCTTTATTGAGCCGGATTTCGACGGCTTTGTTCGACAGCGGCACCCCAGGCTTGGGAGCTTCGTCAGTTTGACCGAGTACAAGGCAACCTTTGATGTGCCGGTGGCCTATCCGGCAGAACGTCTCAAGGATGTGTTTGGAGATTATGTCGCGAAGAACGGTCTGCATCAGTTGCGACTTGCCGAGACCGAGAAATATGCACACGTGACGTTTTTTTTCAATGGCGGACGGGAAAAGCCATTTGATGGGGAAGACCGGATAATGGTGAAATCACCCATGGTTCCCACCTATGACATGCAGCCGGAGATGAGCGCCCCCGAAGTGACTGACACACTGGTCGCTGCCATAGAGGGTGGCAGCTATGACGTAATAATCTGTAATTACGCCAATCCGGACATGGTCGGTCATACCGGTAAATTTGACGCCGCGGTGAAAGCCATCGAGGCAGTCGACACCTGCCTGGGCCGGATCCTGGCGGCAATAGTCAACCATGGTGGTGAAATGCTGGTGACCGCGGATCATGGCAATGCCGAACTGATGCTGGATAATAATACCGGCCAGGCACACACCGCGCACACCATGAATCTTGTGCCACTTGTTTATGTCGGGCGTCCGGCACAGATGCTGGAGAATGGTGCGCTGTCAGATATCGCGCCGACGATGCTGGCGCTTATGAACATGCCGATACCGCCGGACATGACCGGCACCCCGCTGGTGGAACTGCTGTCGGACATCAACGATGCCACCGAGCCGGAATCAGTCGCGGACGTGCGTGGCTGATTCGCTGCGGCCGCCAGGCCGGCTGCGCATCATTCCTGCAGCTGTCGGTGCTGCCTTTCATTGCTGTTACCGGGTGCTTTTTGTGCTACTGCTGGCAGCTGTGTCTGCGCCTGCGGCGGCCGGGGATATCGCGGTGCAGACAGAGAAACTGCAAAAGCTGCGTGCGCATATCCATGATATCAAGTCTGAAGTCGATTCTATGCGCGGTCAGCGCAGTGACGTGCAGGCAGCACTGGAAAAGACCGAAAAGGAGATTGGCAGGGTCACCGCCGAGCTCTATCAGCTGGACGCGGATGCAGACACTACACGCTTCAAGATAGCCTCATTGAACAACGATCGGGCCGCTGAACGCCTGTTGCTGGCGGACCTGCGCCAGACACTGGCTCTGGACCTGCAATCGGCGTACACAGCAGGGAGGCAGCAGCGGATCAAGCTGTTGCTAAACCAGCAGGACCCTGCCAGGGTTGGCCGCATGATGACCTACCATGGCTATTTCACCCGTGCACGCGCCACCCGACTGCAGGAGTTGCGCGCGACACTTGCCAGGATCAATGACATTGAGCGAGCACTTGTTGAGCAGCAGACAGAAATTGAACAAATGCGATTGCAGCAGCGGGATAAATCAGCGCGTCTGACGCAGCAACAGGACAAACGACGAACGATACTTGCACAGCTGCAGCGCGATTTGCAGCTCAAGGCGGGCGAATTGTCCACCCTGCAGAAGGATGAAGAACGCCTGCAGACACTGCTACAGTCTTTGCAGGAAGCCATGCGCAAGGTTCCGCCGCAAGGCGCTGCCACACCGCTGCGTCAGCTGAAAGGAAAGCTGCAGTGGCCGGTGGCGGGGCGCATCACGCGGCGTTATGGAGAGAAGCAGGCGTCCGGGGAACTGCAATCCAGCGGTGTACTCATCGCCGCGCGTGCCGGTGCGGATGTACATGCCATTGCCAACGGTCGTGTTGCATTTGCCGACTGGTTACGGGGGTTTGGCCTGTTGCTGATTATCGACCATGGTGGCGGATATATGTCTCTGTACGGGCAGAATCGCGGCCTCTACAAGGCTGTCGGTGACTGGGTGAAGCACGGCGAGGTAGTGGCTGCCGCCGGCAGCAGCGGCGGGCAGGATCAGGACGGCCTGTACCTGGAGTTGCGCAAGGACGGACGGCCGTTTAACCCCACAGCCTGGTTCAAGGGACAGCCGTTACCGTTACAGTCAAAACACTAGTATTTACCCCATTGCCCAGGAATTAAGCCGCTGCTGCAGTGTCTGAATGAGGGTAAATGGCAAATTACCGGCGGATGAAAGCTTTCAGGGCGGACGCCGATACCGCTGTAACCGGTGCTGTGATATTGTCGCGATGTCTTGTCAGCGGCGACTCTTAACCCTTTTCAGGCAGTCAAGGCGAATTGCCTGCTGACCTTGTATGGAATAACAACATGAAACCCAAATTTCAGAATTATTTGCTGGTCCTGACCGGGCTGGTTGCCGGTGTGCTGGTATCAATAGGACATGGTGTATTTGCTGAACGCGAGAGTGCCCAGGCCACGTTGCCGGTCGAGGAACTGCGCACCTTCAGTGATGTTTTCGGACGCATCAAGAATGACTATGTCGTTGATGTGGATGACAAGGAATTGATAGAAAATGCAATCCGCGGCATGTTGTCGGGACTGGATCCCCATTCCGCCTACCTGGATGCCGAACAGTTCACCGAACTGCAGGTCGGCACCACCGGCCAGTTCGGTGGTTTGGGTATCGAGGTAGGGATGGAAAACGGATTCGTCAAGGTGATTGCTCCGATCGATGACACCCCGGCTCAGCGTGCCGGCGTAGAGGCGGGCGATCTGGTTATCCGGCTCGACGATACCCCGGTAAAGGGCATGACACTCAATGAAGCCGTGAAAATCATGCGTGGCAAGCCAGGTTCCGATATTGAATTGACCATTGTGCGTGAAGGTGTTGATCAGCCCCTGAAGATCAGTATTACGCGCGATATCATCAAGGTAAAAAGTGTCAAGGCGCGTCTGCTTGAGCCCGGTTTTGGATATTTACGCATCTCCCAGTTCCAGTCAAAAACGGCAGAAAACATGATTGATGCCATTGCGAAATTGAAAAAGGAAAACAAGGGTGCGCTGCAGGGGCTGGTGCTGGATTTACGTAACAATCCCGGCGGTGTGCTGAACGGTGCCGTCGCCGTTTCTGACGCCTTCCTCAAGAAGGGCATGATTGTCTACACCGAGGGACGCATCGCTGATTCCAGGTTGCGCTTCAACGCGACGCCGGATGATGTCATCAATGGCGCACCACTGGTGGTGCTGGTAAACCAGGGTTCAGCTTCTGCCTCGGAAATTGTTGCCGGTGCACTGCAGGACCACAAGCGCGCCATCATCGTGGGTGTTAAAACATTCGGCAAGGGGTCGGTGCAGACCATTCTGCCGCTCAGTAGTGACTCCGCACTGAAGTTAACCACGGCACGCTATTACACGCCCTCGGGTAAATCGATACAGGCGGAGGGTATTACACCCGATATCGAACTGGAGAGCATTGAGGTCGCGGCCCTCGAGCGGAAAATCGAGCCATTGAAGGAAGCGAACCTGTCACGCCACCTGGAAAACGGTAATGGGGATGATGGCCAGGCATCCGATGACACTGAAGAAGATGAAGTCACGGTGTCTGTAACGGAAGACTACATGCTCTACGAGGCCCTGAACCTGCTGAAGGGCCTGGCGATTCTGCAGGAACGCATGCAGTAATCACTAGTGCATGAAATTCAAACCGGCGATATGGTGTTTCCCTGTTACCCTATGGCTGTATTTTCAATGGTTCGCGGTAATGGCTGTGCATGCCGCCCCTGCTGATACTGAAAAATACCTGCCCGCCATCGCACTGATTATTGATGATCTCGGCAATCAGCGCGAACAGGGCATGCGTGCCGTCTCACTGCCCGGCCCCGTCGCCTGTGCCTTCCTGCCCTATGGTCCGTTTACGAAAGCGCTTGCCAGCCAGGCCCACGCCTATCGCAAGGAAATCATGCTGCATCTACCAATGCAGGCCCTTGATCACGGGCACAAGCGTGTCGAGAAGGGCACGTTGACGCTTGATATGACGGAACAGCAATTCATGGATGTACTGGCGCGCGGCATTGCGGCCGTTCCGCATGTCAGTGGTTTGAACAATCACAAGGGCAGTTTGCTAACACAGCACCCCGGTAACATGGCGTGGTTGATGCAAGACATCAATCAGCGCGGCAACCTTTTTTTTATTGACAGCCGCACGACCAAGGCGACCGTCGCGAGACAGCTTGCCGTTGAATACGGTGTACCGAGCAGCTCCCGAAATGTATTTCTCGACAACAACCCTGAACCCGAGGCAGTACGTGCGCAGTTCAGGAGGCTGGTCGTAATTGCCAAACGCGATGGCACCGCACTGGGGATCGGGCACCCTTTCCCGGGTACACTGGGTGTTTTGACAGAAGAGCTCGAAAACCTGCATCGGCAGGGGGTACAATTGCTGCCGGTATCACGCCTGATTGAACTGCAGAACGAACGGAGTATTGCATGGCAAACGCCCTTGTCCCGCTAGCGCAGGGCTGCGAGGAACTGGAAGCGGTGACCGTGGTCGATCTGCTGCGACGCGCCGGTATCGAGGTGGTGACGGCGGGGCTGGATGAGCAGCCGGTGCGTGCTTCCCGTGGCCTGGTGCTGCTGCCTGACATGACCCTTGACAGGGCCTTGCAGCAGGAATACGACATGATCGTGCTACCCGGCGGTCTGCCGGGTGCGGACCATCTTCGAGACGATGAACGCATCATCGAGCTGCTGCGCAGTATGTCAGCTGCTGGTAAATACACGGCAGCGATATGCGCCGCCCCCAGGGTGCTGGCGCAGGCCGGTTTACTGCACGGCAAGCGTGCGACCGGTTACCCCGGCACACTGGAAATTGACAGCATCCCGGGGCTTGATTACCGGGAAGCACCCGTCGTTATCGATGGTACTGTCATTACCTCGCGGGGGCCAGGTACCGCGATGGACTTTGCACTGACCCTGATAGAGCTGCTTGCCGGCAAACAAAGGCGCGAGGAGGTTGAAGCAGGCCTGCAACGCGCCTGATAGCCGCTGTCACCCGCTACCTTGCCGAGTGCAGAATGTTCAGCACTGACAGGTTCTAGTCGTTGGCATCCGGCCAGTTGAGAAACAGCAGGAATAAACCCAGGCCTCCACATATCCAGCTTAGCAGCGGAGCACCCATGACCATCGGCGGTGCCGAGCCATCGAGACCGTAGATGATCGCTGCTGTGACAATCAGCCCGGTGCCAATGATGACGTTTGAATTGCGTCGATTGGCACGGCGCAGTTCAAGTCGCAGGCGTTTAAGCTCACGGGATGTCCATTCCACCTGCAGTTTGCCGCTGCTGGCCTGTTCCAGGACGCGGTGAGCCAGTATCGGCAGATCCGGCAGGCTGTCGCTCAACGCGGGCAGGCTCTCTTTCAGGTTGCGTAAAAAAGAACGTGCACCCAGTTGTTCGCTCATGGTGCGTTCCAGGAACGGCTTGGCGGTTTTCCAGAGATCCAGTTCGGGGTACAGCTGCCTGCCCAGGCCCTCGATATTCAACAGGGTCTTTTGTAACAGCACCAGTTGTGGCTGGACCTCCATGTTGAAGCGGCGTGCCGTCTGAAACAGCCTCAGCAGCACATTGCCAAACGAGATTTCGTTTAGTGGCTTTTCAAATATCGGTTCGCACACGGTGCGAATCGCGGCCTCGAATTCATCCACCCGGGTCCCTTCCGGAACCCATTCCGATTCGACATGCAGCTCGGCCACCCGCCGGTAATCACGGTTGAAGAAGGCCAGAAAATTCTCGGCAAGGTAGCGCTGATCGACGGGATTCAGGGTGCCCATGATGCCGAAATCCACCGCCATGTAACGACCGTCAGTGCCGACAAAGATATTGCCAGGATGCATGTCGGCATGGAAAAAATTGTGGCGAAATACCTGTGTGAAAAAGATTTCAACACCGCGTTCCGAGAGGGTTTTCAGATCGATACCCTGAGCGCGCAGCTCGTCGATATCGCTGACCTGTATGCCATAAATGCGCTCCATCACCATGACGTCGGGGCGGCACCAGGGCCAGTACACCTCAGGAACATACAGCAGATCGGTGCCGCTGAAGTTGCGCCTCAGTTGCGAGGCATTGGCAGCCTCGCGCAACAGGTCGAGTTCGTCGTAGAGGATCTTTTCGAATTCGGCAATCACTTCACGCGGTCGCAGTCGGCGACCATGTTGCCAGTAACGCTCAGCCAGCCGCGCAATCGTGTACAGCAGGTTCACGTCACGTGTTATTTGCTGGCTGATATTCGGCCGCAGCACCTTGATGACGACGGCGGTACCATCCTTGAGCTGTGCGGCGTGGACCTGTGCGATGGACGCGGATGCCAGCGGTGTCTCGTCGAATTGCCGAAAAATTTCTTCAACGGGTGCACCGAGCGCGGCCTCGATGGCAGCACGTGCCTGACTGCCGGGAAAGGGCGGCACATCATCCTGCAGGTGTGCCAGTTCCAGCGCGATGTCATCCGGCAACAGGTCCCGCCGTGTTGAGAGGATCTGTCCGAATTTCACATAGATGGGCCCCAGATCTTCGAGTGCGCGCCGGATACGTACCCCGCGTGGTCCACGCGTGCGTGGTATCCAGTTCCAGGGTGCCAGGTAGTAGAGAAACCGGAAAGGCCGGAACAGGTGTGTCGCGAGGATGATTTCATCCAGTCCATGCCGTGCCAGCACAAAATTAATATGTACCAGTCGTATAATTTGTGCCGGCCGTATCATGTCAGCTGTTGATGCCCTTTTCAGCCTTTGCCTGCAGGCGTTTCAGCCGGGCGTCGAGTCGCTCTGCATCCATACTGATGCGGGTCACGTCGCTGCTGAAGTTTTCTGTTTCTATGCGTGTCGGCAGCACCCGCAGTTCTTCCTGCAGGTACTCGCCGATGTCCTGTTCAAGGGTGCCAAGGCCAAGCCGGAATGCGCGGCGGCCACGGCGTGCCACGTTGCCGAGCTGGTGGGCGACGACATCGCCGGTGAGTTTCGAGAGCTGTTCTTCCCAGTCGATATCCAGCTCATCGAGAATGGCCTTGAAGGCCTGTCCGGTTTCGACGTCACCCTCGATGACCACGTCACCGGAAAACAGGGTTTTTGCGGTATTGCCGCCAATGCCAAGGCGTACCATGCCCAGCGGTGTGCCGCGCAATACCGTGTCCGGTTCGACTTCCGCATGGTCCCTGAGTTGAATGCCGTGTTCATCCGGGAAGACAAACAGGGTCAGGTCAAGCCCGCTGAGCGCAATGCCAATGCAGCGTCCGGACAAGGTGGCCATGCGTGAGCCGATCGCCGGGTCGAGCCGCAGGTAGCGGTTAACAAGCGCTTCAAGCCCCGTGATGGTGCTCGCGGGCAGTTGCATCAGCCGCCTCCGGGACGCGCAGCTTGCTGCATGGCAGGCATCAGAATTTGTACCCGCGGTGTATGGCCACGATGCCGCCCGTCAGGTTGTGGTAGTCACAGCGTTCAAAGCCGGCCTGTTCCATCATGGCTTGCAGGGTCGGCTGGTCGGGATGCATGCGTATCGATTCGGCCAGGTAGCGATAGCTGGGCGCATCCCTGGCAATCAACTGCCCGAGTTTCGGCAGTACAGTGAATGAATAAAAATCATAGGCTGGCTTCAGTGCGGCCACCGGTTTTGAAAATTCCAGCACCAGCAGGCGGCCACCGGGTCTGAGCACGCGGAAGATGGCATTCAGTGCGCGCTGCTTGTCGGTGACATTGCGCAGTCCAAAGGCCATGGTCACCAGGTCAAAGCGGTTATCCGCAAACGGTAATTGCTCGGCGTTCGCCAGGGCAAAGGTGACATTCCCGGCAATCCCCTTGTCCAGCAGTTGCCGGCGCCCGTTGTCCAGCATGGCGGCATTGATATCCGAGAGCACGATGTGTCCGGAGGGGCCTACGGCGGGTGCCATCAGTCGGGTCAGGTCGCCGGTACCACCGGCCAGGTCCAGTACCTGCTGACCCTGTTTCAGGGCAGCCATGTTGATGGCAAAGCGCTTCCACAAGCGGTGGATGCCGAACGACATCAGGTCGTTCATCAAGTCATAGTTGTCCGCAACGGAATCAAATACCTGTCGAACATGCCGCGTCTTCTCGGAGACAGGTACATTGCGAAAGCCGAAATGTGTGGTCTTGTCTGGCATGGCTGGTTTTATTATGGCCTTATTTGGAAAGCGTTCGCAAAAAAGCCTGCGTTGTTGAAATGTCCAGATAGCCGGATCTAGACCCTTTGCTGGTGCGTATGACCGGCTTTTTCCAGTTTTTCCAGGTATTCCTTCCAGTACCTGTCCCTGTTCCTGCCCATGTCATAGAGCGTTTCCCAGGAGTAGATGCCGGTATCATGGCCGTCATCGAACGATGGCTGGATCGCATATCTGCCGACCGGTTCGATGTGGGTGATCATGACATCCTGCTTGCCAGTCTGCAGCACACCCTGGCCCGGTCCGTGGCCCTGCACTTCTGCGGAGGGTGAATGCACGCGCATAAACTCGTAGCTGAGTTCGAAACGTTCGCCATCCGAATAACTGATTTCCAGAATCCGGGATTTCTGATGCAGGTTGATCTCAACGGGCTTGGGTGCGTCTGTCATGTCGTCCTCTGTGTGTATGCAGTGATGGCGTATAGCCTGTCTGTTTACAGTATGTAGCGGCTCAGGTCTTCATCCTTGACCAGTGCATCGAGATGTTCATTGACGTAGGCTGCATCGATAACCAGCTTCATGCCGGCACTGTCGGTGGCCTCAAACGAGATCTTTTCCAGCAAACGTTCCATCACCGTGTGCAGGCGCCGTGCACCGATATTTTCCGTGCGTTCATTGATCTGACTGGCGATTTCGGCAATGCGCACAATGCCGTTTTCGGAAAACTCCAGGGTGACGTTCTCGGTAGCCATGAGCGCGGCGTATTGTTCCGTCAACGAGGCATCCGGTTCCGTAAGGATACGGGTAAATTCGGCGGCACCCAGATCATCGAGCTCAACCCGAATGGGTAGCCGCCCCTGCAGTTCCGGTATCAGGTCCGAGGGTTTCGAGAGGTGAAACGCACCCGAGGCAATAAACAGAATATGATCGGTCTTTACCATGCCGTGCTTGGTCGAGACGGTGCTGCCTTCGACCAGGGGTAACAGGTCACGCTGCACGCCTTCACGCGAGACGTCTGGTCCACTGGACTCGCCACGCCGGGTGACCTTGTCGATTTCATCGAGGAACACGATGCCGTTTTGCTCGACGTTTTCCAGTGCGCTGTGTTTAAGGTCGTCCTCGTTAATCATTCTGGCAGCTTCCTCGTCACAGAGCAGCTTGCGTGCATCCTTGATGCGCAGTTTGCGTGACTTGGTACGGTTGCCGCCCATATTCTGGAACATGCCCTGCAGCTGGCTGGTCATCTCTTCCATGCCGGGTGGTGCCATGATTTCCACACCCACGGGGGTAACCGAGAGCTCGATCTCGATTTCCCTGTCATCCAGCGTACCCTCGCGGAGGCGCTTGCGAAATTTCTGACGGGTTTCGGATGTGCTGTCATCTGCCGCGCCAGGCGCCATGCCCTTGGGTGATGGCAGCAGGGCATCCAGAATACGGTCTTCCGCGGCATCTTCTGCACGGTGGCGCACCTTGTCCATGGCGGTCTCGCGTGCCAGCTTGATGGCGGCATCGGCAAGATCGCGCACGATAGACTCGACATCACGACCCACGTAGCCCACTTCGGTAAACTTGGTGGCCTCGACCTTGATGAAGGGGGCATTGGCAAGCCGTGCCAGGCGACGCGCGATCTCTGTTTTACCCACGCCTGTGGGGCCGATCATGAGGATGTTCTTCGGGGTGATCTCTGCACGCAGCTGCTCGTCGACCTGCATACGCCGCCAGCGGTTGCGCAAGGCAATGGCTACCGAGCGCTTGGCGTCATCCTGGCCGATGATGTGTTTGTCCAGTTCCTGGACGATTTCTCTGGGTGTCATTTGCGACATACTTTCTTCCCGGTTATTGACAGCCCGACCGCAGGAGCGCCCCATTGGGCGCGAACATGTCGGTATTATCCAGCAGCGCACGGGCCGCTGCCTGTGCATAGGGTCCGCCCGAGCCAATCGCCATGAGGGAGTTTTCCGGCTCGATCACATCGCCGTTGCCGCTGATAATCAACGAGGTCTCGCTATCAGCCACGGCCAGCAGGGCCTCGAGGTTGCGCAGCATCTTGTTGGTGCGCCAGTCCTTTGCCAGTTCAACCGCCGCCCGTGTCAGCTGACCGCTGTGTTTCTCCAGTTTGCCTTCAAACAGTTCGAACAGGGTAAAGGCATCGGCCGTCCCGCCGGCAAAACCCGCGATGACCTTGTCATCATAGAGGCGGCGGACCTTGCGGGCATTGCCCTTCATAATAGTGTCGCCCATGGTTACCTGGCCATCACCACCAATGGCAACGCTGTTGCCGCGCCGGACAGAAAGGATGGTTGTGCCGTGAAATTGGTCCACATTGAGCCTCCGCAAAAAGGGCGTTCGATTGTACACCAAACAATTGGGACAATCGGACTGAATAAAAAGGGGTTTTAAAACGCGGTTATTTCGCTTTGCGCGCGCGCGGGTGGGCCTTGTCGTAGACCTGTGCAAGGTGCTGGAAATCAAGGTGGGTATAGATCTGCGTGGTGCTGATATCCGCGTGTCCGAGGAGTTCCTGCACGGCGCGCAGGTCGCCGCTGGATTCCAGCAGGTGACTGGCGAAGGAGTGTCGCAGCGTGTGCGGGTGTACATCACCCGGAATACCCTGCCGACGCGCCCAGTCCTTGACGCGTTGTTGCACCGCCCGTACCCCCAGACGCTTGCCGCCGCGACCGGTAAAGATGGCGGCTTCGCTGCCACGCTGCGGACGCAGTTGCTGCCAGGCACGCAAGGCACTGATGGCCTTGCCACCCACCGGTAGCACACGTGTTTTTGCCCCCTTGCCGGTGACCCGCACGGTGCGGTCATTAAAATCCACATCGCCGTCATTCAGGCCGACCAGCTCAGAGAGCCGCAGACCGGATGAATACATCAGTTCCAGCATGGCGAGGTCACGTACCACCAGCAGGTCCTCGCTGTTGACGTTCAACAGACTGGCGATGTCATCGACGTTGAGGGTATCCGGCAGATGCTGCTCCGATTTCGGTGCACGCACATCCAGACCGGGGTTCAGGGTGACCGCGTGTTCGCGCAGCAGGTAGTTGTAGAACGAACGCAGTGCTGACAGGCGTCGCTGAATGCTGCGTCCGCTCAGACCGCGACGGTGGCACTGCGCCGCATAGTGTCTGACGTGCCGGCTATCAAGATCGCGCCAGTCATTGACGCCGGCCTTTTCACACCAGCCCTGCAGTTCCAGCAGGTCACGCCGGTAGTGCTTGCCGGTGTTGTCCGAGAGCCGTCGCTCGGTCCGCAGATGATGCAGGAATTTGTTGATCCAGTGCAGGGTAGGGGGGGATGCCACGATCTTCAGGCACTGCAGGGCGATGTCAGGTCCCGCTTCAGTCTGTCACCGGGGCGTCGGTCTTGAGGTGCTCGGTCAGCAACAGGTCCATCAGTTCACCCAGGTGGGTCAGGAACAGTGTGCCCATACCGGGGTGGAAGCGGCTGGCTTCGCGGCTGCCGATTGCCAGCACACCTTGCTGGCAGTGATGGCCCAGCGGAATCAGGGCCGCTGATTCAATCGCCTGTGCCTGGTCGCCAAACAGGTACTGCAGCTGCTCCTGTTTAAAGCGTCCGCACTGCGGCCGTGAGGTCTTCAGAAATGCCTCGAAATGCCGTAGCTCGGCTGCGTTCGGGTCATAGACTTCAACGCCGCATTCACGTGTTTGTGTCTCCGTCATGCCGGCCAGACGCATGACGACGGTATCGGCGTTGAACTCGCCCAGCAGGTTTTCGGTGAGGGTGTCCAGCAGTGTTTCCAGCGAGTGTGCCTTGACAAGGCCAAGGGTCAGCTGGTGCATGCGTTCATTGAGGCGATTGTTGTCGCGGGCGACATGCACCAGGTCCATGAGCTTGCGCTTTAGCTGACTGTTTTGATCGCGCAGTACCTTGACCTGGTGTTCCACCAGTGAAACGGCGGGACCCACGGCATGTGGTATTTGCAGGGAGGCCAGCAGGCTGGCGTTGTTATGAAAGAACTCGGGATTGTCACGCAGATAATCGGCAACCGTTTTTTCTTCCAGTGGCAGTGCCGGTGATTGAGTCTGCTGAGATGTCGTCATAGTTCCATGCGCCCTTGGTAGACTGTCGTGGCGGGCCCGGTCATCAGCACCGGCTGCCCCTCGCCGGCCCAGCTTACCACAAGTTCGCCGCCGTTCAGGAGTACTTTGACACTTTCTGACAATCGTTCCCACAGGCGTCCGGCCACAACGGCGGCGCAGGCGCCGCTGCCGCAGGCGAGCGTTTCACCGGCGCCGCGCTCAAAGACACGCAAGCGGATGCAGCTATCATCCACGATCTGCATGAAGCCGACATTGGCGCGTTCCGGAAAGCGCGGATGATGTTCGAGAGCCGGGCCGACGCTGGCGACGGGGGCGTTCTCGATGTCATCGACCCGCAGCACGGCATGCGGGTTGCCCATGGAAATGGCCGCGATTTCCAGGTGCCGGTCAAGGACATCCAGCACGTAGGCAGGCTCGCGCTGCGGCGCGACAAAAGGAATGTCAGCCGGTTCCAGCCGCGGTACGCCCATGTCGACGCTAATCCGGCCGTCGGCCTGCAGGGTGAGCTGCAGCGGGCCGCCGAGAGTTTCGACCTGCAGCTGCGACTTGTCCGTCAGGCCCTGGTCACGGACAAAGCGCATGAAGCAGCGCGCACCATTGCCGCACTGCTGCACTTCACCGCCATCGGCATTGTAAATGCGGTAACGAAAGTCCGACGCGGCGGTAGTGGCTGCCTCAACCAGCAGCAACTGGTCACAGCCGATGCCGAAATGGCGGTCAGCCAGCTGCTGTACCTGCTGCGGCGTCAGGGATACGCACTGGTTGATGGCGTCGATGACGATAAAGTCATTGCCGAGCCCGTGCATCTTGGTGAAGTTCAAGACCATGACTCAGGACGGCAGTAGTTGTTCGTGGCGATAAAGATCATCCAGCGTTTCCCGTTCACGGATCACAAACACGCGGTTGCCGTCCACCATGACTTCGGCCGCACGCGGGCGTGAGTTGTAATTGGAGCTCATGGTGAAGCCGTAGGCACCGGCGGAGCGGATTGCCAGCCGGTCACCTTCGGCCAGTAACAGCTCGCGATCCTTGCCAAGGAAGTCACCCGTTTCGCAAACCGGGCCAACGACATCATAGCGTGTTGGCGTACCCTCGCGTGGCTGTACCGGCACGATGTCGTGCCAGGCATCGTACAGCGCAGGGCGTTGCAGATCGTTCATGGCCGCATCGATAATCGCAAAGTTCTTGTGCGGTGTATGTTTCAGGTATTCCACGGTCGTCAGCAGTATGCCGGCATTGCCGGCAATGGCGCGGCCCGGTTCCAGCAGCAGTTCCTGCGGGCGGCCTGACATGCGTGCCAGCAGGGCACGTGCATAGGCATCCGGCAGTGGCGGTTGCTCCCGGTCACTGTAGGAAATGCCGAGGCCGCCACCGAGGTCGATATGCGCCAGTTCAATGCCGTCTGACTGCAGCCGGTCCACCAGTTGCAGCACCCGTTCGAGTGCATCCACAAACGGTGCGGTATCGGTCAGCTGTGAACCAATGTGACAGTCAATACCGGTTACCTGCAGATGTGGCAGGTCGGTAGCGTGCTGATACACCTGCAGTGCCGTGTCGACATCAATGCCAAACTTGTTATCGCGCAGCCCCGTGGAAATATAGGGGTGTGTCCGTGCATCGACATCCGGGTTGACACGTATTGATACCGGTGCGATGTGTCCGCTCCCGGCAGCCACCATCCAGTCGATCCGGCAGAACCGGGTCGGGATCAAGGGCCCGCTTCAAACGCCGATCGGCGGCGGGTGGCGCTCGGTGAACGTGTCGATCCGCCAGGCGCTCGACCTCTACGTGTCGCTCCGGCCGGTCAGGACGCTGCCAGGACCGAGCAAGTCACGGTATACAGACGTCGACGTTGTGGTCGTTCG
>CAMYIO010000008.1:0-10070 GCA_947258515.1 uncultured Ectothiorhodospiraceae bacterium
CCGGGTGATCGGACCGGTGCCTTTCTTCCATATGGTATGCTCGGGCTTGTCGAGAACACGCTCGGTCTCTGTTCTGTATTTTGCAGGCACAGTGGCAATCTTGGTGCTTTCCGGCATCACCAGGATCTTTTCGGTGACCGTTTCATAGGTCGCAGGTATAACTTCAAGGCGTTCAGAGGCCTCTTTCACCAGCACCCGTTCGTCGACCCATTCGTATTTTTAGGGGACAACGTCAATACGCTCCGAGGCATCAGATTTCAGTACCCGTACGTTTTCTGTCTTGTAGACAGGTGGGACAAAAGCCCGCGCATAACACTCGCCCGGTTTTGCATTCTGCGGCAACATTTCCACCTCGGCGCCCCGTGCTTCCAGCTGCAGCCGGGCCCGCTGCTCTGCAGTCAGTGAGTTTTGCATCTGGTTGACTTGCGAATTCAGCGCCGCAATTTCCTTGTCCTTCTCTGCTATAGCTGCCTGATCACCACCTGTACTACCCTGCATACTGGCGCAGCCGCTTAATGCAGCAGTTGCGACAAGTGCCGGCAGTATGAGTCGTTGCTTTCCTGGTCTGGACATGTCTTTGAATCTCCCTGTACGAGTTAAACTGCATAGCCAAAATTGGCATTGCATAACGTTGCGCACATTGCACCGCATGCCCGTAGCGAACACAAGCTGATGACCGGCGATTTGTGTTAAGCATGATTACAACAATGTAAACAAATGTTACGCGCATACCGGTTTTATGAATTTCCGGTATTTCCCGCAGCACTCGTCACATTGATTTACAAGCACTGGCTTGCCTTACACACGTAACCCTCAAACATTAGTTACGCCGTGGCGACGCCCCGGCGCTCCGAAGAAGGTTCATTACTGGATGGCCTGAAAGCTGCCTTGCCGCAGATCATCGACAAATCGTGCAGTGGCGTTTCATTACTCGACAGTGCCGGTGGCTCTCTGGGTATGGCGAAGAAATTTCTCTGACCAGGGAAGCTGATTTAGCGAACCCTGTTAAAAATGCCGCAGCGCAGATGACAGGCGCTGCGGCCTGATACAACAACCAACTTCAAGACAAGCTGCTTTAATCAATCACAAAGGAAATCTTGGCATTCACCCTGTACTTGCTGATTTTCCCGTCTTCTATAACAGCCTGCATTTCCTGCACATACAGCGACTTTATATTACGCACCGACTTGGACGCTTCTTTGACGGCATTCTCTGCCGCCTCGTCCCACGACTTTTTCGATTCAGCAATAACCTCGATCACTTTAACCATAGACATCACAACACCTCCTGATTAACAACACATGCAAAGAATACAAACCACCGGGATATAGAGGATACTCTAGAAATCGAATTCCATACTCTGAAACACCTGCCCGGCATTGCGTTTCGCCAGAAACTCCGCGGTTGGCAGATGCATGTAGGGCGACTGGTCGATCACGTAGGCCTCCTGCAGGCTACCGCCGTTCTCGATTACCTCGCCGATCTTCTCGCGCAGGTACACCAGGTAATCCCGGGTGTACTTTCTCACCGTCGCCATGTCGGTCGGCTCACCATGTCCCGGTATCACCACGTCCGCACCGAGGGCTTCAAACTTGTTCCAGGTCTCGATCCAGGCCCGTGTATCGGTATGCTCGAACAACGGTAACATGCGCTGGTGGAACGCCATGTCACCGGAGATTACCAGTTTCCTGGCGGGCAGCCAGACAACAATATCGCCCGGACTGTGTGCCGGACCAAGGTTCAGCAATTCAATGCGTTCACCGCCCAGTTCGATGATCATCGATCCGTCAAAGGTCTCATCCGGCATGACGATTCGGGTTCCCGCGGCCTTCTCCTTTGCGCGATCCTGCATGCCCTCCAGCAACGCAAACGATTGCTCCTCGATCTCGTGCAGCGCATCGACATGCGCGATCACCGGCACACCCTGCTCCTGCCAGTAGCTGGAACCGAGCATGGCATGACCCTGGCCATTCTCCAGCACCACGTACTTCACCGGCTGCTCGGTAATCTTCCTGATTTCGTCATGCAGCGACTTCGCCAGCAGATAATTGTCGCCGGCATTGACCACCACGACACCCGCATCGGTGATGACAAACGACAGGTTGTTGTTGTGCCCGGAATTCGCATAGGTGCCGGGCGCCGTCGCCCCGATCGCGGACCATACCCCCGGTACCACTTCCCGCGGCAGGTCATAGAGCATCGACTGCGGTGCCTTGTCGCTGTTGTAGAGGGCCTCGCCCGTCAACGGCGCGCCTGCACTCACGACCGTCCTTACCAGGTGCTTGCGCATGAACGTCGCCGCCCGTTGCAGTGCATCTTTCGAGGCCAGGTCATCGGCAAAGGTGCGCACGTTCTCGGCACGAAAATCAAAGCCGCGCCCCACCCCGGGATAGACGATGAGGCGCGCATCCCGACCCTGGTCCTGCATCAAGCCGATACTGGTCTCGATCACGCGGCGGCGCTGATACTGTTCCTCGTCACCGACAAACACCAGTGTCGGCAGACCGAGTTGCTCGATCTCGGGTGCATAGCCATAGACCTGCAACGGCTCGGGCGCATTCGGATCCTGCAGGTGGGGATAGTAGGACACGTAACAGGCAATCGCGTTTTCCTGTCGCTTGAAGGTGGTCGCCACCTTCAGGGTGTAATAGCCACCGCGGGTATGCGAATACAGGCAGGCCTTGTCCGAACTGATGTCATCACGCGCCAGTAGCACGTCGACCGCCGCATCGACATCTTTCTCCAGCGCATAATCGTGCTCGATGGGATGTGTACCGATGAAGTGTGCCTTGTAGATATCCGGTGCCAGCACCACGAAGCCGCGTGCCGCAACCCGCCGTGCATGGCCCTGTATCAATTCATCCAGTCCGCGACGTCCATGTACGAACAGGACGGCCGGATACTTGCCCTCGCCTGCCGGGCGCACGAGCAACGCTGGCACCTCTACATCACCGCTCTGGTAGCTGATCCACTCGCTCGTGACGGGATAATTGTCCGGCACCTCGAGCAGGCCGTCATTCCACCAGGCAGCATCCCACCAGCCGCCATTGTCGCCGGGCGCCAAATCAGCACGGGCACTGCTGCAAGGCAGCAGCACGGCCATCAAAAGAATTGATATGGATTTCAGGTTCATGATATTCAGGTTTTATTGTTTAACACGTGTCCCTGAAGTATAACCATGAAAATCAGCAAAGGGCTATGTTTCCAGCCAGCTGCGGGGACAGAAATCCGTGGCATTCATTCAGGGACAAATACAGGTCTGAATTGCGTATACTGTCGCGGAGAATAACTGACACCGGCACGTAACGAATGCTGAACGGAGCCAACCATGTCTGACACACTGATGATCCTGCCAGCCAGCAATGCCAAGGGCATCCGCCTGGTCCGCGTACCCGATGACTTCGAGTCACACGAGGCCTTCCGCCACGTGACCGGCCTGATTGCCGCCTTCGAAGAACAGAACCCGGACAGTGACAGTGACGATATTCTGGCGATTCTTGAGGACCACGGCTTCGAAACAGTCGAATTCATCCTCGGCCCCACCCTTCCCTGAGCGCCTGAAACGAGCACTTGCACCCCGTTTGCACCCCCCATTGAGGCCTTTTTCTGCCATCCCGGCAGACCCCGGGCCAGCATAATCCGAATCACAAAAAACAATAAAAATTATCTAACCTGCTGACTTTATTACCTTAATTATTTTTATAATAATTCACCGAACAGTGAACTCCAGCCCTATAGACAGGTCATACATTACAATATTATTATTTGGTGATATACTAATCCTCAAATCCTCTATGGAGGGATGCATGATGGACATGACTAAACTTATCAAGCGAATAGCGCTGGCAGTGTCGCTGCTGACGGGTGCCAGTCTGGCGTCGGCTGAGGAAGCAGATATCTGCTCACCGTTCAGGGATGGCAAGGTCGACGAATCACTACTGGCAACCATGTTGTCAGCGGCGGATGGCGGCCACCTGTTCCGCATCCAGCAGCAGAGCTCCCAGGTGGGATTTTGCGTGAACAGCAAGTTGTCGCGCATCGAAGGCATCTTCAGGGAATTCAAGGGTGGAATGGCCCTCGACTCCACGGAGAATAGCACCGGTCAGACCGTGGTCCTGATCAAGTCCAACAGCCTCGACACAGAGGGAAAAATCGTCGAGAACATGATCAAGGGCGAGAGTTTCTTTGATGTGGAACACTACCCCGAGGTCCTGTTTGTCAGCAGCGGTTTCCAGTGGACGGGACCGAATACGGCTGTTCTCAAGGGCGACCTGACATTGCGCGGCATTACGAAACCCGTCGTCTTCAATGTAACACTGACGTCGCTTGATGATCATCAGGTCAAGGATGCAGAAAGGATTCTCGTCAAGGCGACCACGACGATTAACCGCGCTGATTTCGGCATGAAAAAACTCACCTCTCTGGTGAACAACAGCGTCGATTTGTGCATGAGCGTCGAGGCACTGAAATACGGTACCTGAGTCTGCAGGGATCGCCCGGCCAGTGATTGAAGGGGTCGGTGACATAACGAGACTATTCTCGTCTGTCACCGGCCCCATTCTGCCTTTATGGAATCCAGCCGTTTACCCTGGCAACAGTAGTTCCTGTTTCCCGCATTTGCATAGTTAAGGAACCTCTGATGTGTCGTCATTGCGAGGAACAAAGTGACGAAGCAATCTGTAACTCGTTGATTCACTGGTTACGAGATTGCTTCGCTTCGCTCGATAACCAGCACTTCCAGCGGCAGACCCATGCGCCAGTAATCGCCAAAGCGGTACCCGCCGGGTCCCATGATCAGGGTGTTGTTCTTGTGCCCGATAGGTGTCAGAAAGGCACAGGATGCAGCCACCGCCACCGCCATCAGAAAAGGATCCGGGTTCACCTGCAGGCGGTTGGCGATATCCAGTGCAATCGGTGCGGTAATCACCGCGGTGGCAGTGTTATTCATCACATCGGAGAGCGTCATGGTCACGACCATCAGCAGGGTCAGTACCACGACCGGGGAGTAACCCGCGGCGAGGCCGATAATGGCATCGGCAATCAGGGCCGTACCACCACTGGCTTCCAGGGCAACCCCAAGGGGGATCATGGACCCCAGCAAGACAATCACCGGCCACTCGATTGACTCATACACCTGTCGGGCCGGCAGGATGTTCAGCAGAATATAGGCCGCCACCACCACGGCAAGTGCAACGGGCAGGTACAACACACCGACGCTGGCCAGTGTGATCGCCGCCGCAAACAGGCCTGCTGCCAGCCACGCCTTGTGGCGCTTGATCAGTGACAGGCTTTCAGAGCCGGCCAGCGGCAAGGTGCCCAGCCAACTGCTGATTTCCGTGAGCATGTCAACGGGCCCGAACAGCAGCAGCACGTCACCGGCACTGATCTCACGATGACGTACCCGCTCGCGAAACTGCCGCCCCTGCCGTGATACACCCAGCAGCGTGACGCCGTATCGATATTGCAGATTCAATGCAGCGGCAGTGCGTCCCTCGATGCGTGCCCCGCCCGGCACAACGACTTCCAGCAGCGACATGTCATCACTGCTGAGCGGGCCGGTGTCCGACCCTCTGGCCTGAAAATCCAGTTTCAATACGCCGACGATCTTGTCCATGGCTTCCGGTACCGCTTCCACCACCAGGATATCGCCGGCACCGACCTTTACCAGCCGTGCCTGGCCGGGCATGCGCTTGCCACGACGGATCAAACCCACAAACGCCACGTCATTTTCTTCAGCAACCGCGTCCAGATCGCGCACCCGCTGGCCAATAGCCGGGGATTTCTCCGGCACATGCAGTTCTGCCACGTACTCGCTGACATCAAACAGCTTCTGCGTCGAATCCTGCCGGCAGCACTCAGCCGGCAACAGCCGCCAACCGATGAGAGCAACAAACAGCACCCCGACCACGGCACAGGCGAGTCCCACCGGCGCGAAATCAAACATGGAGAAGCTCTCCCCCAGCGCCTGCTGGCGAAACCCGGCAATAATGATGTTGGGCGGCGTACCGATCAGGGTGATCAAACCGCCCAGTATAGTGGCAAATGACAGCGGCATCAGCGTCAGTCCCGGGCTGCGTTTGGCCTTGATGGCTGCCTGCACATCCACCGGCATCAGCAGCGCAAGCGCTGCCACGTTATTCATCACCGCAGACAGTGCGGCGGCAATCCCGGCCATGGCAGCGATGTGTGTCTGCAGGGAGTACGCAAAACGGCTGACCTGCCTGGCGACCAGTTCGACGACACCGGAATTGGAAAGCCCCTTGCTGACAATCAGTACCAGCGCAATGATGATGGTGGCCGGATGACCAAATCCCGAAAACGCCTGTTCTTTCGGCACCACGCCGAGAATCAGCGCCGCCGTCAGTGCCATGAAGGCAACCAGGTCATAGCGCAGACGCCCCCAGATCAACAGCGCAAAAACGAAAAACAGTAACGTGAATAGAATGGTCTGGTCTGTTGTCATGTCCGTTCCCTTCTTCGACCGGTAAACTATAACACCCGTGGGCGCACACCATAGCAGTTATGTCACATACAATCAGAAGGTTACAAACAAATACAACACACCTTGCCGGCTTCGCGAAGAAACCGATTGAAGCAACGAGTAACACGCACCCTGCCGGGGAGCGATCGAGCGGCTATCATAGCAACATGATTGCCCTGTCGCGCCCATCCGGCTTCGCACTGTGCCTGCTCGTCCTGTTGCTGTGTTTCAATGTCACACAGGCCCTGGAAGAAAGCGCCCGCCCGGGTGTTAACCGCCAGTACGAAGACCCGAACTGGCAACAATGGGTCAATACCTTCGAACGCAGCGGCCGGGAGGTCTACGACAAACGCCGCGCCATCGTGGCTGCCAGCGCGGTACAACCCGGCATGGCAGTCGCCGATATCGGTGCCGGTACCGGACTGTTCACACGCCTGTTCGCCGATGCGGTCACACCCACCGGCACGGTCTACGCTGTCGACATATCAGAGACCTTCATCGAGAACATCCTGCGTAGCAGTCGCGAACAGGGCCTTGCCAATATCCAGGGGATCGTCAATACACCCAGAGACACTGGCCTGCCAGCCGGCTCGATTGATCTCGTCTTCATCACGGCGACCTACCACCACTTCGAATACCCGATGAGCATGCTGAACTCCATCCACCGTGCATTGCGTAGTGGCGGCCGGTTGATCATTATCGATTTTCGCCGTGATCCGCGTGTCAGCAGCAACTGGGTCATGGGGCATGTCCGTGGTAACAAGGCCCTTGTGATTGAGGAAGTACAGGCTGCCGGTTTCCGGCTCGTGGATGACAAACCGCTGCTGCGGACCAATTACTTCCTGCTCTTTGAAAAAGCGCCCCTCACGATGAAGCACAGCGAATCCCCCTGACCCACGACTTCAGCCATTACAGGGAATGCCGGGTATCGCGTTTCAGATAATGATGGCAAAGAAATAGCAATGCCGGGGTGACATGGTCTTTCCAATCGATTGGCGCTTCATTAGCCGAACCAGCTATGGCCACAGAAGGAGCAAAGGAACAAAAATACCTTGCCGTCCTGTTTACCCTCTATTGCTTTTGCTCCGCAGCCCGGGCAAGACGCTCTCACGTTTCCGGAACTATTCCTGTAAAGCGTTTTAACCCGTTGGTAGCCAACCAGGAACAGGGCAATGATAATAATTCCAATCAGTGGCCCAATGATCTCTGCAACCGTCATGATTTATCCGCATGCGTTTATTCAACCTGTAAGTAAATGCTCCGGTTAATAACCGCACATGTCCATCAGACCTAAGTCGTAGATCGAGGCCAGCAAGAATCAGTCAGACACTGTTGTTGCTGTGTTCGGCAAGCATATACCCCGTGCAGTGACAGCGAGGCGAACCACCGTTAACCTTTTTTGAATACGTGTGTCTTCGCTCTGGCTCGGTATTCAAGGTCCCTGCGGAGTGGTGACACCGAAAGAATCTATCCCGGTAATATGCCTGCAGCTGATAACAGCAATCGCCAGTCAGGAAATCCAGATCTGCTGATCTGCGTTCGAATAATTTTCCAAAAACATCCCCGGGGATGGTAAAAAGAACCCTTGCCATCCCTACCCGAAACCCTGATTCCTCAAAACAGAGCCTGTGCATGACTGAATATGATTATGACCTGCTGGTCATCGGCTCCGGCCCCGGCGGCCAGAGTGCCGCGCTCCAGGCTGCCAGCCTGGGGAAACGGGTCGGGCTCATCGAGCGCAAACCCTATCTCGGTGGTGTCAGCCTGCAGACCGGCACCATACCCAGCAAGGCATTGCGGGAGGCCGCCTACCTTGCATCCCGCTTCTCATCACGGGGAATGCGCGACGCAACGCCGATTCACGAGAGGCTTCACAGCGGTTTTCTCAGCGAGGCCATGGGCCGCAAGCGGGCGGTGATCGACCGCCATGAGCGACTGTTACTGAACCAGCTCATGAGTCACGGCGTGACACTGCTACCCGGCGAGGCCGGTTTTCGTGATGCCCACACCCTCAACCTGCGCAGCAGCAGTGGCAAGGTGGTGCAACTCAGCGCCGGCGTGATCGTGCTGGCTACCGGCTCACGACCAAGGCGACCGTCGGATGTGCCGTTCGACAGGGAACGGGTTCTGGACTCCACGTCCATCCTGAAGATGCGTCGCCTGCCGCAGCGACTGACCGTCATCGGCGGCGGCGTCATTGCCTGTGAGTTCGCCACCATTTTCGCGCCCCTGGGCGTAGCGGTCAGCCTGGTGGATTCCCATGATCATCTGCTCGCCTATCTCGATGCGGACATTCAGCAGACCCTTGAAAACGACCTGCTGGATATGGGTGTGCAGCTGCACATGAATACCCGTATCCAACGCATCGAGCGACAGGGTGAACAGGTGCAGCTGGAAACCGACAGTGGCGTCAAACTGGAAACCGACGTGGTGCTCTACGCCCTCGGCCGGGAACCGAATTACGACAGCCTCGACCTGGCCGCCGCCGGACTTGATGCCGACGACCATGGCTGGGTACGGATCAATGAACATCACCAGACGGCCCGGCAGCACATCTACATCATCGGCGACCTGGCCGGTCGACCCTCCCTCGCCTCCACGGCCATGGAACAGGGCCGCCTCGCGGTGAACCATGCCTTCGACCGGGACAGCGCCGTGCAGACCGGCCAGCTGCCCATGGCCATCTATACCATTCCGGAACTTTCCTACGTTGGCAAAACCGAACGGGAACTGCAGGACCAGGGCACAGACTATGTCGTCGGCCGTGCCCGCTTTTCGGAAACCGCCCGTGGCCAGATTATCGGTGAAGAACGTGGCTTCATGAAACTGCTGGTGGACAGGAGCAGCCGGAAATTGCTGGGTATCCATATCATCGGTGAATCAGCCAGCGAACTGGTCCACATTGGGCAAATGGCGATGAACTGCGGTGCCAGCGTCGACCTGCTGGCCAACACGGTTTACAATTACCCCACCCTCGCCCACTGTTACAAGAGCGCTGCCCTGGATTGCCTGCAGCAGCTACAGGGTTAAGCAGGCTATACGGGTAAACGCATCCAGGCCCCTGATCCCGGACAAAACCGGGGTTTTATTCAATCGACCCCGTCGATTCATATTGCCTGATGATGCCTCATTGTCTATCGTTAGCATAGAAGAACAGATGAATGCCACGCCGCTTCAGACTGTTCCAATAATAATGAATACCGGGGAGCACTATCATGAGAAAGTACCTGACACTGTTTGTTGCACTTCTGTTGGCGCTGGCCAACCAGAATGCCCGTTCAGAAGATTGTCCTTGCTGGAAAAACTTCAAGACGCTGTCCCGGACATGCAAGGGTGGCGAAGTGAGTTACTGCGGCATCATGGATGAAGGTAGTGAAGCGAACCCTTTTCCAACGTTCGGAGTCGGCCTCGAGTGCGGGCGCAACAGTTCGGGCAGGACACCATTGATATGGCAATACAGTGCCTCTTTGAACACGTCAAGCGGGGTATGCGTGATTTCAACAGACAACAAAAACACCGGCAAACACAATGAACTGTATTCAAAAGAATTCTTCACATTCGAAGAATTCGAGGCCTGTGCAAAAATCAT
>CAMYIO010000008.1:10142-37988 GCA_947258515.1 uncultured Ectothiorhodospiraceae bacterium
TGCGCCTCGAAATCGTGACCATTTGTACTCGTTCTCCCATCATGCTCGCTACGATCACCTAAGTCCGACAGGCTCCTAGAACCAATGTATTATTTGTTGAATCCAGTAATCAATTCTTGGCAAGAAATATGTTATGCACCAAACAGCAATAACAATAAGGCTCAACCACAGGAACTTGCGTAAAATTTTCAAGGTATCCGACCTTCAAAGGACTGTTTTATGTATCTGCTTTGGCAACTGCAAATATATTGTAATGGCAGTTGATATGAATCAAGAAAGGTTGACAGAATAATGAGGAATTTACTTTCTTCACTGAACCGGGACAGCGCGCAACTCTTTTATCCCCTGTCGGTTACCAGCGGCAGAGGGCAGAAGGCTATATCCCGGCACGGGATATCAGTCAGATTGAATAATCAGCGCCATAATCATCAGCAATAAAACCAATCAAGGAAACTGCCATTGATTTGATCGCAGTCTCTTGCGCATGGCTCTTTAGACAGCCGGTTTCAGAATCTACGATATTGTTTCCGGTTACGTAGTGACCATTTTACCCAGCACCATACCAGGGTGCCGAGAACGGTAGCTATTCCAACAGATGCGCCGACCAGTGCCAGAGATTGTATTAATTCATTCATGGGGCGATTATACACACAATTGCTGTGGTTACTGTAAATTGTATGTTTACAATCCTGATAGCCTGCTTTGACAGCCAGTAGTCGCTCTTAAACCGCTACATTCCGACATTCCCGGCATAAAGAAAACACCGCGGAAAGATTATTATTGTTGGTCGTTTGTGATCGTGCTGTAGCGCACTCAATAGCGGATATTCAATTACAGCTATTAATACGCAGCACCCCTGATAAAAAAATACGATGAGGGCAAGCACACTATAAAACCTTATCCTGACTCAGCATGCCCATCGCACTGCTGGCAAGCAAACTCCTCGAGTTTTACTGCGTCCTTGGCGAAATTGCGGATGCCCTCCGCCAACTTTTCGGTGGCCATGGGGTCTTCGTTCATCATCCAGCGGAATGCCGATTCATGCATCGGGATCGTCGCGATCTCCATTGCCCTGACTTTTTCAGGATCAAGGCGACGCGGCACATCTCCCTCGGCATCACGTAGCTCTTCCATCAACTCGGGCGAGATAGTCAGCAGGTCGCAGCCAGCCAGCTCCAGGATCTCGCTGCTGTTGCGGAAGCTCGCACCCATTACAACCGTAGCGTAGCCGTGATGCTTGTAATAGTTGTATATCTGGGTGACCGATTTAACGCCTGGATCTGCTTCAGCCGGGTAACCATCCACACCATCAGCTTTCTTGTACCAGTCCATGATGCGTCCCACAAAAGGTGAGATCAAGGTAGCGCCAACCTCGGCTGCGGCGATAGCCTGCGCGAGACTGAACATCAGGGTTAAATTGCAGTGGATACCACGCCGCTCCAGTTCACCAGCGGCCTGGATACCCTCCCACGTGGAGGCTATCTTGATGAGGATCCTTGAAGCATCGACCCCTGCCTGTTCGTACAAGGCCATCAGGCTTTCAGCACGGGCGACGGTTGCATCGGTATCGAACGACAGACGTGCATCCACCTCCGTTGAGACTCGCCCGGGGATAATACTGAGTATTTCGGCCCCGAAGTTCACAGCCAGCCGATCCATCATGTCAATCGTACGGGTTTCCATGAGCTCACTGCGCTGCATGGCATAGTCAATTGCGTCACGCAGAAGGTGCCCGTACCGGGACTTTTGCGCGGCCTTTAACAGCAGCGAAGGATTGGTGGTCGCGTCTGTAGGTGTATAGGCGCCGATGGCGTCTATATCGCCGGTATCAGCCACCACGGTCGTCATTGTTTTCAACTGCTCGAGCTTGTTCATACGTCGCTTTTTCCTCTAATAGCGATAAGGGCGCAGCGAAATAAAGTACCGTCCCCTTATGTTGTGGTAGCCGCGAGATCCGTCATGCCTGTGCAGGCGAGTACTGGAAGATTAACTCACGCATCTCAAGAGAATCCACCCGTAAATGGCTGTCGCGTGCACATACTTACGGCTGCATGCTGATTGCCAGCCCTCAGTCCGTCATCATTCCGCTAACGTCCGGTTTTGCTGGGCGGTTTCATCCGCTGAAGGCAACACTGAGATTGACAAGCGCTCAAAACGGACCGAATCAACTGGATTAGCACGCCGCTTGCGGATTTGCATCATGGTCAAGGGTAGCGGCCCGGCGCAAGTCGTCGCCTGCATCGAAAATCCAGTGGTTGAGAGGATTCTCGCCCATTTGCAGGGAAAGCTCACCTCGGTTCCAACGAGTCTGCGGCTGGCAAGCCGGGCACCACCAGCTGACCGGTTTGGCTGTACCCATCAAGCCCTTCACCCCATTCCAATGGCAATGATCCAAAAGGAAGCGCCAGGGTACCGGTTGGCCTGATGCCCGGGGCTGCTGCGCCAGCAACGGGAACCGGTCAGCTTTGTGCGCAGTGCCTCAACATACGTATGGCTCAGGCTCAGGCCACACCAATTGGCGACACATCGATCTCATACGGCCAGTCGCGGATGCCGCCGGTCATGGATACGGCCTTGATGTTGCGTTCGCGTAGCAAAAATGCACCGGCCTTGCTGCGGCGGCCGCTTCGGCAGTAAACAACGTACGTCGCTTCCGGATCGAGCTGGTGCACGTCCCAACGTAGCCGGTCCAGCGGGATCAGCGGGGCTCCGGGAATCCGCGACTCTTCGTATTCCATGTCATAACGGCAATCGAGCCAGCGGGCCGAGCCCTGCGTGGTCATTTCCAGCGCCTGGTCCGCACTGACTTCCTCAACCAGGTTGGATTTGATCAGTTCGTCAAAGTCATCTTTGTCCAGTACCAGCAAGGTGCCGGGTGTAGTCATGGTGACAGTGGCGTTTCGATTGGCATCCTGCAGCAGCGCCTCTTCGCCAAAGGCAT
Organism: uncultured Ectothiorhodospiraceae bacterium; assembly: GCA_947258515.1. Taxonomy (GTDB): domain Bacteria; phylum Pseudomonadota; class Gammaproteobacteria; order UBA9214; family UBA9214; genus UBA9214. The sequence goes on from CAMYIO010000008.1 coordinate 13,084, forward strand.
CGCCCGGCCCGAGTTCGGCCACGCAACTGGTCTCATCGGTGAACGGGTCGGTGCGCATGACGCGGGCTTCACCGCTGTCGATGAGGTAATAGCAGTCGCCTTCTTCCCGTTCCGTTATGACGGTTTCCCCGGCCTGCACTGTTTTCGAGTACATGCGCCTGAATATCTCTCTGGCATTTTCTAGCGGAACCTCGTGGAAGATTGAAATCTGCTTGACGAGGTCCATACGGCGTTTGAGCTCGGGATCTTTCTTAATGTCTTCCGCGAAATGCTGGCTCCAGCCGAGCAGCATGTCGATGGAGTCCGCGTTGATCTTTATATAGCGGATGTCGGTCAATGCACGGGCCCGTATATTATTTGCAGCCCCGAGGAACGCAAAGCTATCATCATTTTTTTTGGGCTCGATCGTCCAGGTATAGCTCTGATCGTTGCCTCCCTCGACAGACCAGGTGCGCTGGGCTTCAAGCTTACCCTCGATCAGTATGATATGATCGTGCATTATGTTGCTTTCCCTGGTGATGATTTCACCGGCATTCGCCGTGGAAATGCCACTCTGTTCCAGCAGGTTGTTCAATTGAATAGTCGACAGCGGACCCAGCAGCCGGGTCATGCGCAGTCGCTTTGCGAGCGCTTCCATTGTTTCCTCCTTTTGAACAGCATTGAATGTACTCAGGCATTTCTCTTCCGGGACACTCGACCGGTTGGGGTAGATCAGGGCCTTCATCGGGTGGTCCAGCCCTTGCCGAATAATATGGTCTGCGCCAAAAGTTTCCAGGCAGGCGGATTGTTCCAGCACTTTGTGCACGCTGCTTCTGGTTACATAGATGTAGATTTCATCACCCTTGCTGCGCCTGTTGCTTGCCTCCGCAGCCAGCATCATGGCACCCGGCACATCCAGGTAGGTCAGGTGGTCTGTTCTAAGCAACAGGATATTCTTGTCATCTTTCTCGCCGAGTTTTGCCAGGGCGCGTTCGACGTGCCGCACCGAACCGAAGAACAGGTTGCCAGAGATGGTGACCACGCTGACGGGACGGCCGTCGCGGGCGATGTGTGTTTCGACCAGGACATTGGGTGTCGAGGCATACCACAGGTAGACCAGCAGTGACAGCATCAGGCCGACGAACACAGCCGCTGTCAGACCCAGCGCCAGCGCGGTGATAAAGGTCAGCGCAAAGATGACTGTTTCCTGCCGGGTGCGCAGGATGTTGTGCACGCCCTTCAGGTCGATCAAGCCGTAACCGACCAGGATCAGCGCGCCGGCCACCGCCGCCATGGGGATGTAGGCAATGACCCCGGTACCGGCAAACACTATCAGCGCCAGAAATACCGAGGCATATACGGCGGCCATCGGTGTGCGGGCACCGGCATCGTAGTGTGCCGCGCTGCGGTTAAAGGAACCAGAGCCGGCAAAGCTCGACAGGAACGGCGCAACGACATTGGAAATACCCTGTCCGATGATCTCCTGGTTGGTATCGATGTGCTGGCCGGACTTTTCCGCCAGCGAGCGTGAAATTACCACGGTCTGCATCAGGCCGAGGAACGCAATGGCAAAGGCGCTGCCAAGCAGTTCGCGCAGGACGTACAGCGATTCCAGGTCAAAAGTCGGTGCCGAAATCGGCAACAGGGTAATGGAAAGTTTGCCGATCAGTTCGATCTGCGTGGTGGCGGGACCATACCAGAGGTTCAGCAGGCTGGCAGCGAGCAACCCGGCGAACACGGCAATCACCAGGGCATAGCGCTTCCAGTAACGCCGGGCGAACAAACCGGAAGCCACAGTGATGACACCCACGCCAAGTGCGTAACCATTGGCGCGCGGGATATCGTGCACGACCTGGTAGAGACGCACAAAGAATGGCTCGCCCAGGTTGGAGAGCACGCCAAGGAGGGCACTGCCGGCGGACACAATAATGATCAGGGCCACTGCCAGCACGATGGCGCTGATTACGGTCTGTGAAATAAAGTCCAGCATGGCACCCAGCCTGAACAGACCGAGCGCGAGCTGAATGACACCGACCATCAACGTCAGTGCCAGCACATAGCCTATGTAGTATTCATTTCCGACACTGGCAAACGGTGCGACCGCCCAGGCAATCAGTACACACACGGCCGTGTTGGGCCCGGACAGGGTATGCCAGGAGGATCCCCATAACGAGGCGAAGATGACGGGGAAGATGCTGGTATAGATGCCGTATTCCGGTGGCATGCCGGCCAGTGTGGCCAGCGCGATCGCCTGCGGCAGGATCAGGATGGCGCCGATTATGCCCGCCTCCATGTCGGGCCGCACAGTCGCCGCTTTGATGGCCGGCAGCCATTGCAGGAAGGGCAGCAGCGCGGATGAGAACAGGGTTCTTAAATCCGCGCTGCTCATCAGTCAAACAATCCCTTGAGCAACCCTTTTCTTGGATCGAACGGCCGGATCTGCAGGTTGATGTAGGCGGCCACATCGAGCGCCTCCTGGTCGGTGAGTGACCAGCCCTGTCCCGGCGGCATGTTGGCCTTGATGAAACCGGCCAGCAGATTGTTGCTAGCCATTCCTGCGCCCTTGTTGTAGGCATCCATGCCCCACAGGGGTGGCCAGGTGTAGCCGCCACCGTCCTTTTCCTTTCCCGCACCATTGGCGCCATGACAGCTCGCACACTTCGCCTTGTAGATATCGCCGCCGCGCGTCGGGCTGGGGTCACTGCCGGTTTTAAGCACCTGCGGATAGCCCCGCCCCGGCATCCCTACACCGATCGGCACACCTTTGGCAAGGAAATGCATATAGGAAACCAGTGCGCGCAGCTCGGGGGCATCCAGTGCCGGAGCAAAACCGTTCAAACTGAACCGGAAGCATTGCTGGATACGCTCTTCCAGCGAATTGTTGCGATCATTCTTTTCAAGATAGGCTGGATACATGCCATAGGCAGCCCACATCGGGCCCGCATGAGGCTGGCGTCCGGCGTACAGGTGGCAGTTCGCACAACTCAGGCCGTTGCCCGCGTAGCGCCGGCCATACGTGTAGGTCTCGGTAAAGATCTTTTTACCAAGCCGGACGTCGTCGCCATATTTGTCATTGGGAATGGTGTCTTCGTTCGGTGCGACGTGGTAACGCGTTGTGCCTTTTAGATCATCTGCCAGCATCCGGGTGCGTTCAGCCGGTGCGGTGATATCCTGCGCAAGACTTGTGGCACTCTGGAAGCAACATAACAACATGACCGAGGACATGGCAAACAGAATGGGGCTCTCCCTGAACCGCCGCATGCTATCTCCCCGTATCTGCGTTTTAAATCGTATCAGTGCTACCCGGATGTTCACAGGTACGCTAGATATAATCGCTATGCTTGTCAACTTCATGATGTTTGCATAAACGGAATCTCCCTGCAGGGCGCGGCGTATGGCCGAGAGTGCCGCGTTAGCGGCGGACGGAGTGGATGCGTGTCGGCAATCATCGACCTGTTTCGGTCCTTTCGGACAGGCAACATAACTTACAGGGTTGATAAAGCTTAAAACCGGCTGTGTCTCTATGATGTCAGAATCGGTAGCTAATCGCGATGGAGCCAAATTCTCCACCACTGCTTTGCTCCTTGAATCTTCGGCTACGATAGGTTTGCATATACGTTAATTTCAGATCCCGGTAACGTACACCAAGGCCTGCGTACAGACCGCCAATGAGAGGTTCACGTGTGGCCCCGGTATCAAAGTCGTTGAATACCGGACCGTCAAGGGTGACGTCATAGGCTACGGCAGAACCACGAAAGCCAAGTAATCCATAGAGAGACCATGGTCCGCTTTCTCGACGTTCGGTACTGAATGGTTGATGTGAATAAGCCGTTGGGGACAATCGAGGATCGGAGAAATCGACCGGTAGATTCCAGCCGAAGCGTGTAAGCGCACCCAGATAGAGATCCGTTCGGAAGGTCCCGAGCCCGACTCCCCACTCACCAAATCCGTCCACTGCAAATTTACTCCATTCAGATTCTATAAACGTCAAACGCCGCTTCTGACTGAAAAACAGATTCAATGTCGGCTCGTTCGGGATCTGACTGTCCCAACCCTTGAACTGGTCCACGCCCTTGAGGTCGTGGATAAAGTCCTGCACTTCCCTTGCATGTGCATTCGGTCCTACTGTTCCAATGCTGAGTTCGGCGGAATTGAGCGCGTAGCTATCCTTGGCATGCAGAGAAAAACCGAGACCCAGCCAGCCGGCATAAGGACTCTGGCCTGGAGGCGTTTGCAGTGCATCTGGACCTTCCGGCGTAAACATTAATTGGGTGATTGAGGTCCCATAGTTGTACTCGATGTTTGTCAGGTCACGAAATCCCGAAATTCGCTGGAACACCTTCAGACTCTTGCTATCGCCGGTCAGTTTGCGCAGGCCGCGTTGTACTGTACCGAACTGCTTCGGATCCCGGGGCCCCGAGATCCAGGCGATGCGAACGCCATTGGTGTAGTTCTCGTCCGTACCTGCGAAAAGATCATTGTCAAGGTAGAAGCTCAAGTACGCATCGCCCCGGTCGGGCAACAGGCCAAATGCACCCGTAGCTCCTGCATCACACATGGTCAGCACCAGCATCGCGTATAGCACACAATAAAAGATTCGTTTCATCGGTAAAGAAATCCAACAAGACAATGGTGATCAGTGGCTGAGGCTGTGTCGAAATTGCCGCATCACTATACGCCCCACTGGCGACAATCAAGCAACAGCAAAGTGATAACGCCGTCTCTGATCACCATACCGCACTCGCCAATGCTAATGAACTGTAATCACCTTTCACAAGCCACACCTGAATGTCTACTTTCAACATCAAAGGACGTTTACCAGCGTTTAGAAAGGACTTCTATTAGCCGAAAGGCCGTCTAACAGGAACCTCGCATCAGCGGGATTCTTTGTGTCAGGGGAACGGCAACTCTGTCTTGATAGTTGCCCTTCAGGGTTGCACGCTCCCCAGACAGTTCTGGCACTCGCCGCGGTCGGATCGCTGACAATTCCCAGCCATAGGGCCTTGGTCACTCAGGTACGGAAATGAGACTACAGAGCTACTGAAGGGGTGTCTGCAATAAAAGTAAGACTTTGGTGTCATCCAAATACGTATTTTTTCCGTGTTACTGGAATCAGATCTGGCTTCACCACCCCATTTAATGTCTTCAGCATTGAGTGGCACTTGTATACTCGATTAGTGGTACTTCTTAAATGTGCTTGCCGTGACCGACACCATCAGCGCGAACATGGCAGCAAAAGGCAATACAATAAAAGACGGATGCAGGTTGAATGGCAGCTGCTGCGATTGTTCCGATGACTTCGTGCCCGGGTATCAGAGGGTAATCTCTCATTCCCCAGTCGTTATTCAACATGCTGAGGTCACTGTGACAGATGCCGCAGCGCTCAACATTGATTTCAACCTGATGGACACCCAGCGGTCCGGGGTCATATTCGAAGGGTCTTAGCTCACCGCCAGGCTCGAATGCGGCCGTCACGTTAATGACAGTCACGCTGATTTCTTCAGGGCTGAGGCTGTCATCCAAATGAAGATGCGGGGTTGTTCCGGTACAAGTCCGACAATACGGATTTAATCATTGCTCGCGACTCCGGACCCAGGCGCGTGATAGTGGTAATGGCATTAACCTCATGGTCCCAGGTCTCAGGACGGATAAGACCGTTATCCACCCACGGCTTGAGTGTTTCCAGCACCCCCAGTGTCTGTTGGTACATGGACATCATGGCTGTTGCGCTCTCCACCCTGGTGTTGGCGAGATATGCTGTCCTGAATAACAGGTTGCGCATGATCGCTTCCTCGATGGTGTGGCCGCTACCGAGAGCGAGTCCCGCCTGGGTGATGAGGCACATGTTGGTGACGAGATCATCAACCTCCAGCAATTCCTTGTGGATATCCATATAGCGGTCGAATTCCATGTCGCCGGTCGACTCCTTGCCGAATAGTTTTTTGACTGGACTAAACATGACATCCTCCCTTGAGAAGGGAAACTGTATCGTCAACAGCATCACCCCTGTATGTCAGCGCACACCGACTCCCGCCAGCCGGGAGACGATCTTCGCAATGACCCAACCCGCGTAACCGAAGACGTCAGCACAAACGATGTTTCGCACCTCTGTCCAGAGAAGCACCTAACGCACTGAAGCCTGCTGGCCCCGGGAACCCGGATAATTTACCGGTAATGTCGTTCATTATGTATTAACCCCTATAGATTCCATTCTATTTGCGATCGTTTAGCATCCATCTTACTCATATTGTAGTGCATATTGAATGCATCAATTGTTAAGAATTGTTACGCAGCAATTGGAATTTTCCGAACTACCCCAAAAGAGAAATGTGACAGGAAAAGATCAATTGAAGCCAGCGGCACTCTCGGTTACTGTGAAATTCTGCGCCGCGAACTGTTGTGTAATCACCGCAACCATCAGGAGACAACATATGGCTGCAAGGTCATGGTACACGTGTGTTTTTATAACTATCCTCGTGCTCTGTAACGCTTGTGCTCAAACAAGGCATGAAGGGTCTCAAACCGCGACTCCGACTGCGACGGCCGTCCGTTTCGAGTCCAGGGACTTACGCGTCACTCTGGAAGCCGTGATTGGCATCGAACAGGAACGAAGTTTGGTCAGAAATCCGGAATGGCTGGAGTATGTCCTGTCCATCGAAAACCTTGGCCATACCGATCTGACGGTCCAGAATGTCAAGCTGCTGAACGACGATGGACGTTACGTGGATTCTGCCTCTAGCTATCAACAGATCACCGTAGCACCGGATGTTTCCTCTCAAGTCGCCGGAACCGTTGGCCGGCAAGCCGCAGGAACGGCTGCTGGAAGTGTCATCCCCTATGGGGGCTCCATCGTCAGCGTGATATCCAGCGCTGTTGCGGCATCTGCCGCTGAGGATGAAGCCGACGCGAAGCGATTGTTTGCGTTTCGTGTACTGAAGGATGTCGAGCTTGCACCAAACGGGCAAGTCAATGGCAGCGCGTTCCTGCCGAAGATCGAGGGAGCGAATGCCCTGGTGATCCGTTACCGTATTGCCGATAAGGTCGAAACGATCAGGTTGGCGTTGCCGGCAGGTATGCAGTATAGCGAGTAGTGGCCAGTTAATTGCTGAGGAAAAGATGTGTCCAGGGACCCGGCCCACCCCCTGCTTCAAAAGCTCGCCGCCAGGCCAATCGAAAAGCCTGATACGTTGTCGCCGAATACGTAACGACCGACAAGCCGCGCACGACTGATGATACCGGAATGGGCACTGGTATCGATTTCGAAACCAGCCCCAACGGAAGCCAGATGATCGAATCCAAGCGCCCCGCACTGCGGACCGAAAAGGCAGCGGTCCGATCGGGAAATATCGGTGGACGAGTCTGCGTTGCGGGCTATCACAGACCGTGTTTGCAGGAGCTGCCGCTTGTGTATGCAGTGCGAAGCGGTAATGACACGGCGGTCAGATCGAGGCCCGTCAAATTCACACAAGAAGATGCTCTGCCAGCGAGAAAGCCCCGGCTCACCGTTAAGCAGTGTGATGGATTTACGCATTTCGCTTCAACGCTGCTCCACCCTGGGTGTCACACCGCCGTGATCGATACGTTCGTATTCGGCGATCACCTGGGCACCAAGCAGCAGGATGATGGCCGCGAATTCAAAGCTGAGAAGAATGATGATGGTGGTAGCGAGTGACCCGTAAATAATACTGACAAAGGACAGCGTGGTGAAATACCAGACCAGCACATGGCGCGTAATCTCCCACAACAGGGTTGCCACGATGCCACCGACCAGCGCGTGAGACCAGGCCAGCCGCCCGAGCGGCATGACCAGGTACACCGAAGTCAGCAGCAACACCTCGCCGATCACCCCGAGCAGGTAAAGAATGGTCGCCGTGGCACTGCTCATGTCGATATCGATACCAACCAGTGTCGGCGTGTCAGTGCTGTGCTGATGCAGCCATCCGGCCATCAGACTGACAACGAGAAAACCCGCAACCAGCAGCAGGATGTATATATACGGCAGGATCGCCGACACCAGGTAGTGACGACGGTGTTTCAGACGCCGATGAAAAAAGATCATCGACATGGCATTCTCCAGCACCGTGAAAGCCAGTGAACTGAAGAACAGCAATAACACGACCCCCATCGTACCGATCACCTTCCAGTGCGACAGGAACGCTTCCAGGTGGGTAGCCATGACCTCAAAACGTATCGGCGCAGCCATTGCCAGAAAGGTCGATGCCGTATCGAGCAGCAGCTTGTTTTCAACAAGCTGGGAAAGCATGATCAGGACCAGCGCAAACAGCGGAATGATCGACAGTAAGGTGTAATAGGCTACCGCACCCGCGAGCAGCAGGCCCTGATTGTCCGCGAACCCCTTGATGACATCGAGCAGGAATCGCACGGGGTGGTTAATGACATATCCGAAGGGAGACAGTTTGGCACTCATGCTGTAATCAAGGGGGCCGTAAGGCTATGACATCATCGCGTCAGTCGCCTGTTACCGCTTTCCGGATCAGCGGGAGCAACGATTCGGGGAGCTGGATACTGCCCGACAACGCGAACTGTTGCGCCCGATCAGACATTTTCTTCCAGGTCTTGCGAATAATATCCAGCCACTTTTCCTCATCGTATTCGGGATGCTTGCCGGCAAATTCCAGCAGGTAGTGTTCCATGAAGACCAGGTCGGTGACGTCTTCAAGCAACTGCGTATCCGGATTTTCCTTGATCCCCTTCTTTGCCACCGCTTCCCTGACCCGGCCGATGACATCATCATCGCAGCCTGCTTTCACCAGCAGCTCGGCCGCGGTTTGAGCCTGGATCTTGTAGAGGTCCTTGCGCCATTGCAGGTAACCGATGCGGTCCATCGGGTAGGCATCACGCGGCGATTTCCAGCGCTGTACATGCTGCGCACGAATCGCCAGTTTCACCGCATCGTCAGCGTCGGGGGCAAAACGTTGCAGCATGTCGGACATGCGCCGGGAATACAGCAGCTCTTTCGGCCAGTCCTTGCCGTCTACACTTACCTGGTTCGGATCTTCACTATTTGCGGCGTCTATCAGCGCCACTGCCTTTTCAAAGGTTGATTGCTGTTGAGTCATGGACATTGCTCTGGTTTTGATTGAACATATCGGGAACACACAGTCCCCTCTGGTGTGGAATGATACAACAACACAGGTGTGTATTCATGCAGGAGCGCCGTCCCCGGCGCGATTGTTTTTCTCATGCACCGAATCGCGCCGGGGACGGCGCTCCACAGGTAAGTCGATTGATATATAGATCACAATTCGGCCGGCATGCCGATGACGAAACGGTGCTTGCCCGAGTGTGAACGCGAAATGCTCCTGACTCGATCAACCTGCAAGTACATCTCACTGCCGAGGTCAGTGTGCAACCGGGTTCGCAATGCAGCCCCGGCAACATCCGCAACCTCCCGGCTGGCACAGAGCCTCAGCACCATGCGACCCGGTCCTGTCTGTTCGAACTGAAACTGCTGAATGCCGCTATAGCCATCCAGCAGGCGTACAAAATACGACGGGTAGATAGTGCGGCCCGCGGGCGTGACGATCAGGTCGTTCCTGCGGCAGACGTCGAGCGCCAGCAACGGGAATGGCGAACCACAACTACAGTGCCCGTCCAGCAAGCGTCCCAGGTCACCCAGCTGGTATCGAATCATCGGCATGATGCGATTGGTGAGCGAGGTCACCAGCAACTGCTGTTCACCCTCCACCGGGATTGATTCGAGTTTCACCAGGTCGCTGAAGACGTGGAAATTGCCGTGCGCGCATTGCAGGCCGATATTCGGCACCTCGCGACTGCCATACTGGTTGAAAACCGTGCATGAGAATGCCGACTCGATGGCTGCACGCTGCCAGTCATAAAGCACCTCGGCCGTGGAGAACACCCCCTTGATGGATGACGGCATGCGCATGCGCCGGCGTTGCACAAACTGCGCCAGCTCCGCCAGGATCGAGGCATAACCCTGCAGCAGCGTCGGCTTCCAGGACTGAACATGCCGCGCCCAGTTCAACAAGTCGATTTCGCTGAATTCATACGCGCCGAGTGTCTGCTCGGCCGCCGCATAGCGCCGCAAGCGGTCGCCCGGCGTGCGCGGTTTGCGAATATCCTGTTGTGCACCCCAGAAATTCAACACCTTGTCGCCCGGCCGCCAGCCCGCCCAGCGATAACTGCGCATCATGCCGGCGCGCATGTGCTCGGTCTTTTCATCGGTGTAATAGAATGCCAGCGGCTTGCCGGTCGACCCCCCGGTGTATCCCAGCTTCAAGCCGGCCTGCTCAGGGCCGCCGGCAAGCATGGCATCACGCTGTGCAACGACCGTCTCCCGGGTGAGCACAGCCAGCTCGGCCGCGTCGAACTCCGGCCCGGCAATGCCTTGATAGCGGTCCCGGTAAAAGTCCGTATTTTGAATCGCAAAACATACCATGGCGTTGAACTGCTGCTGCTGATAGTGCTGCAACTCTTCGGCACTGAATGCTTCGTGCGCCAGCAACGGCTGCAACAAACGATAACGCAGCGGCCTCGCCCGCCGGTGAATGAGATTCTTCAGGCGCCCGATGACCCTGCTCACCCTTGCAGCACCCGCTCCCAGGCCTCACGGTCAAGGCAGTAGCTTGCCAAGGCATCGACAATGGCCGTGTGCCGCGTAGCCCGGCAAGCCTCGTCATTGATCAACTGCCAGGCCCGGGCATCAGTACCAAAATTTGCATGCAGGGAGCCGCAAAACCGTTCGAACAAGGTGCGTAAACGTGCATCGTTATGCCACCAGTGTCCCGGCCCGGAAAGAAACACCTCAAGCGCGTCCAGGCGCGACAACACGTGCTGTCTAACCTCCGCATAGTGCGCACGCATAGTGGCTTCCGTCGCCAGCACCTGCGCCTGCATTGCAGCGCGTGTCGGCAGCTGCTCCGGGTAACCCTGTGCAATCAGCTCGATCACCGTAAACAACATCACGTCACCGAAGAACTGCCGTTCAAACTCACCGGACAGATCAACCAGTGCGGCACTGCGATCGACACCCGGACGAAATTCCGAGCCACCGGTCTCTGCAACGGTACGCCGGTGCAGCAGCGGCAGATTGGCCGAGACAAAGGCATTGCCACTGCTGGCCTGTACGAGGCGTCCGAGCACCGGCCCTGCCATGCGCAGCTGCAGCCCCGCAAACGGAATGAAATACCTGAGGGCCGCGGGCGAGAGCACATAGTTGCCGGTATACACGGTGCGTGCCGGCGTCACGCTCCGCTGCACGTCGACATGCGCATACGGTGTCACCCGCGTCGGATGTTCGCCATCGAAGAAATGATTGAGTTTCTCTGCAAGGTCGGACAGGCACGCCGCATGATCATGCGCCCCCTGCAGGGTACACTGGTAACGGTGGGGCGCGCGCGAATGCTTGAAGCCAAACAGTGTGGCCATGTCGTGATAGGCCGCGGCATCGTGATTGTCCGAAACACGGTGAAAACTGCACGGCGCGTTCGCCATGAGAGCGGCCATTTCCGTCAGCAAGGCAAGCACATCCTCCAGCAGGGTGCCGGCCATCACCGCCGGTGAAACCGGCGGGTCACCCACCACCTTGCCGGTCAGCACCTCGACCGGTGACTGCCTGAAGATACGATCGATGTGGTAGAAATAATTGGTGGTAAAGCGCTCACTACCGTTCCCGGTGTCCGCATGGAACGCCTCATCGCTGTCGACAAACAGGAACAGCAGCCTGTCATCCTGCTGCGCCATCCTGCTCAACATCAGGCAGGTGATGTTGCGCATAATCGATGCGCCCTTGTGAGAGAAGGCAGATGGCATGGCAGCGCCGATAATATTCCGCAGTGCCTGGCGATCACTGTCAGCCAGGCGCTCGAGCTCCGCGAGTTGCTCCTGCTGGCCAAAATAGTGCGTCTCGATACCCGACCGCGTGATCTCGGCAGCAATCGCCCGGTTCTCGACGATACTCTCCGGGGCACGCGAGTCATCGGCAATCACTGCCACGACCTTGCCCGTGGATTGCACACCACCGGCGCCATACTGAAACGCGCGTGCGGCGCCGGCGAGACTCAGCAGGCAGGTGCGCAGCTGCTGCGGGCGGTCCGCCACCGGTACCACCACGACCAGGCTGTGACGCGGATCATCCCCTGCCGCTGCGATGTGGCCTTCCATTTCGGCAAACAGTGCGTGGTACTGTTCCAGCCGACCCGGATCAAGCGCGGAGTCCCACAGCACGGTTTCAAGCACGGGAATGAGCAGGTCATAGAGTGGCAGCAAGGCGGCAAGCTCGTCGGCCTGTGCCAGCCCCGCACCGATCAGGGCAGCGGCAACCGCATCCGGGTGAAGCTCAAGGCAACGCTCCAGTGCCGGACAAGAGAATGCACCCATGGGGAAACAGTTTGCTAGTTGCGCAGCGAGTTGTAGTTCGGAAAGGCGTCCTTATCGAGCATGATTTCGACGAGATTAATGCCCTCGAGAAAATCCGTGTGCGCGAACAGCCGCTCCAGATCGGCTTCCGTCTCGACGCGCTGGTAGTCGATGCCAAATGATTCCGCCAGCAGGGCGTAGTCGGGATTCACAAAGTCGCAGTCGATATAGCGTTGTTCATAACTCTGGTACTGGTTCTTGCGGATCAGTCCCATGGTGGAATTATTGAACATCACCACGGTAATCGGCAGCGCGTAGTTAACCGCCGTCATCAGTTCCATGCAGCACATCTGGAAACCGCCGTCACCGATAATCGCGAGCGTCGGCTTGTGTTCCGCAAAGCGTGAGCCGATGGCTGCCGGTATCGCATGACCCAGCGAAGAGATACCGGAGTTCGGGTAAAAACGGTTACCGCTGGAGACGTTGAAAAAGCTCTGCGCAAAAATCAGGTTGTCATCGAACACCACCAGGTCTTGCGGGAAATGCTGCTCAAGGCGCCTGTAGAAACTTTCAACCAGCTTAAAACCGGCGCTGAATATCCTGTTGCTGCCGGCATCGCGCTGGGCGACCGGGTCATTCACGGCGATTTGTTTACGTACTGCCTGGCGATCAACGCCCTGTGCATCCAGGGTCTTCAGCACACCGTTCAGCGTTGACTTTATATCACCGGTCACGGCCACATCGGACTTGAACACCTTGTCGATCTGTTCAGGGTTACTGTCGACCTGCGCAATCTTCTTGTTATGCAGCAGGGTATCGTCCCACAGGTAACTGGTACGCTCGTTAAACCCCGCGCCCAGAAAAATTATGGCATCCGCATTCTCGACAATGTACTTGTAGGCATAACCGGTCGAGGTGACACCGAGGCTGCCCAGCGACAGCGCGGATTGCTCGCTGATGACACCCTTGCCTTTCATACTGCTGGTGACCGGGATATTGAGTGAATCGCTCAACTCGGACACCTGCTGCTGCGCACCGGACTTGATACAACCATAGCCTGCCACGATGACCGGGTTGCGCGATTCCAGTATCAGCCCGGTGAGCGCGTCAATCGAGCGGGTATTCTCGGCGGCAGCGGGATCCGGCCGCTCCGTGACCACACGATCCAGCAGGTCTGCATCAACCAGTTCATGCTGCACATTGAATGGCAAGCTCAGCAGCACCGGCCCGGAGTTGGGTGACAACAGCACCCGTGACGCCTGGTTCAGCACGTTCGCCAGATAATCGGTGCGTTCCACGACCTTGCGATAGCGGGTGATGCTTTTGAACAGTTCATCCTGGTCGATGCTGCCGCCCTCACCCGAACTCTCCTGCAGTCCGCCCTTGCCAAAGATATGGGTCGAGGTTTCTCCGGTCACCACCAGTATCGGTTGCCGGTCCGCATAGGCATTGGCAATCCCGGTCACCAGGTTGGTCGCCCCCGGACCCGCGGTGGTGATGCAGGCAGCTATCTTGCCCGAGGCACGCGCGCAGCCACAGGCCATAAAGGCCGCGCCCTGCTCGTGTTTGGCAAGCACGGTCTTCACGCTGGAATGGTAGAGGCAGTCATATACCGGCTGAATATGGGCACCGGGCATACCGAATATGTACTCGATACCGAGCCTCTCCATGTACTTAACGATCAGCTCGCTGACTGGGATCTTCATGGCTTCACCACGTTTCTGCAGTCGCGACATTGTAATGCCTTCCGTCGCGTTTCACACATATAAAGCGTCACCCGCCAGCCGCCCCTGACAATATTTATCTTATTGATATATTTATAATATTTATGAAATACGGCTGAAATCATTATACCCGGTGTGGAGACGGGCAACGGGGATAAGCGCTCGTATATTCAGTGGTCAGCCGGATAGCACTGACTTGAAAACGGATCCTTCTGCATGGATGCGCGCCGGCGCAATTTTTGCACCGGCGGTCCATGTGGCGCATTATTCGGGCGGGCGTGTGGAAAACCGGACATGACGACTGGACACCCCCGGCAATTCAAGAGCATAACAACTCAACAGGAGAATTCACTTTGAAACGATCAAACAGGATTTACGGCCTGCTGGCCGCCGTGGCACTGGCCAGCCCGATGGTCATGACCACGGCCGATGCCGGTGGCATGGGCATGGGCAGCAGCTCCAACAGGAACAGCGATCGCGGCTACGGATCGGGCGGCGGTTATGACCGCGGCTACTCTCAACGCTACGGCCAGGGACAGGGTTACGGCCCCGGCCAGGGACAGGGTTACGGCCCCGGCCAGGGACAGGGCTATGGCCCAGGACAGGGACAGGGCTATGGCCCCGGTTCCCAGCAAGAACCTGGCAGCGACGGTGAGCAAGGCGTCGGCATGGGTGGTGATCGCGGTTATGGTTCGGGCGGCCGCGGTAATCGCGGTTATGGTCCGGGTGGCAGCGGTGATCGTGGTTACGGTCCGGGTGGCCGCTATGGCTATGGTCCCGGCGATGACAGCAGCACAGGTTCCGGCTTCGGTATGGGTGGTAACCGCGATGATCGTGGTTATGGTCCGCGCGGTGGCTACGGTTCCGGCCCCGGCAGCGACAGTGGCTTCGGCATGGGCGGTGATCGCGGTAACCGTGATTATGGTCCACGCGGTGGCTATGGTTCAGGGCCCGGCAGCAACAGTGGTTCCGGCTTCGGTATGGGCGGCCGCTAAAGCAGCGAAAAAGGCATCCGGCCTTTTTTGTCCTTCACAACGAAGCCGCGTTATTCAACGCGGCTTCGTTTTTTGGTCCCCGTACATTCCCGCGGCACCCGGGTCATTCGCAATCTCCGCCGGGTACACTCTGTGCACCGAAACGCATGATGCTGCGCAGAGCCTCCAGGTGCAGGCAGTCTGCCAGCTGTGCCTAATCGCACTTCACCTGTTGCGACCGACCGAAGAGTGCCACGGCATTCCGGCAAGCGATCTGGCGCGCCACTGCCTGCGGCAATTGCGCCAGCCAGCCTCGGTGAAACGTCCAGAAGCGTCCCAGCTGCTGCCAGCCACTGTCGGCCTCGTCCCAGCGGTCCAGCTGGTCAACCGGCCACACCGGGTCGGACCCCACCATGAACCTTGACGGGTACTTCAGCAACAGCGCCTTCCATTCAGGCAGCAATATGCCGTCTGCAGTGGTCAACGGATTATCGACGAAGCGCCAGGGATCGCGCGCACCCAGTCCACCCCAGACATTGCCACAATGCGCGAGCACCCGGTCAACCGCCGCGGGCGGCAGCAAGGCACCGCTGTGTGCCCAAATGATGCGTGTCTGCGGAAACTGCTGACACAGCTTCAACATGAAATCCGCTCGTGAAAACTCGGTATGAATCATGATCGGCACATCAAACCCGGCCGCCAGTGCCAGTAACTGTTGCAGCACCACGGCCTTCTCCAGGGTCGGCGCAAAACCGCCAATGACATGCAGCTCACCGATGCCGTGGTACTGACCGGAAGCCAGCGCCGTCCGCGCGCGCGTCACCGTGGTCTCGTCATAGGCCCAGCGATGCCAGTCACCCCCTTCACGGTAGGGACTGAAGATCGGAACAATCCTGTCCGGTGCCCGGGACTGCAGTGCCAGCGCCAGCTCCGCCGGCGTACCGATCACCACCCCCAGGACGACATTCTCCTCATCAAGGACAGCAATTGCATCGGCCGGTGACGTCACATCCTGCTGGGTCCACTTGTAATGCAGATGCATATCAACCACGGGCGGCTGTGCCCGCAGACCGATCGGCACGCACAGCAAGCAGCTGATCAACATGAAACGGCGCATGGAATACCTGTCGGGCATATTTCTAAAGTATAGAGACCTGGATCAAGCCAGGCGTGATTGCATTGTATGAAGCCAGGACCGGTCCGTGTGCTAGACTTCACTGCAAAGGCGTCGTGCAATGCATTGCAGCGTAAGGTATTTTAACGTTTTTGCCGGATATATTTCCTATACCGTACTGCACAAGCATGCCCGTGAAGAGGTGCTCACCCACGCCGGCATGATGATGGAGGCCGCGCTGGCCATTCGCGGTTACACCATCAAGGAGATCAGGCCGTTGCTGACGCTGCAGATGAAGCGCGACTTCCTGCCACAGTCGGTGCCGTCCTACGCCGCCACCCAGAATTTCAACAGTGTCAGGGAAAATCACCCTGAATATACCTACAAGGAAGCGGCGTTGAATCCAACCAATCCCCGCGACCAGGCCACGGACTGGGAGGCGGATATCATCCAGGCATTCAGGAACAAGGAATTCCTGATATTCATAGCGTCGCTGATCGCGATTTTCGTCACTATCTTCATCGTCATCAACATCATGCTGAACCAGATCGTTGTGAAGCGCGTCAGGGCGATGGCGCATATTTCCGACGAGGTCAGCATCGGGCACCAGGAGGTGCCGGAGTTCAGCGACACAGGCAAAGACGAGATAGCGGACCTGAGCCAGTCCTTCAATCGCATGCGCCGCAGCCTGGAAAAAGCCATGCAGATGCTGGGAGAATAAACCATGACTGAAGACGATCAGAATAAAGAAGAGCAGCAGAAAGAAAGCATGCCGCGCAACAACCGCACCTGGCTGTGCACGGTGCTGTTCATGGATATAGTGGAATACTCGAAGCACTCGGTGGACCACCAGATGATGGTCAAGCAGAGTTTCAGTATGCTGGTCAGCGACTCGCTGAAGGGCCTTCCCAAGGATGATTGCATCAAACTCGATACCGGCGACGGTGCCGCCATCTGCTACCTGGGTGCACCCGAGGAGGTGCTGTATGTTGCCATGGGCCTGCGTGACGCGTTTGTCGATGTAAAGGCGATTTGCGAGACCTGCTATGAAGTGCGCATGGGCATCAACCTGGGCCCGGTGAAGATCCTCGAGGACATCAACGGCCAACGCAACATCATCGGTGACGGCATCAATGCTGCCCAGCGGATCATGAGCTTCGCCGAACCGAACCAGCTGCTGGTGTCACGCGCCTACTACGACGTGATCAGTTGCCTGTCTGAGGAAAATCCGGGCATGTTTGCCTACATCGGGGTGCACAATGACAAACACGTGCGCCAATACGATGCCTACAAGGTTCTGTCGGTGGAGGGCCGCAGGCAGGCTGCTGCCGCCGCGGACGATGTCCGAATCGCAGCGACTGCCGCCGCAGAACAGTCGGCCGCCAACCTGGATGAACGCATACTGAAGATAGTCCAGGAACAGCTGGCCCTCATCATCGGACCGATGGCCAGTGTCCTGGTGAAGCAGGCACTGCGCAAGAGCAGCAGCATCGAACAGCTTTACCAGTTACTTGCCGAGGAAATCCCGACCGATGCGGAACGTGAACGCTTTCTCTCCGGCAAGGACCACACGCACTGAGTGGCGCTGCTGGCGTTGCACTGAACAATCACAGACCGGCGATCGCAGCCGCAGAAAATTTACTCCTGCTCATCCATCCCCGGCAACAAACCGTCAGCCTCAAGCGTCAGCGCCCGGATCTCCGGAACCGCGGAACCGATCAGGCCACGCACATCACCGTACATGCCGGCGGTATTCTCGATAATGCGTTCGATCTGTTTTTCACGCTCCTTCCAGAGTCGTACATAGGCGCGCTTCTCCTTGTTGAGCTGCTCCTGCATGCCGACGAAGGTCTCCACGATCGCCTCGACCTTGTGACGGAACGCATCGCCGGAGAGGTATTCATAGACCATCTCCATCTTTTCCGACTTGCCCTCCGAGGCACTGCGCGCAAAGGTCACCTGCACCAGTTGCTGGCGCAGCGTCATCGCCAGCGGGACATAGGCAGCCACCGACGTCACCCAGACGCCGTCAAGCTGGCCGAAGGTCCTGATGCCCTCCGGCAACTCGGTGGAAACCAGCACCGCCAGGTTGGCGCCAATCGCGCGCTGATCATCTTTCAACTTGTCGATCCAGGCACCGTTCCAGGCCTTGGTGTTCTTGGTCTCCCAGATGATCGAGCCGCAATTCACCATGCGCTCGTTATGCACCGCCTGGATGACGTCCGCACCGCGGATGCCCTTCGGAACCGGTGAAATTTCATCATGCGGAAAATGCATGTTCAGGTTGGCCTCCAGGTCCAGCTCCAGCGCCTCGCCCTGGGTTTCCATCGAGCCCTGTTCGCTTTTGCGCTTCGCCTCCGCCAGTGACTTGCGCAAGCCCTCGATTTGCTTGTCGCGTTCCTTCAGCTTGAGATCCGCTTCACTGGCATATTTCTCGATCAGCTGTTTCTCGAGCTGTTGCCGCTCCTCGGTCAGCTTGCGCTGGTAGTCCAGCGCCATGTCCTTGCGCTGTTCCTCCAGTGCCGACTTTTCCTTGAGCAACGCCAGTTCCCGGGTGCGGGCTTCATCCATGGCGGCATCTTTTGACTGCAGCGCCTGTTGCAGCGCTTGCAGTTCTTTTGATGATGCCCTGGCGGTCTGTTCCTGAATTTGTTTCGTCAGTGCCTGCTCGCGCTCGGCGAGACGTTTCTCCACATCCTGGTCGAGCTGCTTCTCACGGGTCGCCAGTTCGCGCTGCCGGGCCAGCAACGCCAGTTCTTTAGCTTCCGCCGCCTGCACCGCCTTGTCCTTTTCGGACAACTGCGTCTCCATGTCCCTGAGCTGCAGGCGCACGGCCTCGCGCTCCTTCGACTGGGCGCTGGCAACCGCCTGCTTCAGCCGGGCCTCGGCCTCCTCGCGCAGGCGCGCCTCGACTGTATCCGTGACCTGTCTGGCCAGCACCTCGCCAACCTCGATCTCGGTACCGCATTGCGGGCATTTGATGTGATCAGATTCCAGGGCGCGTCCCCTTGCCGATACCGTTAATCATCCTCGAGCATCAGGCCGGCTGCAGGCTATAGCCACGCAGGCGCCGGGAAAAGTCCTGCAGCGCGGTAATACCGGTCTCCTCCGCCTGCTGACACCACTCCTGCAGCGCCTTGCGCACGACTTCCTGGCTGGCGGCCTTGCGGGTCCAGACTGACTGCAGCTGCTGGCGATACTGATAGACGGTCTTCAGGTCATTGAAGCGCGCCAGTATCTGCTCCAGCCGCACTCGGGCACGGTCGTTGATCAACGAGGTATCACGAACCAGCAGACCCCGGGCGCGCCGCAGTGTCCGTTTACAGGAGTCATCACACTGTTGGCGTTGCTGGCGCAACACAGGACGGATGACATCACGCGCATAACTGGCCATGACGAACATGCGCCCCCTGACAACGGCGCGCACGGTTTCCAGGTCAACGCGCTCCTTGCATTCCAGGATCAGCGCCTTTCGGGGCGCTAGCCGTTTGACCTTCGCCAGCCCCAGCAGGGACAGCAAACGGATAAAGCTCCAGCCGAGGTCGAACTCCCACCACTTGCTGGAAAAGCGCGCTGATGTCGGGAACGCGTGGTGATTGGAATGCAGTTCCTCACCGCCGATGATCAGGCCCCAGGGCAGGATGTTGCGCGCGGCATCCGCGCTCTCGTAATTGCGGTAGCCCCAGTAGTGGCCCACGCCGTTGATCACGCCGGCCGCCCAGAACGGGATCCACGCCATCTGCACCGCCCACAAGGCCAGCCCGGCAATGCCGAATAAAGTGATATCGAGCAGCAGCATGAGCGAGATACCGAGCCACGGAAAGCGGCTATAGACGCGGCGCTCCAGCCCGTCATCCGGTGTCAGGTGTCCATAGCGCTCGAGGGTGCCGTGGTTGTCCGCTTCCTGCTGGTAGAGCTCGGCGCCCTGCCACATCACCTTGCCAAGTCCCAGTACCTGCGGGCTGTGCGGGTCTTCCGCTGTTTCACATTTCGCGTGGTGCTTGCGGTGTATGGCTACCCACTCCCGGGTCACCATGCCGGTCGTCATCCACAACCAGAAGCGGAAAAAGTGTGCAACCACGGGGTGCAGGTCCAGTGCCCGGTGCGCCTGGTGCCGGTGCAGATAGACAGTGACGCCGAAAATCGTCACCTGGGTCAGGACCAGGCCCGTCAGCAACAACTCGCCAGTGGAGAGTTGCATAATGCCGCCGGTGCCAAGGAAATTCAGAATTGTTTCAATCATGGGAGGTCTCGCCTGAAATCGATATTGTGTAGCGGGCATTCTACCACGGATGCCGGTCAGGCCCTTCAATCACATCACGGCAGCACCCTGCGGCATGATTGTATGGGGACGGTATTGCGGTCAGCCGGACACTGCCATGCAGCGATGATCACGGGATTACCCACGCAAACCGGGCCGCCCTAATGCGCCATGATTTGTTTGACGACACGCAGCATCTGCTCCGGTCTGAAAGGTTTAAACAGGCAACCTGTCACGGCAGTGGATCGTAAACTATCGACCGTTCCGGACTCATCGTCTGCGTATCCGGTAACGATCAGGGTTTTCACCGTATGGCCGCGTTGCCCTAATTCCAGGTAAACCTCCAGGCCATACGTGACCGGCAGGCGCAAATCCAGCACCAGCACCTCAACCGGACTGGATATCACACCAGCAACGGCTTCGCGGGCATTACCTGCAAGCAGGGTTTTTATACCCTGATCTGTTAACTGCGCGGTCACCCGGTTAGCCGCATCAGGGTCATCATCAACGATGAGAATGATATTTTCTTTCTGAATCCGGTTCAGTATTTTAATGACAGACCCGATTTCGAGTGGCTTGCGTAATACTTCCACAGTGCCGTCATCTATTGCTTCTGCGAGCAGCTGTTCTACGTGATAACCCGTGATCATAATGACCCTGACCTGCGGGTCTTTTTGGTGAAGCTGCCGGAGTACTGCAACACCATTCATATCGGGTAATTTGAAATCGACAAGCGCCACATCGAAATGCCCTGCATTAAATATCCCGATGCCATCACGTCCATTGTAGGCAAGTGTTACCTGGTAACCTTCGTCTTCCAGAATCATGCCCAATCCGTCCGCCATGTCGCGATTATCATCAATAATCAAAATGTTTGATTGACTCAAGCAGCCACCTCTTCGTCATCCAGGTCCGCGGCGTTGCCGGGCAACCACAAGGTGATGCGGGTCCCGTGACCGGCTGCTGTGTCTATTTCAATGCCACCTCCGTGCTGTTGCATAATCTGTTTTACCGCCGGCATGCCCAGGCCCACACCGAAACTCTTGGTGGAAAAAAGCGGTTCAAAGATCTTTTCCCGTAACTCCTCCGGTATACCCGGGCCGCTATCGCTTATTACTATTTCCACACGCCCTTCGCGACTGCCGGTTGCGATGTCCAGCCGGGAGCCTTTCCTGGCCTTTAGCGATGGCTCATGCTCCAGCATGGCATGACAGGCATTCTCCACAACATTGATAACCGCCCGGCGCATACGGTCCCTGTCAATAGGCAACTCGACATCTTTCAGGGACAGGTTTTTCTCTACATGGATATCCGCTGGAATAAGCTGCTCGTCGATAAGCAACTCAAGCCATTCATCAATGCGGGTAGCGTTCAGATGCAGTTCGGTAATACGCGTAAAGTCCAGTAACTCATCAATAATGCGGTCGCATCGATCGATATTGCGGTCGATCCGTTCTATGGCCTGTTGAACGCGTGCGTCGTTGCTGTCGCTGTTCTTTTCGATGATATAAAGTGACGGCCGCATGGCGCCCAGCGGATTGCGCAACTCGTGAGACACCGTGGCCGTTAACTGGCCGAGGGTAGCCAGGCGTTCTTTCCTCACCAGTTCCCCCTGGGCTTTCTGAAGCTTGCGGGTGCGCTCACCGACAAGTTCTTCAAGATGTTCGCGGTATCTGGCGAGTTCCGTCTCGGCCCACTTCTGCTCCGTGATATCTTCATAAACCCCTATAACACCGAATACATTTCCGCCCGGATCTTTTAGAGGTACTTTGCTGGTTTTCAGCCAGAGCCGGGTTCCATCCGGCCGGGTTTGGGTTTCTTCAAAGTTCAATTTGGGCACCCCGCTGTGTATAACCTGCTGGTCATCGGCCTGGTAGAGTTCAGCCTCACGGCGCCAACTGAGTTCGAAGTCATTCTTACCGACGATTTGTTGGGCAGATTCCAGCCCTGCGTCTCTGGCAAAATGTTTATTACAGCCAAGATAAACGGAGTCGCGGTCCTTCCAGAAAACTCTTTCGGGAATCGAATCCAGGACAACTTTCAGCATCTCTCGCGATTCACGCAATGCCTCTTCTGCCAGGGTGCGATCTCTGGAATTCCGATAACCGACGATTAAGGTGGCGCAGGTGTTTAAGAATGGTGTTAACCAGTCAACTAGCTCTTGGGTATAACCGTTGGGGTGATTTGCCACGCCAATCATGCCGACCAAATTTCCGCTAAAGAAAAAAGGCAATCCCATAAACGAGCGCATGGCTGGATGCCCTGGCGGCAGGCCTCCCGCACGTGGGTCGCTCGCTGAGTCATTAGCAATAACCGGCTTTCCTGTTACCAATACCCGGCCGAATAATGTATTGAGGTTATGGAACTCCATCCCTTGGTCGGCGGTATATTTATCATATAAAGCACGCGTATCTTCGTTCCATGCAATATTGGTAATGGAATGCGTCTTCAGGAATGGCGTTCCGTCATTCTTGCTAAAGACCTCGCCGATAAACCCATATTCACTCTCGGTTATAGAAAGCAGGATGTCTAGAAGGTCGCTAAAGGCTTCGCGTGGTGAGGTTTCGGCAATAAAGCGCGCTTGCGCCTGTCGAATTGCTTCAAGCAATGCAGATGAGTCACGAGCTGACAGATCAAGATGGGATGCCACAAATATTTCCGCCAAAGTAATCTCCATAGGCCATAAAGTCTGATGGGTCGATAGTTTGGTTCAAGTTCGGTCGTTGTCAAGGGTGATCGCCGTGATACTGACCGATGAGTTCCTTCCAGAATTATCTTCTCTACGCCGTTAGCGGACGTTCGCTAATCCTGGATGCAAACGTATCCTGTGGGTCGACTCCTGCCGATTAGCGAAATCTTATATATGGATTTTATGTAGTACCGGCTTCGGCCTATTCTGTTGAAAAAGTCGAACACTTGATGAGGCTGGATTTCAGCCAATATGCATTTTTCCAGTAAGGTGATTCTAATTTGGCGCATGAAGCAATGTAAGGGCCTGTACCCAGAGTTCGTGTGTTTCTAATGCCCCCTCATGCCGAACAAATTAGAATCCGCCATGGAGGCCGCTGCAAAATACAGCGACTGTACAGGCGAGTACACGCAGGAAGTCATTCACTGCTGGAGGGTGGCTTTTTCCGCCGGCTGTTACTCCGGTTCGATCAGGGGGGTGTCCGTTGACTGCACAAGTCGCCGGGTCTCCCGGTGCATTGTTTCGACGTAGTCATCAACATAGGCATCCTTGTCGACATCGCCCCATGCAAGTCCACAGTGATCAAGCGCCTCCCTGTAATCCTTGAGATATTCCATCCGGTCCCAGTCGGGATCGCCCGCATCGACAGCTTTTTGAAACCGGTCGACAAACACTGCGGCAGAAGACAGCGCCAGCCGTCTCAGTACCTCTGCAAATTCCTTGCCGGAAACGAATACGCGGGCCTCGTGCTCGTCCGCATCCTCAGCGGACTTCCATTCGCCCAGCTTTACATGCAACTTGCCGAGTGCAGTAATCTCCTCGACAAGGACTGACTCGGTAATCGTCAACCCCTTGCCGTTATCCGAGACCTGCACCGGTATGCCATGCCTGAACTCCACGTCGAAACCGCTGGGCAGGCGTTCCCAGCCATTCTTTACCGTCATTTTGACCACTGTACCCTCCTTCTGATGTAAGCAACGCTTAGTCGGGTTCCCCTGTTCCAAGTGTAACAAAGACGGTGAGTGACTGATTAATTGCAAAATCATGGCAACCAGGTGGAGCCATATCGCATAGGGGGCGCTCCGCGCACCATGAAACAACAGCTTACCTATTCATTCCGGAGCGCGGAGCGCCCCCTGCATTAATACCTTGAATCAATAAACCCGATAATTGCATAAATCCCGGCCTGAAAGCTGGATTCGCCACATGATTTACAGGATGAAATGACTATTTAATTTTGATCCTGGAGTTCACCACCAGTGAGGTTCTGGATAAGTGCTGTAGGAGCGCCGTCCCCGGCGCGAATCGCGGCGAGACGCCGCTCCTACAATAAGACTTTTTTGCAATGACTGGGTAAAGAAGGCAGCACGGGCTAGCCGGCCTCGACACTCGCATGCATGTCGACCGGGCAGTTCAGCGAGCGCGCGACCAGGCATAGCTTGTGGGCCTTCTGCAGGACCCGTTCTGCCTGTGCCTCGTTGGTGCCTCGTTGCCGGCCGCCACGGTCACGACGGGGCGGATGACGATGCGTCTGAAGCGGTAGCCCGCCATCGCCTCCTGCATGAGTTCTCCCTCAGCGGTGGAGCGGTAGTCCTTGATCTCAACTTTGGACAACCCGGCGAGCAGCAGCACGTAGTTGGCCAGGCATGTCTCGGCGGCGACCACCAGCAGGTGCTCCGGGCTGAATCGTCCGGGGTCGTGGGGCGAACCCACGGGCAGCAGCGGCGATCCGTCGATGCTGACCGCGCCGGCCGCAGCCTCGCCGGTCCATTGATAGCTGCTGTGGTAGTGAAGCGGAATGTCACTCAAGCTGTACCCCCAG
>CAMYIO010000009.1 GCA_947258515.1 uncultured Ectothiorhodospiraceae bacterium
CGGAACGGCCGACAGCAACGCCCGGGTATAGGGATGCAGTGGCGTCTCGAGTACCTCGGCGACCGGCCCTTCTTCCACGATTCTGCCGAGATACATGACGGCGACACGGTCTGCCAGGTAGGACACCACGGAGAGGTTGTGGGTGATGAACAGATAGGACAGTCCCAGTGTGTTCTGCAATTCCTTCAACAGGTTCAGGATCTGTGCCTGTACCGAGACATCCAGGGCACTGGTCGGCTCGTCGCAGACCACCAGGCGCGGATCAACCGCCAGTGCACGTGCAATACAAATACGCTGTCGCTGCCCGCCGGAAAACTCGTGTGGATAACGCTGCGTGTGCTCCGGAGACAGGCCCACCTTTCTGAACAGTTCGTTGACGCGTGCACGGCGCTGCTGTTTGGTGTTGCCGATGCCCTGTGCAATCATGCCTTCCTCGACGATGTCGCCAACGATCATGCGTGGATTCATGGAAGAGTAGGGATCCTGGAAGATAAACTGAAAGTTCGAACGCTGTTTTCTCAGTTGCCGGCCTTTTAAGGTCGTCAGTTCGGTGTCCTCGAATTGCACCTGGCCCGCGGTCGGCCTGATCAACTGCAGGATGCCCTTGCCCACCGTTGTTTTGCCGCATCCGGATTCACCGACCAGTGCCTGTGTGCAGCCCTGGGGAATCGACATCGACACACCGTCAACAGCATACACATAGCCTGCGACACGCTTGAAAACACCCTTGTGGATCGGGAAATGCACTTTCAGGTCTGTCACCTGTAACAGTTTTACACCCCGGCTGGCGTGGCTTGACGCGATGGCGATATCATCCTGATCGCGTTTAACCGAGGCCGGTACGGATAATGAGGTGTCGAGCAGGTGGCAACGTGCAAAGTGCCCGGGTTCCGCGCTGTTCCAGCCCGGCGCCTGCGTCTGGCAGTGAGCCCATGCCTGCTCGCAGCGATCCACAAAGCGGCATCCCGTGAACACCTGGTCGAGCGTCGGCACGGTGCCCTGGATGGTGTTCAGGGCATGCTCGCGCTTGCGCACTTCCGGCAGCGATTCGAACAGCTTCTGACTGTACGGGTGCCGCGTATTGCCGAAGAAGCGGTCGCGGCTGGCCTCTTCCACCAGTTGCCCGGCATACATTACCGCGACCCGGTCAGCCATGCCCGCGACGATGCCGAGATCATGGGTAATGAGCAGGATGGCCATGCGGGTTTCCTGCTGCAATCGCTGCAACAGTTCCAGCACCTGCGCCTGGATGGTGACGTCCAGCGCCGTCGTCGGTTCGTCTGCGATCAGCAGGTCGGGTTCACCGGCGAGGGCAATGGAGATCATGACGCGCTGTTTCATGCCGCCGGATAACTGGTGCGGATACTCCCTGTAACGGCGCCTGACATCGGGGATGCCCACGGCATCCAGTAGTTCCAGTACCCGCTCCTGTGCAACGCGACCCTTCATGCCGTGATGCTGGGTCAGTACCTCGCCTATCTGGTTGCCGATGGACAGTACCGGGTTCAGCGATGTCATCGGTTCCTGGAAGATCATGGAGATGCGGCGTCCGCGTATACGCCGCATCTCCGACTCTGGTAATAACGTCAGGTCCTGGTTGCCAAGGCTGATGTGTCCTGCAGTGATACGGCCAACAGGTTGCGGTAACAGGCGCAGTATGGACAGTGCTGTCATCGACTTGCCGCAGCCTGACTCGCCGAGCAGCGCATAGGTTTCGCCCTTGTGTATTTGAAGGCTGACGTTGTCGACCGGCCGTACGGCCGATTCACCGTGGCCGAGTTCTACGCTGACATTATCGAGTGTGAGCAGGGCTTGAGTCATGAAGGGATATCCGGCTGAATCAGCGTTCGCGTGTACGCGGGTCAAAGGCGTCGCGCACGGCATCGGAGAACAGATTGGCTGCCAGCACCAGCACGAACATGAAGAGGAAGGCCGAAAACAGCGACCACCATACGACCGGCTCGCGCGCCATTTCCAGGCGTGCACTGTTGATCATGTTGCCCCAGCTGTTCATGGTCGGGTCCACACCGACGCCCACATAGGACAGCACGGCCTCGGCGAGTACCAGCCCGCTGAAGTCCAGCACCACGGTAATCAGCACCACGTGCATCACATTCGGCAGGATATGGCGGGTGATGATCTTGCCATGTGCCACGCCAAAGGAGGTGGCGGCCTGGATGTACTCGGCCTCGCGCAATTTCAGCGCTTCCCCGCGCAGCAGCCGGCAGAGTCCCGTCCAGCTGGTGATGCCGAGAATGATACAAAGGAATAACAGCCTTATATCGGCTCTTTCCACGGTGGTTTCGAAATATTCCGGATGATTGGCTATGTACACCTGCAGCATCAGGATCGAGGCGGCGATGAGCAGCACGCCGGGTATGGAATTCAGGGTGGTGTAAATATACTGCACCACATCGTCTGTCCAGCCGCGTGCATAGCCGGCAACGATGCCCATGAAGATCGCAAACGGCAGCATGATGAGTGTCGTCAGGGTACCGATGAGCAGGCCGGTGCGTATGCTCTTCAGGGTCTGGTAGAAGACGTCCTGGCCAACCTTGTCGGTACCGAGGACATGGAACGCGCTGGCAAGGTTGACGGCAAGAAAAACGAGCAAGAGTATGAACGTGCCGGTCACGATGATGGTGCGCCACGGCAGCATGGTTTGGCGTGCGATTATGAGCTGCCGCATCCTGCGACTGCTGCGACCGCTGCGCCTCCCCAGCAGTGCAGCGGTCGCGTACAGGATAATGGTACCTGCAAGCAGCGCCTCGACAAGGGCCAGCAGGCTGCGTTGCAGGATGTCCCGGCCCTTGCCCTCGCCTGATGCAGGCAAATGTCGGCCACCGTATTGCAGGCGCGGATAGGCCCGTAGCTTTGTGCCATCCTCCCGTTCGATGGTTTCCCTGGCAAACAGGTGGGTCGCAAACGGTGCCGAATAGGTTTTTTCCACCTGTGTCCTGACGGGGCCCAGCATGACATCCAGCACACTGAGCACAGCCACGGAATAATGGGTTGCATCACTGTTGCCATTGTCTTCCAGTTGCAGACGAAAATGCAGCGAGTCGAGCAAGCCGACGACGATAAATGCAAGTAACACCACCACGGACGCTGCGGCAATACGGCCCCTGAATACCCGGTACCAGGGCGTGCGCAGATGCGGTTTGCTGCGCGCGTAGATGACGAAGATGATCACCACGGCGGTGAGCATGAAGATCAGCGCATCGGTCCACAGCAGCACCGGCATCATGTCAGTCGCACCCGCGGATCGACGATGGTATAGGTGATGTCGACGAGGATCAGTCCGATGATGTAGAGCACGGAGCCGAGGAAAACCATGACCCGGACGATGGCGAAGTCCTGGTTGTTGATGGCGTCAATGGTGTAGCTGCCGAGCCCCGGGATGGCAAAAAATGATTCCAGCAGCAGACTGCCCATGAACAACAGCGGCAGCAGGACCACGACGCCGGTGACGATCGGTATCAGGGCATTTCTGAGTATATGCCTGAACAGCACCAGTGATTCAGAGAGTCCCTTGGCACGGGCCGTGCGCACATAGTCCTTGCCGGCCTCTTCCAGGAAGAATGTCCGGTACCAGCGGGCACCGGAGCCGATGCCGCTGACCACGCCGATGACTACCGGTAACACGATAAACTTGAGTGCATCCAGACCGCTGTCAAAGCCGGAAATCGGCATCAGGCGAAATGATTTTGCCAGCAGGAACTGGCCGCCGATGATATAGAACATGGCCGATATCGACATCAGCACCACGCACAGGATGACACCCGAAACATCGATATAGGTTCCCCTGAAAAAGGCCATTAACAGCGCAAAGGTGATATTCACCATGAGGCCGATAATCAGCGACGGTATGGCGATGGCGAGACTCGGCATCATGCGCTGCCCGATATCAAAACTGATGTCCCTGCCATCATCCGAGTAGCCAAAATCAAACACAAACAGCTTCAGTGACTTCTCGAAGAAAATCGTGTCGGTGACCTTGTCGAGCGCATCTGCCTCACTGTTCAGCAGCAAGGGTTTGTCATAGCCGTGGCTGGCTTTCCACTTCTCGATGGCCTCCGGGGTCACCCGTTTCATGCCCAGATGCATGCGTGCCATGTCGTCCGGTGAGTTGACCACGAAGAACAGGTAGAAGGTCAGGAGATTCACGCCTATCAGGATCGGGATGGCGTAGAGCAGACGCCTGACGATGTAGGCAAACATCAGCGCTTGTCCTGGTACGCCGAGAGGCGCTGCTGACGACGGAAACCGACAAAGGCCGGTAAAACAATCACTATCACGATGATCGCCATGGTATACAGCGGCCAGCGTACCGGGCGATTCCATTCGTTCTGCAACTGCGCCCGCAGTGCCGGTTCCAGTCGCTGGTATTTCAGCGTGTTGTTTGCCATCAGGTTGGGCTTCGAGTTTTTCACCCAGCTATGGTGCAGGGAAAACTGCGTTGGAAAGAACCCAAAGACCCAGGGTGCGTCATGGCGGGCAATCTCCATCATCTCGTTAATGATTGACTGGCGTAACGGGCTGTTTTCCATGCTCTTCATTTGCTCGAACAGGCGATCGAATTCACTGTTCTGATAATTGGCCGCATTTTCGCCATTATGCCCAAGCTTGCTGTTCGGGCCATAGAGAAGAAACAGGAAGTTTTCGGGGTCCGGATAATCGGCATTCCAGCCCCACTGGAAGATCTGCGCGGTGCCTTTCAACATCTTTTCCTGAAAACGATTGTAGTCCGTGCCGCGGATGACGAGTTGAATGTTCAGCTTGTCAAACTGTTTCATCAGCCAGTCGAGCTGTGCCTTGGCGTCAGGGCCTGTCTGTGCCGTGTCAAAATGCAACACCAGCGGTTTGCCGGTGTTGATGTCACGGCCTTCAGGATAGCCGGCCTCGGCGAGTAGCTTGCGGGCCTCTTCTATGGGGCGGCGCACCGGGCCACGAGGGCTTGCCTTATAGACATAGTCGTTGATGCCATCCTCACCCGCCTCGTAACCAAAAATGCCGGGAGGAATGACGCCCTGTGCCGGTATGCCACGACCGTTTAGAAAGATCGAGATGTACTCCTCGAAATCTATGGCGATGGAAATCGCCTGGCGGAGTTTTCGCGCGGCCCCGGAATCTCCGCCGACCACCGGGTCCTGCATGTTGAATCCGGTATAGAAGATCGAGGTGGAGACGGCAGTGTTCAGTTCGATGCCCTGTTCGAGCATGCCTTCCGTGAGCGTGACCTCACCGCCACTGCCGATATTGATGGCCTGGTCAAAGCTGTCAGAGGATATGCCGGAGATGTCATAGTAGCCTTGCAGGAACTTGTTCCAGTAAGGAATGGTTTCCTTTTCCAGGCTGAAGATGACCTTGTCAATGAACGGCAACGGTTTACCTGCATCATCCAGCAGCCCTGCCTCCCGGTCGCCAGCTGCACCTTCAGCGGGATAGCTGTCACCGTGAAAACCCGGATTGCGCTCCATCACCATCTGGCGATTGGGGTTGTTGATCGTCAGCATGTAGGGACCGGTGCCGACCGGGTACCAGTCGAGGGTGATGTTGCGTTGCTTCATGCCCGGTTGTGAATAGAATTGATCTGCTTCCTGTGGCACGGGGGCGAAGAAGGGCATTGCAAGCCAGTACAGCAGCTGCGGGTATTTTCCGCGGACCTTGATGCGGTAGGCATAGCGATCGGTTACCTCGGCACCTTCCAGAGGGAACTTTGCAAGGTCGAGATACACACCCTGCTCCTTTCCGTCAGCGGCTTTTCCCCAGGCGCCTTTTAGTGTGTCTGCATACGCTTCCAGGCCCACGATGTACTCGCTCATCAGGCCAAATATCGGGGAATGCAGTTGCGGGTGCGCGAGTCGCTTGATCTGGTAGACGTAATCGTCAGCAGTCAACTCGCGCGTTCCGGTATGTTTGAAATCACCCAGCACATGGACCGCCGATAAAGCATCATCGCCGAGGTGATGGTAGCGCAGTGCCCCCAGTTTATCCCGCGCAAATGCCGGGTGTGGCTGGTACATGATGCCGGGCTTTATGTGGATGTCGTAGATACTCCAGACAATGTCACCGGCGCTGGCATCGTCGGGCAGGACCTTGCCGTCGGCATCCAGGTAGCTGGCGACCGGCACCTCGGTTGCCGTCAATGGCATCAGTTCATAGGGACGTTTCAGGTAGTGGTACTGCAGTGGGGGTTCATAGATTTGCCCGGTAAAGGTGGCTTCATTGGAACTGTAGGATTGCGCCGGGTCAAGATGCTTGGGCCGTTCCTGGAATAAGGAGTAGAACACGTTTTCATGTGCACTGGCGTCAGGGTAAGGGCGATTCCATGGCTGGCCGTCACAGGCAAGCAGCCAGACGCTCGCCAGGGCGATAAGCAGCGCCGCCTTTCCCGCCGGAGAGATCAGACTGGCCGCGATGAGCCGGGCATGAAGAATGGACATGAGCGGGCATTATAAGGGTCGTCGTTGCGGGATTCATAACTTTAAACCCCTTCACGTTGCCGCCATTTTCCGGTACCGTAGCGGCACGGTTTCCGTCAGATAGTGCGCACGGCAACCCAGATACACTCTTCATTTCGGATTCAAGGTGCTTATATGGGATTCCTGAGCGGAAAACGTGCCCTTATTGTCGGGCTGGCAAGTAATCGATCGATAGCCTGGGGCGTTGCCCAGGCAATGCTGCGTGAAGGTGCCGAGCTTGCCTTCAGCTATCCCAGCGAAAAACTCGGTGAGCGGGTGTCGAAGATGGCCGCTGAATGCGGCTCTGAAATCGTACTCCCTTGCGATGTCAGCAGTGATGAGCAAATCGAGCAGTTATTCACGGCACTGGGCAGGCACTGGGACGGGCTGGATATCATCGTGCATTCCGTGGCCTTTGCGCCGGCAGACCAGCTGGCGGGCGATTATCTCGATTGCGTTACCCGTGAGGGGTTTCGCATTGCGCACGACATCAGTTCCTACAGTTTTGCCGCGCTCGCCAAGGCCGGCCATCCGCTGATGAAGGGACGTAACGGCGCCCTGTTAACCATGAGTTACCTGGGCGCGGTACAGACAGTACCCAACTACAACGTCATGGGCGTTGCAAAGGCCAGTCTGGAGGCCAATGTACGCTACCTTGCGCAG
Source organism: uncultured Ectothiorhodospiraceae bacterium (assembly GCA_947258515.1). Classification (GTDB taxonomy): domain Bacteria; phylum Pseudomonadota; class Gammaproteobacteria; order UBA9214; family UBA9214; genus UBA9214. The sequence continues at coordinate 7,128 of CAMYIO010000009.1, forward strand.
AGTCTCGGTGCTGAAGGCATCAGGGTCAACGGGATTTCTGCCGGCCCGATCAGAACGCTGGCCGCAGCCGGCATCAGCAATTTCCGCAAGATGCTGGAGGTCTTTGCGAACACGGCGCCGTTAAAGCGTAACGTCACGATCGAAGATGTCGGCAATGCCGCGGCCTTCCTGTGTTCCGATCTGGCCGCCGGTATCACCGGCGAGATTACCTACGTGGATGGTGGCTATAACACGGTCGGAATGGCGCCGCTCGCATAGCGCTCGCAACGCTAATCCGGCTTCCTGGTCAGGATTTCCGTTTCACCCTCAAGTCGACCGATCAGCACGGCGCCGACAGAGTCACTGAATACATTGACACTGGTGCGGCACATGTCCAGCACCCGGTCGACTGCCAGGATGAGGCCTACGGCCTCCAGCGGCAGACCGATGGTGGTGAGGATGATGGTAATGGCCACCAGGCTGGCTGCCGGAATACCCGCTACACCAATCGAGGTCAGCAAGGCCACCAGTACGACCGTAAACTGTGTCGCGAAGCTGAGCTCAAGACCGTACGCCTGGGCGATGAACATCGCCGCAACACATTCATACAGGGCGGTGCCGTCCATGTTGACGGTCGCACCCAGCGGCAATACAAAGCTCGTCGTCTGATTCGAGACCCCTGCCCGTTTCTCCACGCATTCCATGGTCACCGGCAGGGTTGCCGACGAGGAGGCAGTCGAGAAGGCCATCAGCAGGGCCGGCGACATCGCCTGGAAGTGGCGTAGCGGGCTGACGCCGCCGACGAAGCGCAGCAGCAACGGCAGTACCAGCAACAGGTGGATGGCCAGCGCGCCGAGTACCGTGAAGAAGAACGCCATTAACGGTTCAAAGGCCGCAAATCCGGTTGAGGCAACCACCTTGGCTACCAGGGCGAATACTCCGATGGGTGCAAACTTCATCACCCATTCAGTGATCTTCATCATGACCTCGAACACCCCTTGCCAGAAATCTTTCAGCATCTGTCCCGGAGGGCCGGCAACGCGTGTCATGAAATAGCCGAATAAGAGGCTGAAGAAAATCAGCCCCAGCATCTTGCCCTCTGCCGCGGCGGCAACCACATTGGTTGGTACCATACGCACAAAGATGTCCACCACATCACCTGCGCCGCGCCCCTCGACACGGCTGGCAATGTCGGCGGTGGATTCCTCTGATAGTGCCACCACCTCGCTGGCGGGTTGACCGTTGACGATTCCGGGTGACACGACATTCACCATTGTCAGTCCGAGGATGATGGCCAGCAGGCTGGTGACCAGGTAGTACAGCAGGGTTTTGCCGCCAAGCCGGCCCATGGCACCGCTATCGCCGATGCCGGCGATGCCGGTAATGATGGAGGAGAACACCAGCGGGACGATCAGCATCTTCAGGGCATTCATGAAAATCGTGCCGAGGAAGGTATAGATGTCGAAAAAGCGGATGCCGAAGAGTGCGCTTTCCACGCCTGACAACTGGCCGGCAATGACGGCCAGCACCAGTGCGATCAGGATCTGCCAATGAAGCTTCAGGAGAAGCAGTTGCCTGGCGATTGACACGGCAAGGGGATGTTACTGGTCTGAGGGTGGCGGTATGTGAATTACGGCCCTGTCCTTGATGGCGGTCATCACTGCCGCCATCTCCGCCTCGCCCTGGAGGCGGCTCAAGCCGCGCCATGCCTGCTGGCGTGCAGTCTCGGGAAGCTCCGAGAGATTGCCTTCCTTGATCTGCTCGAGTGCAATGATCACGTAATCGCCGCTGCGTGTTGAACGGCCGTCGTAGACTGTTTCACCCTCGCCCGGTGCCTTGAGTGAAAAGGCGGTGCTGACTATTTCCCGTGCAGGTTCAGTGGCGTTACGGAGGATCAGCCCGGTGCTGTTAATGTCTACCTTCTCGGCAGTAGCGATGCTATCCAGTGTCGTCCCGCCCGCATTAAGCCCGGCCAGTAGTTCCTTGCCCCTGGTCTCGGCAAGTTCACGCGCCTTCCGGTTACGGGCCAGTTGTTCGACATCATCCCTGACCTGCTCGAGGGTTTGCTGTGCGGCTTCCTGGTGTTCCATTACACGTATGACGGTGACGTGGTCCGGCGCGATTTCTACCGGTGCACTGTTGTTGCCATTGAGTAATACATCCTCACTGAAAGCAGCTTCAATAATGGCACTGTGTACAGCGATTCCCGTCCCTGCCCTTTTGCTGATCCAGTCAGACTCCTGCAGCTCCAGTTCCAGTGCATCGGCTGCACCCTCGAGGGTGTCTGGCTGTTCAAAGGCGAGGCTGGAAAGCGTTTCGAAGCGCTCGTAGTAAATATCGCTGCGCTCTTCGGCAAGCAGCTGGCTGGCCAGTTCATCACGTACATCCTGCAGCGGTATGGTGACCTCTGGCTTGATTGCTACCAGTTCTATGACGTGAAAGCCAAATGCTGATTTTACCGGCTGGCTGCGCGCGCCTTTTTGCAAGCCAAAAACTGCATTTTCAAATTCGGGATCCATCACGCCGCGTCCGAAAAAACCAAGATCGCCGCCACTGGCAGCGGACCCCGGGTCGTCTGACAGTTCTTTTGCCAGGTCTTCGAATGATTCACCGGCATCCAGTCGTGTAACGATACCCTGTGCTTTTTCCAGTGCCGCAGCTGTTGCCGTCTCGTCGGCATCTGGCAGTAAAGCAACCAAAATGTGCCGCGCCTGTCGTTCTTCCGGAGTGACATACTTCGCTGACTGTTCATCATAGAGGACCTGAAGCGCCTGCTCATCGACCTCAATACCCGGATCAAGGGTTGCTATATCGAGTTCCAGATACTGAAGCCTGATCCGTTCCGGCGTCATAAAAGCCTCACGGTGAGCGGCATAATAGTCTTCGATATCCTGATCCGTGATTTCCAGCGCTTCACTGAAAGACTGCAACGGCAGAACAATGTAATTGAACTGGCGTTGTTGCCCTTCCAGCATGTAGGCCTGGTTCAGGTCCTCTGCTGTTGCGGCGGCAGTCCGTTTGATAGCTTCCCGGTACTGGTTGGTAATGATTTCCTGTTTCAGGTTGTATTCAAATTCAGGTGGGCGTATTCCCTGGTAACCGAGCACGCGTTCATAGAGTGCTTTTGAGAAAACACCGTCTTGCTTGAACGCATCGATTGCATTGATCTGTGCGGCAACCAGTTGATTGCTGGCGGCAAAGCCTTCCGAGTCAGCGGCCTGCAAGAGCAGTTCCTCATTGATCAATTGCTGCAGGGCATTCGCCTTCAGCATGTCTTCATCCAGTTGCGCCGGATCAAAATTTTCGCCCAGCACATCCGCCATGCGCGTCCTCAGCTGCTGGTAGGCGCGCTGCTGACGTGCCTGTGAAATTTCCTGGTCATTGACGACAGCTGCATAGTTGGCTGCACTGCTCTGCAGATAGGAATTGAGTCCAAAGAATGCGAATGTAACAAACAGGATGCCGAGGATGACCCATCCCACAACACCCATAATGCGTTCTCGTATTGCCAGTAACATGATCAGTCTCTCGGGAAATAGCCATTGTGATGTGTCAGGCTGTGCGGTGCCAGTAGCTGGTTAACAAAGAAAGGGCACCTGATTAAAGGTGCCCTTCCGTTAGCCAATATGGCGGAGTGGACGGGACTCGAACCCGCGACCCCCGGCGTGACAGGCCGGTATTCTAACCAGCTGAACTACCACTCCTATATCCTTGGTGGGTGCTGAGGGGATCGAACCCCCGACATTCGCCTTGTAAGGGCGACGCTCTCCCAGCTGAGCTAAGCACCCGAAGGCGCGCTAGTTTACGTGCGGATTACGACCGGTTCTGGCGGCACGCTCACGCACATTGAAAGTACCGAAGCCTACCAGGTTAACCTGATCGCCCTTTCCCAGTGTTGCAATGATGCTGTCCAGAACGGCATCGGTTGCACGTGTTGCATCTGCCTTGGAAAGGTCAGCCTCACTGGCTACAGCGTCAATCAGTTCAGATTTATTCATAATTTAGACATCCTCGATTATTTATCTAGAAAAAAACCGGCACTCGGCAAGTACCTGCACCCTGAGTAACTATCCGGGTACCCCCCGTCGTTAAGCAGGGCGTATTAAAACACAGTTATTCCCTGCAAAAAACCCGCCGACAGCCGAATTATCAAAACGACTGGCGGCGGGTTTAAATGAGATGCTGCCGGTTTAGTGGGCTCTCAACGGCTTGTCTTTAGCCTTGGGTTTAGGCTTGGCGGGTTCCTTGGTGTCCGCTTCTTCCAGCGGCGTTGGCCGATGTTGAAGCGCCAGCTCGAGTACCTGGTCAATCCAGCGCACCGGCCTGATATCCAGTTTCTCCTTGACGTTCTTCGGGATTTCCGAGAGATCCTTACGATTTTCTTCTGGAATCAGTACGATAGATATTCCGCCCCGATGTGCGGCAAGCAGCTTCTCCTTCAATCCACCGATCGGCAGTACTTCGCCGCGCAAGGTGATTTCTCCCGTCATGGCCACGTCCGATCTGACCGGGATATCGGTGAGTGCGGAGACCAGTGCTGTGCACATGCCGACGCCGGCACTGGGACCATCCTTGGGTGTGGCACCTTCCGGTACATGAACATGGATATCGTATTTCTGGTAGAAATCAGGATCGATACCCAGTGCAGCGGAACGGCTGCGGACAACGGTAGTCGCCGCATGGATTGATTCCTGCATCACATCGCCCAGTTGTCCGGTGTGAATCATCTTGCCCTTGCCAGGGACGACGGCCGCTTCGATGGTCAACAGTTCACCGCCGACCTCGGTCCATGCAAGCCCGGTGACCTGTCCTACCTGGTCATGTTCCTCGGCAAGGCCATAGCGGAAACGTTTTACACCCAGATACTTTTCAATATTCCTCGGGGTAATCGAGACCTTCTTGCCCTTCTCATGGAGAATGAGTTCCTTGACGACCTTGCGACAGATCTTGGAAATCTCACGTTCCAGGTTACGAACGCCGGCCTCGCGTGTGTAGTAACGTACCACATCGCGAATGGCATTTTGACTGATGGAAATCTCGGTGGCCTTGAGGCCGTTGCTTTCGATCTGTTTCGGTAACAGATAGCGCATCGCGATGTTGATTTTCTCGTCTTCCGTGTAGCCGGGTATGCGAATAACCTCCATGCGATCCAGCAAGGGTCCGGGGATGTTCAGGGTATTTGCCGTGGCGACAAACATGACATCCGAAAGGTCGAAATCAACCTCCAGATAATGGTCGTTGAAGGTGTAGTTCTGTTCCGGGTCCAGGACCTCCAGCAATGCCGAGGACGGATCGCCACGGAAATCCATGGACATCTTGTCCAGTTCGTCCAGCAGGAACAGTGGATTTCTCACGGCCACCTTCGACAGGTTCTGTACGATCTTGCCTGGCAGTGAGCCGATATAGGTGCGACGGTGACCGCGTATTTCGGCCTCATCGCGCACGCCGCCGAGTGACATGCGGGTGAACTTGCGTCCGGTTGCACGGGCAATCGAGCGTCCCAGCGAGGTCTTGCCGACACCGGGCGGGCCGACCAGGCACAGTATCGGTCCCTTCAGCTTCTTGACGCGTTGCTGGACAGCAAGGTACTCGAGGATGCGTTCCTTGACCTTCTCCAGTCCGTAGTGATCTTCTTCAAGAACATCTTCTGCCGCTGCCAGGTCATGACGGATCTTGGAGTGTTTCTTCCATGGTACGCCGACCAGCCAGTCGATATAGTTTCTGACAACCGTTGCTTCAGCCGACATCGGCGACATCATTTTCAGCTTGTTCATCTCGGAGGTCGCCTTTTCCTTGGCCTCCTTGCTCATGCCCGCCTTTTCAATTTTCTGTTCCAGTTCTTCCAGTTCATTCGGGACATCGTCCATGTCACCCAGTTCCTTCTGGATGGCCTTCATCTGTTCGTTGAGATAGTACTCACGCTGGCTTTTTTCCATCTGCTGTTTGACACGCCCGCGGATGCGTTTCTCGATCTGCATGATATCGATCTCGCCCTCGATAAGTACCATGAGGCGTTCCAGTCGTGCATGACTGCTGACGATCTCGAGGATCTTCTGCTTCTCATCCAGCTTTAGCGACATGTGAGCAGCGATGGTGTCTGCCAGCCGCCCCGGTTCTTCAATACCGGACAATGATGTCAGGATTTCAGGTGGTACTTTCTTGTTCAGCTTGACGTACTGGTCAAACATCGCGAGCAATGAGCGCGTCAGTACCTCCAGTTCCCTGTCATCTTCTTCATTCTCCTGTGACAACACTTCAACGTGGGCAGTAAAGAAGCCATCGGTATCCTCGTAACCGGTAACATGAACACGCTCGGCGCCTTCAACGAGTACCTTTACTGTACCGTCAGGAAGCTTTAACAACTGCAGGATCGTGGAGAGTGTTCCGATCTCATGGATATCCTCCACGGACGGATCATCGATTTCCGCATTCTTCTGTGCGACCAGCAGGATTTTCTTGTCTTCCTGCATGGCTGTATCCAGCGCATTTATCGATTTCTCGCGTCCGACAAAAAGCGGGATCACCATGTGGGGGTATACAACAACATCCCGTAGTGGCAAGACCGGTAAAGCATTAGTGGCTTGATCTGTCATATCAGTGCTCATCCATTCCTGATTAAATCTGTGAAGTCCGGGTTATTCAGTCGCAATCTGCCAGGCTCCTGCCACGGCAGTCGCCCGCCCGGGGCCTTGCCCTTAAGAAATCGCAACCATGAGTTACTAATATGGGGGCCGGATGCGACACTTCAACCATTATTTGACGGGTACACTTACAAAATACAGCAAAGACCATGCCACAAGGGCAGAAAAGACAACTAACACGCTAACCTGTTAGTTATTATGAAGTATTTAGACTACTCGGATGCAGCGATGGCATCCGGTGCGTCAAAAATCATGTAGGGATTGGCATCGCCGAGTATAACATTCTCGTCAATGACCACTTTTCTGACGTTTTCAAGCGATGGCAGGTCGTACATGGTATCGAGTAACACCTGTTCAAGAATGGTGCGTAAGCCGCGCGCACCGGTCTTTCTCTCCATCGCCTTGCGTGCTACCGCACGCAGGGCATCATCCCTGAACTCGATTTCACAGCCTTCCATGTCAAACAGTTTTTCATATTGCTTGGTGAGGGCATTCTTGGGCTCGGTCAGGATTTGCACCAGCGCACTTTCGTCAAGTTCTTCCAGCGTTGCGACCACCGGAAGACGTCCGACGAACTCGGGAATCAGGCCGTACTTGATGAGGTCTTGTGGTTCGACATCATAGAGAATCTCGCCGAGGTTAATGTCTTCATCCTTGCTTTTGATCTCGGCAGAGAAGCCGATACCGCCCGTCTCGGAGCGGCTGCGTATGATCTTGTCCAGCCCGGAAAAGGCCCCGCCGACAACAAACAGGATATTCGAGGTGTCGACCTGAAGAAATTCCTGCTGCGGATGTTTGCGCCCGCCCTGCGGGGGCACGGATGCAATTGTTCCCTCAATCAGCTTGAGCAGTGCTTGTTGTACACCTTCGCCGGATACATCGCGGGTAATAGACGGGTTATCAGATTTTCTGGATATCTTGTCAATCTCGTCAATATAGACAATGCCGGTTTGTGCCTTGTCGACATCGTAATCACACTTTTGCAGCAGTTTTTGTATGATGTTCTCGACATCTTCGCCCACATAGCCTGCTTCCGTGAGTGTCGTTGCATCGGCGATGGTAAAAGGCACGTCCAGCAACCGTGCGAGCGTTTCCGCAAGTAAAGTTTTGCCTGATCCGGTTGGGCCGATAAGAAGGATGTTGCTCTTTGAAAGCTCAACATCGTCTTTCTTGCCCTGGGCCTCCAGACGTTTGTAGTGGTTATATACGGCAACAGACAGGACGCGTTTTGCGCGGTGCTGGCCGATAACATATTCGTTGAGTGTGTCGTTGATTTCCTGTGGTTTCGGCAGTTTATCACCACCCGTGGTTTCTTTTTCCTGCATCTCCTCGCGAATGATGTCGTTACAAAGCTCGACGCACTCGTCACAAACGAACACGGAGGGGCCAGCTATCAGTTTTCTTACCTCGTGCTGGCTTTTGCCGCAAAAGGAACAGTAGAGCAATTTACCGTCTTCGCCCTTGCCGTTTCGTTCGTTGCTCATACAAAAACCTCACGTTTATCAAGCAGTGTCCCACTGAAGTCCATATTTATCACTATTTGTTATTATAAATCAACTCCTTCAGAATGCTGTCCGGTCAACAAATCTCTGCGATAACAATGGTTTCCCGGAAATTTACTGTCTGAAGCTAATGATTATGACATTCGATCGCCCGGCGATGTTCAGATAATTTCCGGGCCGCTGGCATCATTGCGCTGATTAATGATTTCATCAATCAGTCCGTATTTTTTTGCTTCTTCAGCACCCATGAAATTATCGCGATCGGTGTCGTTTTTGATCTTTTCAAGGGATTGGCCCGTGTGATTGGACAAAATCAGGTTGAGTTTCTCCCTGATCAACAGGATTTCCCTGGCATGGATATCAATATCCGTTGCCTGGCCCTGAAAACCGCCCAGCGGCTGATGGATCATGATACGTGAATGGGGAAGACAGTAGCGCTTACCCTTGGCGCCGCCGGTCAATAACAGCGCCCCCATGCTGGCTGCCTGACCGATACACATGGTGCTGACGTCGGCCTTGATGAACTGCATGGTGTCGTAGATCGCCAGGCCGGCTGTAACCGAGCCGCCGGGCGAGTTTATATAGAGGTGTATATCCTTGTCCGGGTTTTCCGATTCGAGGAACAACATTTGTGCCACGATGACATTTGCCATGTAATCTTCAACCGGGCCAACCATGAAGACAACGCGCTCTTTTAGCAGGCGCGAGTATATGTCATAGGAGCGTTCGCCCCGGGCGGTTTGCTCGACGACAATGGGTACCAGATTCAATGCCTGGGTATTTTGCGCGCCATCCATAGGGTTGCTATCGGTCATTTCAGGTTTATCCTTGAGATTGCTTGGCTTCTTCAACCAGCGCAGGGAATGTGGTTTTCTCATCCTTTACGTCAACTCCACTGTGCTCTACGACCCACTCCACCACCTGTTCTTCTATGACAGCGGACTGGACGCCGGAAAGCATTTCCTGGTTGCCATAGTACCACTGAACGACTTCCTCGGGTTTTTCATAGGAAGCCGCGATGGTTTCGACCAGTTCCCGGACACGGTCAGGATCGAGTTGTATCTGGTTCTGTTTGGCGATCTCGGAAACAATGACCCCTAGCTTGACCCGTTTCTCCGCTCTTTCCCCGAGCGCAGCTGCATCCAGTCCCTGGTTTCCTTCCTGCTGCTGTAATTCCTTTACCTCGGATTCGACGAGACTGGCGGGTACCTCAACCGGGTTGCTCAGCAGTAATCCATCGAAAACCTGGCTCTTCATTTTTGATTTTATTAATCCTTTCAGTTCACGTTCCATGTTGCTGGTGATTTCTTCAGTGAGTGCCTGCAAACCACCTTCCGTGACACCAAAGGCCCTGGCGAAATCCTCATCGAGTTCAGGTAATACCCTCTCGGAAACGGAATGGACCTTGACGCTGAAACTCGATGCCTTGCCGGCCACCTCGGCCGAGGGGTAGTCATCAGGAAACGTAATATCGAGGGTTTTCTCCTCACCGGCCGAGACGTCGATCAACTGCTCTTCGAAGCCGGGTATCATGCTGCTGGTACCCAGCACGATTGGCATCTTTTCGGCCTTGTTGCCTGCGAATGCATTGCCATCCACCGTGCCTTCAAAGTCGATCGTCACCTGGTCATCGTTTGCTGCGGGACGCGTGACTTCATTCCATGTTGCGCGCTGCTTGCGCAAGTTCTCCAGCATTTCCTGTACATCGCCGTCAGCGATTTCTACAAGCGGCCGTGCAACCGAGAAGCCGTAATTGATGCTGCCTGTTAATTCCGGGAAAACTTCAAATGTTGCGATATATTCCAGCGGTTGACCGGCATGTGACTCTGCGGGCTGGACATCGGGCATTCCAGCAGGCCGCAGACCTTCCTGGCTCAATGCATCCTGCAAGGTTGAGTTAATAACCTGGTCAACGACCTCGAGCCGCACCTGTTTTCCATATTTCTGCTCGATCACTTTTGTCGGCACCTTGCCGGGACGAAAGCCGTCAAGACGTACGGTCTGGCTCATTGACTTCAATCGGGATTCGATTTCCTGATCGACGCGCTCGGCTGGCACCTGAACGGTCATGCGACGTGAAAGTCCGCCGGTGTTTTCTATGGACACTTCCATTCCTTCACCTCATTACTGTAGTAGTCTGTACTTCCTGATCACGGCTATCGTGTCAGTGCCATATATCCAGAGCAGGAATTGTGCAAACTCCGGGTCAGTTGGTGCGAAAGGAGAGACTCGAACTCTCACGGGTTCCCCCACTGGCACCTAAAGCCAGCGCGTCTACCAATTCCGCCACTTTCGCCTGTATTCTTGTTCCATGTTGCCGGTTGCGCTGATATCAGTCTGAAATTATAACGATTTATCGTGCGATTTCGCACCCTTATTTTGCTCGACTTCAGGCACAGGGAGCGACTCGGGCGGACAAACGAGCGCGACTGTAAATCTGATGCCAGGGCACAAAAAACCCGTGCCTGGCACGGGCAAATGTGGTGGGCCGTGTAGGATTCGAACCTACGACCAAGTGATTAAGAGTCACCTGCTCTACCAGCTGAGCTAACGGCCCAAATTGGGGTGGACGATGGGACTCGAACCCACGACGACTGGAATCACAATCCAGGGCTCTACCAACTGAGCTACGCCCACCATTAAACCAACACTATAAAACAGATACAGCTTTTCACGTCATGTCTGGCGCGCCCGGCAGGACTCGAACCTGCGACCCTCGGCTTAGAAGGCCGATGCTCTATCCAGCTGAGCTACGGGCGCAGTTAACCGTCTCCGGAACTGTAACAAAATAATCAAAATTGGTCGGGGTAGAGAGATTCGAACTCCCGACATCCTGCTCCCAAAGCAGGCGCGCTACCAGGCTGCGCTATACCCCGATTTCTGTATGCCATTTCAGGGCGCAAGGTCCGCCACCCGTACAAGCCCGCAGATGATACGTGCTACCCCAATAAGGGTCAATCGGGTGATTCTCGACGCTGTGCCCCCTTCGACGGTGGAGCTGTCGCGCTGTTCTGATTCATACCAGACGGGATTTCCGGCCGGCAAGCACATCACTGTGTTGTGCTGATTACTGGCCACATGCGAGAATCCGCACCTCTTTGGCTGATGCTCCGGAATACCGCATGGTTGCAAAACTGATTGATGGCAAGGCAATCGCTGCCGAGGTGCGCCAGACCGTTAGAGCGCGAATTGATGAGCGCAGGGATAACGGTCTGCGCCTCCCGGGTCTGGCCGTGGTACTCGTCGGGCAGGATCCGGCCTCGGAAATTTATGTCCGTAACAAGTGCCTGGCCTGCGACGAGGCCGGCGTTATCTCCCATTCACACGCCCTGCCCGACGACACAACGGAAGCGGAATTGCTGACGCTGATTGATGAACTCAATCGGGATAAAAACATCGACGGTATCCTGGTTCAATTGCCTCTTCCGGAGCACATCAATGCCGAGGAGGTGACAGAGCGTATTCGGCCCGACAAGGATGTTGACGGATTTCATCCCTATAATATCGGGCGACTGGCCCTGCGACGCCCGGCGTTGCGTTCCTGCACCCCGCGCGGCGTCATTACCCTGCTTGAACATACGGAAGAAACCTTTTATGGCCGTGAGGCCGTGGTTGTGGGTGCCTCCAATATCGTCGGGCGCCCCATGAATCTGGAACTGCTACTGGCCGGCTCTACAGTAACGACCTGCCACCGTTTCACGCGTCACCTCGATGAGCATGTGGCGCGGGCGGACATACTGGTCGTTGCCGTGGGCAAGCCGGGTATTGTAAAGGGTGCCTGGGTGAAACCCGGAGCCACCGTGATTGATGTCGGTATGAATCGCCTTGAAAACGGAAAACTGGTGGGTGATATTGAATTCGATGCCGCTTTTGAGCGCGCCGCCTGGATCACACCGGTACCGGGTGGCGTGGGTCCCATGACGGTTGCCACGCTGCTGCAAAATACGCTGTACGCCGCGGAAGGCTTACATTCCTGACGGGCGCCTAGCTGCGGCGCCAGCGGGTGCCGGACGCACCGTCTTCGAGAATAATGCCGGCGGCTTCGAGTTCATCACGTATGCGGTCCGCCTCGCCCCAGTCTTTTTGCGTGCGCGCTTGCAGCCGGCGTGCAATCAGGTCTTCCACCGCCTCGCTGGATAACGCACCGGGTATTTCAGTCTGCCCGGGTGCCGTGTCCCGTAAATAGACCTCCGGATCCACTTGCAACAGGCCCAGGATGTCACCGAGCCTGGATAAACAGCCTGCCAGCAGATTAGCTGTTTGCGGCTGCTCCTGCTTGTGCTTGTTGATTTCGCGAGCCAGTTCGAACAGGACGGCAATCGCCTCTGGCGTGTTGAAGTCATCATCCATTGCCTTGTAAAAGGCATCGTTGTAACCATCACAGAGTTCATCTGTTGCAGCGAGCGGCGAAAGGCCACGCAAGGTGGAGTACAGGCGGGTCAGCGCGGCCTTGCCGTTTTCCAGGTTTTCCTGTGAATAATTCAGTGGGCTGCGGTAATGACTGGCAAGGATAAAATAGCGGATTTCCTCGGCACGGTAGGATTTCAGTATTTCACGCACGGTAAAAAAGTTACCCAGTGACTTCGACATCTTCTCGTCGTCGACCCTGACAAAGCCGTTGTGCATCCAGTAGTTAACAAAATGTTCCCCGGTCGCTGCTTCCGCCTGGGCAATCTCGTTTTCATGGTGGGGAAACTTCAGGTCCATACCGCCGCCGTGTATGTCGAAGTGTGGGCCCAGGCAGCGGGTGGACATGGCCGAGCACTCAATGTGCCAGCCGGGTCGGCCATCGCCCCAGGGTGAAGGCCAGCTGGGTTCATCCGGTTTCGCGACCTTCCAGAGCACGAAGTCCAGCGGGTCATCCTTGGCTTCGTCGACGGCGACCCGTGAACCGGCCTGCAGGTCTTGCAGGTTCTTCCCCGAAAGCAAACCGTAATTCCTGAAGCGACTGACATCATAGTAGACATCACCATTGCCACCCTGGTAGGCATGGCCGTTTTCGACAAGCGCCTTGATCATGGCAACGATGTCCTCCATCGAGGACGTCGCCCTGGGCTCCATATCGGGTGGCTGGACCCCCAGCGCAGCGGCGTCCTCGTTCATTATAGAGATGAACCGTTCCGTGAGTGTGTGGATATCCTCGCCATTTTCATTTGCGCGCCGGATTATCTTGTCATCCACATCGGTAATGTTGCGCACATAGGTGACCTCGTAGCCACGTGAGCGCAGGTAACGAACGACGACGTCAAACACGACCATGACGCGCGCATGGCCGAGATGGCAGTAGTCATAGACGGTCATGCCGCAGACGTACATGCGCACCTTGCCCGCTTCAATAGGGGTAAAGGTATCTTTCTGATTGGTCAGAGAGTTATAGATTTTTAACATCGAGCCTGGCAATTCCATGTCTGTAAGTGCAATTTTGCGGGTGGATGGTAACGGAAAGGCGTCCATGCTACAAAATCTGCCTGTCTCTCCCGGGGCTTGTAAACAACGCCAGAGCTTATATCATTGGCGCACCAGTAATATTCCGGGAGTTATCAATGAAACAGTTACTTGGCCTGATACTGGCCACCGTCGTCGGTTTGCTGCCACTAACCGGCTATTCGCAAGATAATCAATCCAACGCAAAAGGAGCAGGCATGGTCAAGGTCACCATGGAAACGAACAAGGGTGTTATCACACTGGAACTGGATGGTGAGAAAGCACCTGCTACGGTCGAAAATTTCGTCACTTATGCCCGGGCCGGGCATTATGATGGCACGGTATTTCACCGCGTCATCCCCGGGTTCATGATCCAGGGGGGTGGTTTTGATGCCGACATGAATCAAAAGGCCACTAACTCACCCGTCAAGATCGAAGCAGACAATGGCCTGAAAAATACCAAAGGCACGGTAGCGATGGCGCGCACCAATGACCCGAATTCAGCTACATCGCAATTCTTTATCAATGTCGCTGACAATGGCTTCCTGGATCATCAATCACCTACCGCACAAGGCTGGGGTTATACGGTATTCGGCAAGGTCACCGGTGGCATGGATGTGGTGGAATCCATTGAAAAGGTTAAAACAGGGAACAGCTCCGGACACCAGAATGTTCCTCTCGAGGATGTCATTATCGAGAAAGTGACCGTCGAGGAGTAACACAGCGCTAATCCAGCTCCCATGCCGAACACCCTGTTTATCTCGGACTTGCACCTGGATCCTGAGCGTCCGGCGGTCACGGATCTGTTTCTTGATTTTCTCGGCACCCGTGCGCCCGGGTCGGAGGCGCTGTATATACTCGGCGACCTGTTTGAGGCCTGGATTGGCGATGATGATCGCGGCGCGATGAACGATGCCGTGTGTCAGGGCCTGAAGGCGTGTACAGAGGCAGGTACCCCGGTCTTTGTCATGCACGGCAACCGCGATTTTCTGCTCGGTGCAGCATTTGCCGAGCGCTGTGGTTGCGCCCTGCTGAATGACCCCACCCGTATCGAGTTGTATGGTACGCCTACCCTGTTAATGCATGGCGATGTGCTGTGTACTGACGACACCGGGTACATGAGTTTCCGTGACAGGGTTCGTGATCCCGGCTGGCAGGCAGCGCTGTTGTCGAAGCCGCTGGACGAGCGGCGGCACATGGCACAGGAAATGCGCGCCAGCAGCCGTGAACAGACCAGCGGTAAGTCGGAATCCATTATGGATGTCAATGCTGATGCTGTTGATCGTGTGATGACAGAACATCATGTCCGGCGCCTGATTCATGGCCATACGCATCGCCCTGCCCTTCATGACCTGAAGGTCGCCGGTCATCAGGCGCAACGGATAGTCCTTGGCGACTGGTATGAGCAAGGCAGTGTGCTGGTGTGCTCACCCGCGGGATGTGAGTTGCAGGATCTTCACATGCAGCGGGCTGATTAGTTCATTACTGCCCCGGCAGGATGCTTTCATAGTCGTCCGGCACCTTGAACAGCGCAGCTGAAACCGTTTCACCACTACGGAAATCAGTCAATGAGCTGTCATAGCCGGTGTCATCCCATATCTGCACCGGCAGTCCGTGGGTGTAATGTCGTGCGGATGCATAGGCATAGCGTGACAGGAAGCAGGGTGTACTCATCGTGTCCGGCACGGATTGTATGTCATGCAACTGCCTCTCACCCAGCGCCGTTGCGTACTCGGCCATGCCGTCAACGGCCTCGTCCATGAGTCCGCTAACCGAGACGGCCTGGTAGCACGGGGTTCCATTCGCAAGGTATTTCACATGCAGCGGTTGTTTACCTGCAATGGCTGGTGCGTCATTGTCCACAATGCGTTCTTCAGTCAATGATAAATCCGCGGGCATTGTCTCGCTTGATGGATGATTTTCAATGACGAGTACGCTGGCATTCTCATGCGCGACGCTGTATAGCGTGCGCGAACGACGGTCAAGCAACGCATAGTCACTCTCATCATAGCCATCGTCGTATCGGACATAATCAGGGCTCACCAGTATCCTCACCGGATACGTCTCGGTGCCGGCCTCACGCTCCATGTAGGTAAGAATGCTGACGTTTGCAAGCGTGTCAGGCTGCGCGGCCGGCGGCGCTTCTGACCGGCCGCAGGCTGTCACCAGCAGGGGCATCGTCAGACTGAGCAACAAACCGTTTCGATAGTATTTTCTAGCTGTTTTATTCATGAATAATCCTTTCAACCGGGCTCATCGACAGGCCCGCAGTTGCCTTTGTATGCAATCACCAAATCCATGACATTAGTGCCGGTCGGACCTGTCTGAAACAGATCGTCGCAGGCCGCCAGATAGCTGCCTGAATCCGCCTGCAGCAAGCTGCAGTCTGCATCAAAGCCCTTCGCTTGCCCGCGTTCGAGGGTGCTGCTGTCAACAATGGCGCCAGTATAGTCAGTCGGGCCATCTGTACCATCCGTGCCGGCAGCCAGAATCACGATGTCTGCATGTACGGCCAGGACCAGCGCGGCAGACAATGCCAGGTGCTGGTTCCTGCCCCCTGATCCGGTCACCGCCGGCAAGCTCACCGTTGTTTCGCCGCCCCAGAGGTAGAGTCCATCCGGCAAGCTCTCCAGTTGTAACGCGATGGTCTGCCCGGCAAGCCGTGCATCGCCGGCCAGTGGCTCCTGCATGACTGTCACAGCGTAACCTCGTGTCCTGCCCCTGTCTGCAGCCGCCTGCAGTGCCATTTTGTTCGTTGCAATAATGTGGTGATGGACCGTGTCGGGCAAGAACCTTTCAGGGACCGGGCGCGATGCTGGTCGTCGCAGCCATTCGGGCAAGCTGGCCGTTAGCGGTAAGCGTTCACCCGGCACCAGCAATCCGGAACCGATTGTACCCGGATCATCCCCGGGCACATCGGAAATCAGCAACACGGTTGCCGGCCGTCCCTTTACATGGTCGAGCAATCCCCCGCCCTTGATCAGTGACAGTGTTTGCCGCACGTGGTTGATCTCATCAATGGGTAAGCCACTGCCTATCAGCCACTGATTGGCACGCACCAGCTGCTGCAGCTGCAGATCATCGGGCAACACCTCGACCAGGCTCGAGCAGCCGCCCGATATCAGCAACAGCAGTTCGCTAGTCTCAGCCGTGGTTTCGATGAACTGACAGAGTGCGTCCCCGGCCAGCAGACTGTCATCATTCGGTAGCGGGTGCCCGGATTCGAGGCAGCGGAGACGTGGATTTTGCTGCAGTTGCGCGTCACCGTGGCCGCCTTTGGTTATGACCAGGCCACCGACGACCTGTTTGCCCAAAACCTCCAGGGCGCCGCGTGTCATTGCGCTGGCGGCCTTGCCCACTGCGACCAGGGAAACGGGCTGTCGCGGCGGGTTACGCGACAGGTAATCTGTCACGCAGCGCTGGCCGTGTACGGCCGCGAGGCCGGCCTGGTAGAGTTCGTAGACAAGCCGGCGTGCGGCTGTCCGGGTTGCCTGCGTCATGGAGTTGTTCACATACCGGCTACAGGCATATGTCAGCTTTCCAGAGCGGCAAGCCCCGCAGCGAGGTCGGCTTGCAGATCGCTGACGGCCTCCAGGCCGACAGCCAGGCGGATCAGGCAGTCCGAGATGCCTGCATCCGCGCGCTGTTCAGGCGTCAGGCGTCCATGTGTGGTGGTCGCCGGGTGCGTGACGGTGCTCTTGGCGTCGCCCAGATTCGCCGTAATTGAGAAAATCCGCAGGGCATCGATGAATGTCCAGGCCTGCTGCTGGCCACCCTGCAACTCAAAGGACACGATGCCACCGAAGCCCGTTTGCTGGCGGCTTGCCAGCTCATGCTGCGGGTGTGATGCCAGTCCCGGCTGATAAACACGCACGACGGCCGGCTGTTGTTCCAGCCACTGCGCCAGAGTAAGCGCGCTACTGCAATGTGCCTGCATCCTGAGAGGCAGTGTCTCCAGCCCCTTGAGAAACACCCAGGCATTGAACGGGCTCATGGTGGGTCCGGCCGCACGCAGGAAGCCGTAGACTTCCTTGCCGACGAGCTCGCTGTCACCGACGACCGCGCCACCGATACAGCGTCCCTGGCCATCCAGGTACTTGGTTGCCGAGTGAATGACGATATCAGCGCCGAGTGCCAGCGGTTGTTGCAGGACCGGCGTGCAAAAGCAGTTGTCGACGACCAGAACACAGTTGTTCGACCGTGCCAGCGCGGACAGGCGTTTTATATCGGCGATTTCCGTTAGCGGGTTGGAAGGCGTTTCCAGGAACAACATGCGCGTCTTCGGACGAATAGCCGCTTCCCAGCTGCCGCTATCCGCCAGTGGCACAAAGGTCGTTTCGATTCCAAAACGCGCCAGATAGGTAGAAAACAGCACCGTGGTGGTGCCGAAGATGCTGCGTGATGAAACGATGTGATCCCCTGCCTGCAGCAGCCCGGCACAGGTGGCGAGTATGGCGGCCATGCCTGATGAGGTGGCAACACAACGTTCGCCGCCTTCCATGGAGGCGAGTCGTTCTTCGAATGTCCTTACAGTCGGGTTGGTAAAGCGTGAATAGATATTACCGGGCTGGTCACCGGAAAAACGCGCGGCCGCCTGTGCGGCACTGGCAAACACATAGCTCGAGGTCGGAAAGATTGCCTCGGAATGTTCGCCCTCTGCCGTGCGTTGCTGGCCGGCGCGCACCGCCCGTGTGGCCATCTCGAATTCATCATAATCTGACATGCTGCTCTCCAGTGACGAGCATTGTTGCAGGCATAAAAAAACCCGCTTTCAGCCAAACGAAAGCAGGTGCCGTCGCTTTAGCTGTATTTGTCAGGCGCCCGCAAGCTGAAGTCAAATCGGCGCAAACTGTAACGAGACTGGTTGCGCGTCTGTACGCTGTCAATATATGAGCAACTGTATTCAGGCGCTGTTGTGCAGGTCAATAACATCATCATCACTGTCGCGACGTTTCTTCTTGGCGGCATCACTGCGAATTGATTGCAGATCATCAAGGTAAATAGTGTCGATATCGCCAGTGACATAGTTCCCGGTAAATACAGAGTCATCGAAGCCGCTGATATCCGGACTGCCTTTTTTAACAGCATCAACCAGGTCTTCCATGTCCTGAAACAACAACCAGTCAGCACCAATTTCCTTGCAAATCTGGTCTTCAGTGCGCCCGTGGGCGATTAGCTCGCTGCTGGTGGGCATATCTATGCCATAGACGTTCGGATAACGCACTGGAGGTGCGGCCGATGCAAAATAGACCTTGTTCGCGCCAGCCTCGCGTGCCATGTCAATAATCTGGGAAGAGGTTGTTCCGCGTACGATTGAATCATCCACCAGTAATACATTCTTGCCGAGGAATTCAAGATCGATGGCGTTCAGTTTCTGGCGAACGGACTTTTTACGCTGTTGCTGTCCCGGCATAATGAATGTCCGCCCGATATAGCGGTTCTTGATGAATCCCTCTCGATACTTGATTCCAAGGTTACTTGCCATTTGCGAGGCGGAGGTACGGCTGGTATCGGGTATCGGGATGACCACGTCGATGTCATGGTCCGGACGGGTGCGACGTAACTTGTCGGCAAGTTTGTCGCCCATTCTCAAGCGTGCCTTGTACACCGACACATTGTCTATGATCGAGTCCGGTCTTGCCAGGTAGACATATTCGAAAATACAGGGCTTTGTCGACGGACTGACGGCACACTGCCGGGTGTGAATCGTGCCATCCAGGGAAACAAACACCGCCTCCCCGGGAGCGACATCGCGGATTAATTCGTAGCCAAGTACATCCAGGGCAACACTTTCTGAAGCCATCATGTAGTCGGTGCCATCCGGTGATTCGCGTTTGCCATAGACGAGCGGACGAATTCCGAACGGGTCGCGGAACGCGACGACACCATGACCGGTGATCATGGCAACCGCTGCATACGCACCACGACAGCGCCGGTGGACATCGCTGACTGCCCTGAATACATCGCCGACTTCCATCTTCAGCTTGGCATGTTGCTGCAGTTCGTGTGCAAGCACATTCAGCAGCACTTCAGAGTCCGAGTCGGTATTGATCTGGCGCAGGTCTTCCTGGAAAAGTTCCTGTTTCAGCTTGTTGCTATTGGTGAGATTGCCATTGTGTGCCAGGCTGATGCCGTAGGGCGAATTGACGTAGAACGGCTGGGCTTCGGCTGAGCTTTCACAACCTGCGGTCGGGTAACGCACGTGGCCGATTCCCATATTCCCGAGCAGGCGCAACATGTGTCGTGTGTGGAAGACATCCCGCACCAGGCCATTGTTCTTGCGCAGGTGCAGTCGTTCACCTTCGCAGGTAATGATACCTGCAGCATCCTGTCCTCGATGCTGCAGTACTGTCAGTCCGTCATAAATAGCCTGATTGACTGGACTGTGGGCAACCATGCCGATGATGCCGCACATAGGCGATCCTCAATAGATGCTGCGCAGAATTTCGCTATGCATAGCTGATATTGTCAGCGATTTCATTCGGCAGGTAGTTGCGTAACCAGATGGCCAGTTCCTGGAAATAACCAATAAATTGCGAGTCCTGCCACCAGGGGTCCTGGGGGAGCGGCGTCAGTCCTGCAAGCAACACGAGTATGGCAACGATAACGCCACCTCTGGCAACGCCAAAGACGATACCGAGCAACCTATCCGTTCCTGTCAGCCCTGTCTTGTCAACGAGTTTGCCGGCAAGAAAATTGACAATGGCACCCAGCAGCAGAACACAGATAAACAGAACGGCGAATGCCGTGATCTTTTGTGCGGAGGGAGCCGAAATCCATTGCGACAGAATGTTGGCCAGATCCTCGTAAAAAGCCATTGCCACCCACAAGGCGACCAGCCAGGTTGCGAGGGCGACAGCTTCCCTTACGAAGCCGCGGAACAAACTCAGGATTGCAGACAACGCAATCAGTGCGAGTATCACCACATCAATCCAGGCAAATGCCATAATTACCTCTGGGTCTCGGACCGGTGTTTCCCGGTCATTGGGAATTTAACGGGATGTTCCAAAGTGAACATTTTAGCAGAACTGCGCCATTAGCGGCTACGATCATCAGTATCATGGCGCGTCAGGGGTATTCGATGACCATCCCGGCCAGTTGCAGACCGGACTTGAGGCGGGCCGCAGTCTCTTCTGCTGTGCTTCTTGTACTGGCGGGCCCGACCAGCACCCGGTAGGCATAGCCTTTCCCGATGGCGACTTTTTGCAGACGGGACTGGTAACCCGCTGACTTGAGCCGCTCACTCAGGCCGCTGGCATTGATTTCCTGACCAAAACTACCGACTTGAACAAACCAGCCCTTGAGGTCGGGTTCGGGGACTGTCGCCGCCCTGGGTGGAGCCGCTGCCACCCGGGCGGGTTTTGCTGCAGCCGCAACCGGCTCGGGCGATTTTCCGGCTGCAGGGGGCGTTTGCGTTTCGCCAGGTGGTGGCTGGTTCGCCGCTGGTGCGGGCTGCTGCTCCTGTAAACTCAGTGCCTCGGTGACGGCACTCCTGGGCCGTTCCTGCACGGCTGCCATCGGCGCAGGTAAATCAAGTTCCATGTCGGAGCGGTAATCCATTTGCGGCTGTTCGGGGATGCTGTGGCTCCGCGGTGTCCAGTCATCATCCGGTCCTTCCAGGATTATCGGTACAAAGATAACAGCCAGTGCCACCAGCACGATGGCCCCGGTCAGTCTTTGCTTCAGTTTTAGGTCCATGATGACTCCCTGATATCAAGCGACGTCCACATGCCATTGCTGTTGTCACGCGTGACTATACATGACATTTTAGTGTGGTGTAACGGATACGTACACGTCATCCGTTACACCACACCAGTGCTTCCGCTACGGTTACAAAGGAACCACAAACAACCACCCGATCGCCATCTTTTGCATCCGCGTGGGCCCGTGTACAGGCCGTCGCTACATCCTGAAAGCGCCGTACCGGTGCGCGGCTAACTTCTCCACTGATAAACTGTTGCAACTGTTCCGCTGTCAGGCCGCGATCTCCCGGGAGTGTTGCAAGGTACCAGTCATCGACCTCGGGATGCAGTATGGCGGTAAACGCGGCAACGTCCTTGTCGGCAAGCATCCCCAGCACCATGCGGGTGCGTCCCCGCACGTCCCGCTGGCGAAGCAGTTGTACCAGTTTTTCAGCGCTGCCGGGGTTGTGTGCTACATCCAGAAGGGTCTCGACAGCCCCCGGTATCAGCTGACAACGGCCCGCGAGTGTCACCGTTAACAGCCCCCGTTCTATGGCCGGGCGCGGTAGCGGGAAGCGCGTTGCCAGGACCTCCAGTACCATGAGTACGCCGGCTGCGTTCTGCAATTGATGCTTGCCGGGAAGGGCCGGCAGCGGCAGGTCCCGGTAAACCTTGCCAGGTGACTGCCAGTTCCAGCCAGGTTCAGCTGTTGTCCAGTCAAAGCCGCAACCCGGTGCATACCAGCGGGCTGATACTGCCTGTGCCTGCCGGTGCAGGCTGGCCGGCGGTTCGGGGTCGGAGCAGACAGCCGGCCGGCCCGCCCGGAATATCCCGGCCTTTTCCCTGCCGATAGCCTCACGGTCCTTGCCAAGCCAGGCGCTGTGATCGATATCAATCGATGTCACCAGCGCCGCATCGGCATCCAGGATATTGACGGCATCCAGTCTGCCTCCCATGCCGACTTCCAGTATGGCAATATCCAGATGCGCTTGACTGAAGAGGCTGAATGCCGCTAGCGTACCGAATTCAAAATACGACAGGCTGGTGTCGCCACGGGCCTGGTCTACGGATTCAAACGCTGCGCACAGGGCTGCATCGTCGACCGTTTTACCCGCTATCCGTATGCGTTCGTTGTAATGCAGCAGGTGGGGCGAGGTATAGCAGGCGACGCGGTAGCCGGCCGAGGACAGGATGGACTCGAGCATGGCGACACTGGAGCCCTTGCCATTGGTACCCGCGACGCTGATCACGCCATGAGCCGGTGTCAGCAATTGCATGCGCCCTGCAACACGTGCAACGCGCTCGAGGCCGAGATCTATTTTCCGCGGGTGCAGGGTCTCCTGCCAGGCAAGCCAGTCAGTCAGTGTGCTAAAGCGTGGCATGTGTAGCGGTTAATGATACGGCGAGCGAGAGGGCAATTCAGGTTGAGGTCGCAACAGGGTGACCTGTTTGAGCAGATTGAATCAGGTCCCGGTCAGTTGCTGCTTCATCAGTATCGCCAGCAGGTTGGCAATCTTCACGCTCATCTCTCGCCGGTCAACGATCAGGTCGATCGCCCCGTGTTCGAGCAGAAACTCACTGCGCTGGAATCCTTCCGGCAGGGTCTCCCTGACCGTCTGTTCAATGACGCGTGGCCCGGCGAAGCCGATCAGTGCCCGGGGTTCGGCAATATTGATATCACCCAGCATGGCAAAGCTGGCAGATACGCCACCCATGGTGGGATCTGTCAGTACCGATATATACGGGATACCGGCCTCCGCAAGCCTTGCCAGTGCCGCACTGGTCTTGGCCATTTGCATCAGTGAAAACAGCGCTTCCTGCATGCGCGCCCCGCCGCTGGCGGAAAAACAGATCAGTGGCAAGCCACGATCGAGGCATAATTGAGCGGCACGTACAAAACGCTCACCCACGACAGCCCCCATAGAGCCACCCATGAATTTGAATTCAAACGCTACGGCAACCACCGGCAGTCCCTGCAACGTACCCTGCATGGACAGCAACGCGTCTTTTTCACCGGTGGCCTTTTGTGCGCTGCTGAGGCGATCACGGTATTTCCTGCTGTCTTTAAACTTGAGCACATCAACCGGTTCGAGGTTGGCATCCAGTTCCTGTGCCGAGTCCTTGTCGAGAAACATTTCCAGACGCAGACGTGCACCAATTCGCATGTGGTGACTGCACTTCGGGCACACATCAAAGTTTCTTTCCAGTTCCGAGCGGTACAGCACGGCAC
Source organism: uncultured Ectothiorhodospiraceae bacterium (assembly GCA_947258515.1). GTDB lineage: Bacteria > Pseudomonadota > Gammaproteobacteria > UBA9214 > UBA9214 > UBA9214. The sequence goes on from CAMYIO010000009.1 coordinate 30,586, forward strand.
TGCAACCATCGCATTTTATCCACAGGCCTTCGGGAACTGTGCGCTTGTTACCTCCGACGGTGCGGATCTGGGAGGGTACCAGTTTGCTAAACCAGCTCATGCGTTTGATTGTACCTGTTCATCTGCGGATACGAAAATTCGTCTGTCTGCGCGCTATACCGCTTTATCAATGCCGGCACGCAGGTCTGCAACCGTTGTTGCCAGTGCTGCCGGGATGGCCCCGGGAGTCCCGGCGAGCCCGGCAATCTGGTTGACCAGCACACTGCCAACGACAACGGCATCGGCGATTTCGGCAACCTGCCCGGCTGTTTCCGCATCGCGGATGCCGAATCCCACGCCTACCGGTAATGTCGTATGGCGGCGTAATTGCTTGAGCTTCGTGGCAACGGAAGAAACATCCAGTTGATTAGCGCCGGTGACGCCTTTGAAGGAGACGTAGTAGATAAAGCCGCTGGCGGCTTCACTGACCTTTTGCATGCGTGCGTCATCGCTGGTGGGTGCCAGCAGGAAGATGGTGTCAATCGCGTTTTCCTTCATGGCGGCCGTAAACTCGGCAGCTTCCTCCGGTGGCATATCCACCGTCAGGACGCCATCGACACCGGCGTCCGCAGCTGCACGGGCAAAGGCCGCGTAACCCCACACCTCGATGGGATTCAGATAGCCCATCAGGATCACGGGTGTTTTATCGTCGTTGCGGCGAAAATCACTGACCATATCGAGCACCTTGTGCAGCGTCACATGGTGCTTGAGTGCGCGTTCGCAGGCCGCCTGTATCACCGGCCCATCCGCCATCGGGTCGGAAAACGGCACGCCCACCTCGAGCAGATCGGCGCCGGCTGACACCATGGCATGCAGGGTTGGTACCGTCACATCGGGTTGCGGATCACCCGCGGTGATGAATGGAATCAGCGCCTTTTTTTGCGCTGACTGCAAGTCTGCAAAGCGTTGCTGGATGCGGCTCATTGCTGGATTCCTTCCAGTTGTGCAATGGTGTGCATGTCCTTATCGCCACGCCCGGACAGGTTGATGATAATAATTTTGTCCTTGCCCATCTGCGGTGCCAGATTGGCCACATAGGCCAGCGCATGACTGGACTCCAGTGCCGGTATAATACCCTCGGTGTGTGTCAGGTGATGAAATGCTTCGATGGCTTCAGAGTCAGTGACGGCCACATAGGTGGCGCGCCCGCTATCCTTCAGCCAGGCATGCTCGGGACCGACACCCGGGTAATCGAGGCCCGCGGATACAGAATGGGTTTCGGTAATCTGGCCATCACTGTCTTCCATCAAGTAGGTGCGGTTACCGTGCAGCACGCCGGAACTGCCGGCACACAGCGGCGCCGCATGGCGCCCTGTTTCAACACCGTCTCCGCCGCCCTCGACCCCGTAGAGCTCAACTGCTTCATCATCAATAAACGGATGGAACAGACCAATGGCGTTGGAACCGCCGCCGACACAGGCGACCAGTGCATCCGGTAGCCTGCCTTCCAGTTCAAGGATTTGTTGCCGCGCTTCACGCCCGATGATGGTTTGGAAATCCCTGACCATTACCGGGTAAGGATGCGGGCCGGCCACGGTGCCAATAATGTAAAAGGTGTTATCGACATTGGTCACCCAGTCGCGCAGGGCTTCATTGAGCGCATCCTTGAGCGTTTTCGAGCCCGACTCAACAGAGACGACTTCGGCACCCAGCATGCGCATGCGGTAGACGTTAATCGCCTGGCGCTTGATATCTTCTGCACCCATGTACACCACACACTCCATACCGAGGCGTGCCGCAATGGTTGCCGATGCGACGCCATGTTGTCCGGCGCCGGTCTCGGCAATAATACGTGTCTTGCCCATTCGCTTTGCCAGCAGCGCCTGTCCAACGGTGTTGTTGATCTTGTGTGCGCCGGTGTGATTCAGGTCTTCACGTTTGAGATAGATGCGCGCACCACCCGCCTCCCGGCTCCAGCGTTCCGCAAAATACAAGGGCGAAGGACGCCCGACGAAGCTGGCCAGGTCGCGGTCCAGTTCCGCCTGGAACTCTGGATCCTGCAGGTACTTCTGATAGGCTGCATTCAGTTCATCGAGTGGCAGCATCAGCGTCTCTGCAACAAAACGACCGCCAAAGGGACCGAAATGCCCGCGCTCATCCGGAAGCGGTGCCTGCTTCGCCTTGCTATCAACCGCCTGTGTCACTGTTCTCTACTCCTTGCATGAAAGCCGCTATTTTAGCAGCTGACTTGATACCTTTCCCCGATTCTACGCCACTGCTGACATCCACCGCGTAGGGCCGGGATGTATTGATCGCCAGGGTCACGTTTTCGGGGGTCAATCCACCAGCCAGAATCAGCGCTTTTGGCACAGAGTCAGGGATGAATCGCCAGTCAAAGGTCTTGCCGCCGCCGCCGTGTGACTGTGGCTGCCATGCATCCAGCAAAAATCCGGCTGCATCGGGGTACATCTCCATTAGCGACAATACATCGATTCCGCCACGCATCGCGATTGATTTAATAAATGGCAGCCCAAAAGATTTGCATGTGGCATTGTCTTCATCCCCATGAAACTGCAGCAGACCCAGCGGGACGTTTTTGATGACCTCATGAACGGCATCCGGGGTGGCATTAACAAACAGGCCAACAACCGTTACAAACGGTGACACCGATTCGGCTATCTCACGGGCAACAGCAGTGGCAACACATCGCGGGCTTTTCGGGTAAAACACCAGGCCCAGCGCGTCGGCGCCGGACTGCACCACGGCAGCGGCATCTTGTAAGCGGGTTATACCGCAAATTTTAACGCGGGTACGCATCAGCAGAGGATCAATCCCGTTTACTGCATAAAATGTAAGGAAAACGCCACAGTCAGTCCGGCATTCTTGCGGGAATCAGCCAAAGACCGGCAATCGGGTGCCAGATGGTACCGCAAAATGATCGGGGTAGCGGACTTTTACCAGGTATAAACCCGCGGGTGAGGCATTGATCCCGCTCACACGCCGGTCTTTTGCCTGCAACACATCACTGGTCCAATCGGGCGTTTGTTCACCACAACCGGTTTTTATCAGCACACCGGCGATGCAGCGCACCATGTGATGAAGGAAGGCATTGGCAATCACATCAATGGTGATAAAGCGGCCACTGCGCCTGACTTCAAGCGAGTGTATGGTGCGTACCGGACTGTGTGCCTGGCAGGCGACAGCGCGAAACGAGGTAAAATCGTGTTCACCCACCAGGTAACGCCCTGCATCGGCCATGATGCCTGCATCCAGTTCTGCATGGTGCCAGCAGACATGGTTTCTTAACAGTGCCGGCCGGCAGGGATGATTGTAAATGATGTAGCGATAATGCCTCTGCGTCGCGCTGAAACGCGCATGAAAGGCCTCATCCATGCTGCTCAGCCAGCGCACGCTGATATCGTCAGGCAAGTTGGCATTGGTTCCCCGTAGCCAGTTGTTGGTCGGCCGGTTTGTCCCGGTGTTGAAGTGAATGACCTGCCCGGTTGCATGAACGCCGCTATCGGTTCGTCCCGCGCAGACCACATTGAGCGCGTGGTCAGCCACCTTTGAAATGGCCTTTTCCACACAAGCCTGCACCGTGCGGCCCTCGGCCTGGCGTTGCCAGCCAAAAAAACCGCAACCGTCATATTCAATACCTGCAGCATAGCGCATGGGTGTTACTTGTGATGAGGGGTGTTCATGCAGGTATTCTACATCAAGCTCGCAGGCACACCGTGGAAACTCAAACAGCAATGAAGATCACGCCACTCATCGCCAGCGGAAACATCCATTGCCACCAGGGCGGTGACGCCAGTTCATTGACATCGATCAGGGTGTCACCTGCATGAGCGGCCTTGTCGAGTACATTTTTGTAGAGTAGCCGCGATGACAGGGCGATATTGGTGAATTTCCTGGTAGTTACCGGATGCTCACGCAATACGTCGCTGGCAAGTGATTGTACCTGCGTCACTGCCTCTATCGACAACAGCACCCGAACAGCAATGCGTTCGCGCATACGATGCGTGCTTAGCGGCCGGATCAGTTGCATGATCGCCGGCAGCAATTCTTCACGTGGAGTGCTCTGCAATAACAGGTGAACGGCGGCGACGATCGCGAGTAACGCCATTACCCGCAGCAAGCCAAGATAAAGACCATCTATTGTCGGTGACAGGGACGCCGCGCCCGGCCACAGACTGTCACCCGGTGTCCACCAGCCATAAACAAGCAGAATGGCCAGTAACAACCAGCGCAGTCGTTTAACCATGAGTAAAAAAGTCGCCGGTGAAGGATTTCCGGCCAGAACAAATAACAACAACAGTAGTACAGCACCGCCTGCCAGAAGTTCAGGCCGGGCCGTAGCCATGGCTGCAGTAAACAGCAGCAGCATGACAAGGCGTATCAGCGGGTGCAGGTCAGGCAAGTTTTGATATTAATGTTTCAGCTTCGTTCTTCTGCTCGTCGTTGCCCTCTTCCAGCACCTCACCGAGGATGCTACGCGCACCTTCAGGATCACCCATATCCAGGTAAGCACGGGCAAGATCGAGCTTCGTCGTGACTTCGTCTGAGGTACTCAGCAGCCCTTCCGATGCTTCTTCCTCATCAAAAGCAGCTTCAGCATCGGCTGTGTCAATTGCCTCGTCCATTGTATACTCGATACTTTCAGGCAGCTCTGGTTCCGGGCTGTCGTCCATGGCATCACCAGGATGATCCTGCGGACCTTCCATTTCGTGAAGGCCTGTGTCGTGATCGCTATGGGGATCGGCAGTATGAATCGCTGCAGCACGATACAGCTCATTGCCCGGCGACATGGCATACCCCATTGAAGCCACCTGCATCCAGGCGGCATCCTCTTCTGTGACACCCTCGCGAAAATCACTGGCTTCACGGTCAAATGCAGCCATATTTCCGGCAGCATGGTAGACCTCAAGCAGCTTCAGGCGGATGGCGCTATCCCCCGGTGAGCTGGCCAATGCAGCCTGCAATACGTCCTCAGCCTGCTGGATCCTTCCATAGGCGAGGTACACATCAGCCTCGGTCAAGGGGTCACTTTCATTGTTGGCCGGTTCGGAACCAGCCTGAGCCGGCTGTTCCGGTTCCGTATCATGCTCGTCAAAAACAGGGGGTGTCCGCTCTTGCCGGGAGCCGGTTGCCGCGTTGGCCATGCGACCTTCCAGTGTCACCTCATCATCAAAGATATCCGTGTGGTTCCTTTTCCGTGTTGAGGTCCAGAGAAAACCACCGAGCAACATCGCGACCAGTACGCCGAGGCCGGCGAGCAGCGGATTATCCATCAACTGGTTGACGATTCCTCTGGGTTCATCCGCCGCTTTATCCATGACAGGCGCATCTTCGTCAACAGTCTCTGTTGCAGTCGCCTCGGCCAGCCGGGTTTCATCCAGGGTTTCCTGTGCCGCCTCTTCAGGCGCTGTCTCGCCGGCTGCGACGGCCTCGTTGTCGATGCCGTCCGAAAGACGTTGTTGTATGCTGGCGAGCGCTTCATCCTTCAGTTCCAGCAGGCGTTTCATGGTTTCAACCTGGTCTTCCAGTTCAGTTACCTGCGACTGGTATTCCGCCGACCGGGCCTTGCTGGTTTCCGCCTCTTCTGTTGCCAGTGCAAGCTGTTGATTCAGTATCCCGGTGTTGGGTTCTCCGCTGTCACCTGTCGCCTCAACCGGGTCGCCAGACGTGGCGGTACCGTCTGCGGCGCCGATCTCAGGGGCCATCAGCTGCAAGCGCGATTCTGTGGTCACTGCTTTTTCAGGGGCGGCGTCGGTTTCAGCGACTGGCGTCGTTTCCTGCAGTGGCTCGGCGGGTTGGATGCCCTCCTTCCATTCAGCATACTGGCGCTGGGTTTCCGCATAGGCCGCCGAGGCCCTAAGCGACTGTATCTCACTCCGTGAGGGGATCTTCAGGGTTGCACCGGCATTGAGTTTGTTAATATTGTTGTCTGCGAAGGCCTGTGGATTTTCCCTCTGTAATGCCAGCATCATCTGGTGCATCGATATGTCGCTACCCGGACGGAGCTTTTCGGCAATCGACCACAAGGTCTCATTGCGCCTGATTGCTCCATAGCTGTCAGCGGATACAGACGTTACTGGTGCTGCTGTACGAACCGCTGCCGATGCCGGCCGGCTTGCGCCGCGGTACTGTGGCTGAACAACCGCCGGGGCGGCAGGCACACGGCTGACGGGGGTGGCGGGCCTGGCAGGCGCTACCGGCATGGTGACAGGCGGATCTACCAGCACGGTGTATTGACGTAACAGGTGCCCGTTTGGCCATGTGAGTTCAAGCAGGAACTCCAGGAACGGCTCTTGAACGGCGCTGCGACTGGTGATTCTGACCACGGTATTGCCACGCTTGTCTGTTTCTATGCTGAAATCGAAGTCATTGAGAATTCTGGAGCGTGACAAGCCGATGCGCTGGTGGTCTGCCTGGGAGGCCAGGGTGACTGTCACCGTGGAAAGATCGGCAGCGGCTGCTGATGTCAAGTCAATGGATGCCTTCATCGGCTGGTTGAGGGCCGACTGCATGTCAATCGTACATGCCTGGATCCCCTTTTGTTGTCCTAGCCATAGATTACGAGTAATAAATTACAATCCTTGTGCGAGAGTACAGTACCGAAGTTGTCCTGGTGGCAGACTATATATCAGAAATACTTTTCGACCAAAATTTCGGCAATCTGAATACTGTTGAGTGCAGCACCCTTGCGTACGTTATCGGCCACAACCCACAGATCTAAGCCCCGCGGGTGGGAAATATCTTCCCTGATTCGACCGACATAAACCGGGTCGTGGTTGGCACCTTCGGAAACGGCTGTCGGGTAACCACCATCCTTGCGTTCGTCCAGCACCACAACGCCGGGTGTTTTCTGCAGCAGGGCGGT
>CAMYIO010000010.1 GCA_947258515.1 uncultured Ectothiorhodospiraceae bacterium
CGGGGCACATATTTAATCGCGATCGATCGGTCTGTAGATCAGGCGTCTATATGCTAACCTGCTGGTATATAGTGGTTTATATATCCGGTCACAGGACTTGCCTGCATGGAATGGATGTTAGTATCGCCGCCCAACTTTCTAAATGGTTGTTGGCAGACAAGCTGTGCTAACAGATTGTATTCCCATTAGAAATAATTTTATATTGTTTGCCTTAAATTTAATGTTTGCAATAATTCAGGAGTAGTATGTATGAAATATATCGCACGATGGCTGCTGACCCTGGTAATCCCTGCTTTACTGGCCACTACGGCGCTGGCAGAGGGTTACACGGAAGGCAAGCAATACACGGCGCTGGCCAATCCGCAACCGACCGGCAACCCTGAAAAGATCGAGGTCGTGGAATTGTTCTGGTACGGCTGCCCGCATTGCTACCGTCTCGAGCCCTACATCGCAGAATGGCGGGCCGGTAAAGCGGATGATGTGGACTTTGTGCAGATGCCGGCCATCATCGGACCGCCCTGGGAATTACTCGCGAAGGCCTTCTACACGGCGCAATTTCTGGGTGTGCAGGACAAGATCCATGTCGCCCTGTTTGATGCCATCCACAAGGACAAGAAAACCTTCAAGGATGAAGCCGCGGTAGAGGCGCTGTTCGTCGCGCAAGGCGTTTCGGAACAGGACTTCAAGAAGACTTTCAATTCATTTGCCGTGTCCATCAAGGTAAACAACGCAAAGCTCATGACCAAGCGATATGCCCTTACAGGCGTGCCGGCGATCATCGTCAACGGCAAGTACAACACCAGCGGCACCCTCGCGGGCAGCAACGAAAATATCATCAAGGTTGTGGACTACCTGGTTGACCAGGAACGGCAGGCCATGCCGGATGTCGTCACGGCAACTGAATAAGTTTCCCAGGGTGCTTCCGGAATCAAGAGACGGCCGCTTTCAGTGAAGGCGGCCGAACTTTTTATACGTTGCCTTGAAAATGAAGGCGTTGAATACGTGTTCGGCATTCCCGGGGAGGAAAACCTCGATGTGATGGATGCCTTGCTGGATTCATCGATACGTTTCATTACCGTTCGGCATGAGCAGGGTGCGGCCTTCATGGCGGATGTCTACGGCCGGCTGACCGAGCGTGCCGGTGTCTGCCTGTCCACGCTCGGGCCGGGAGCGACCAATCTTATTACCGGTGTGGCAGACGCCAACATGGATCATGCACCACTGGTTGCCATCGCCGGGCAGGCAGGAACCAACCGCTTGCACAAGGAATCCCACCAGGTACTTGATCTGACGGGCCTGTTTGAACCGGTCACCAAGTATTCGGCCAGCCTGCTGGATCCGGATATTATCCCGGAGGTGGTACGCAAGGCGTTCAAGCTGGCGCAGAGTGAAAAGACCGGCGCGGCCTTCATCGAGTTTCCGGAAAATATCGCGGCGATGGAGGTGGCGCTGGACTTGCTGCCGGTAACCCAGCCGACGGATCCCGAGCCACCGGCACTGCAGGTGGCCGAAGCAGCCGCCCTGATCAGTGGCGCCAGCCACCCGATAATCCTGGCGGGTAATGGCGTGGTACGTTCCGGCGCCTCAACACAACTGGCCGACTTTGCCGAAAAACTGAATATCCCGGTCGCCAATACCTTCATGGCCAAGGGTGTGATCCCCTTCAGGCATCGCTGCGCACTCGGCAGCGCCGGTCTGCAGGCCAATGATTATGTCAGCTGCGGTTTTGACCGGGCCGATGTCATCATCTGTGTCGGCTATGACCTGGTTGAGTATCACCCTTATCTGTGGCACCGGGGCCGTGATCGCAGCATTATTCATATTGACCACTCGCCGGCTGAAACGGATGCCCACTACCCGGTTGCGGTCGGTGTCGTCGGTGATATCAAGCACAGCCTGGAGCGTATTGCGCAGCTGAGTACGCCGCACCAGGGCGCGCATGTAAGACCCTTGCGGGAACGTCTTGTTGAGGAGATGCACCAGCACCGCGACGACCTGGAATTTCCCGTCAAGCCGCAGAAGATCATCTGGGACCTGCGCACGGCACTGGATCTGGAAGACATCGTGGTCTGTGACGTCGGCGCGCACAAGATGTGGATGGCGCGCATGTTCCGCTGTGAATACCCGAATACCTGCCTTATCTCCAACGGATTTGCGAGTATGGGTATTGCGGTCCCCGGTGCGATTGCCGCCAGGCTGGTCTACCCGCAGCGCCATGTCGTGGCCGTTACCGGTGATGCCGGTTTCATGATGAATTCGCAGGAAATAGAAACGGCTATTCGCTGTAAACTGCCGATTGTCATTCTTATCTGGAATGACAGCAGTTACGGTTTGATTGAATGGAAGCAGATGAACCAGTTTCATCGCATTTCCAACGTCCGTTTCAACAATCCGGATTTTGTTGCCTATGCAGAGTCCTTTGGTGCCCGGGGTTACCGGGTCGAGAGAACGGCTGACTTGCCGACTATACTGGAAGAAGCACTGTCCAATGACACCGTTAGTATTATCGACTGCCCGGTGGATTACAGGGAGAACATCAAATTGACGGATCAGCTGGGAACACTGGTATGCCCAACGTAGCAACCACGCCGTTCCATAAATCCGAGCGCAACTTGCCGGAATCGAAGGCTGCCAACACAGGGCAGCGCATTCGCCTGCTCAGCTACAATGTGCAGGCCGGCATCAGCACGGAACGCTACCGGCATTACGTCACGCGCAGCTGGAAACACGTACTGCCGCATGCACAGCGCTTCAGCAACCTTGATCGTGTGGCGCGGATGATAAAAGACTATGACATTGTCGGTTTGCAGGAACTCGATGCCGGCAGTCTGCGCAGCGGCTACATCAACCTCACCGAATACCTCAGCGAAAAGGCGCATATGCCGTTCTGGTCGGACCAGACCAACCGTCGTATCGGGCGCTTTGCGAGGCACAGTACCGGCGTGCTGAGCCGCTTTCACCCTACCGAAATTATCGAGCACCGGCTGCCGGGCAGAATCCCGGGACGTGGTGCGCTGTTTATCCGCTTCGGTAACCGCCATGACTCGCTGGTGGTACTGATTCTGCACATGGCGCTGGGCCGGCGTGCGCGGCTGCGCCAGTTTGACTATATCAGCGAGATCGTCAATGAATACCGTCACGTGATCGTCATGGGCGATCTGAACTGCCCTTCACAAAGCACCGAAATGGACTACCTGATCAATCGCACCATGATGACTGAACCCATCCATGATGTGTGTACCTTTCCAAGCTGGCGCCCGCACCGCAACATTGACCACATTCTGGTCACACCGACACTGCAGGTTGACCACGTCAAGGCACTGGATTTCTCGCTCTCGGACCACCTGCCGGTGGAGATGCTAATCACGCTGCCGGAGTCAGTGCACCTCGGCAGCTAGACTAGATAAAGAGCGTGATGTCCGCGCCCTTTGCCGATGACAGATACGAGGCCGCACCGGCCCATTCACTGACTTCCGGAATGAAGTCTTCCTGTTTCCAGCCAAACAGGTCGACAGTCATCTGACAAGCCACCAGCTTAACATCTGCCTCGATGCACAGCTCACGCAGTTCAGGGATCGTGGCCACGCCCTTGTTCTTCATGGTCTGCTTCATCAGCGTCGTCGCAACCGTCTCAAACCCCGGCACACCGGCCATTAGCAGGTTGGGCATGTTCCATTCGACGTTCTGGAACCACGCTGGGCCGAAGGGCATCTTCATCGGCATGGCGGGGTTCCCCAGCGGGCTGAGTTGCGGGCTCAAGTCCTTCTTCAGCAGTGCCAGTCCGTAGAAGGTAAAAAACAGCGAAGTGTCCCAGCCCATGGCGGCCGCGGTGGCACCGAGGATGAAGGGTGGATACGCCCAGTCAAGGGTCCCCTTGGTCACCATGATCGAGAGTCGCGGCGTTTCATTTTCGCTCACCGTTGCCAGACTTTCCGCAAAGCGCATTTCAAACCACGCGTTGAGCTGATCGGATGACATTTCTGCAAGTATCTTTCCGTTTATTTCTTCTGTCGCATTCATCGCACATCTCCTGAAACAGTTGAGTCGGGTAGGGTTGTTTGTCTCACTTGCATGATGATGTGATATCGAAGCCGTGTCGTGTCCGGCGCCAAGCTGACACGCTTCGAACAACGGGCACCTCGCGGGTGCCTCTTCTGCAGACAGTATAGGACAATATATACAGAGCGGAGAGAAAAATCCCGCTCAGGAGTGAAGACGGCTTACTTAAGCTGTGTCATCAAAATGAACGTACCATTGGCCACGGAAACACACGGAAGAACACATTGCCTTGCCGGACATATTTCGTGTCCTTCTGTGCGTCTCCGTGGCGGGTTTCTCAAGCAAGCACCACTAGATGCTGGATGAACAGGCAGACACCGGATTTGCGTGCCACCGGCAGGAACGAGGTGGCGCCGACGAAGTCAGTGACTTCCGGTATAAATTCACTGGCATCGAAACCGAACATGTCGACGGTCATCCCCCTGGTGGCAATAATGGACATGGACGTTCTCCTGTTATGAGTTTTACTGGATTCAGGCCTTTTCAATAAGAAATACGAAGTCGTTGCCGGCTTCATTACTGGTGACCAGCCGGTTACCGGTTTGCTGACGCGATCAGGAGGTATTCAGCAAACGCCAGGGACACCTGCTGTTTATTCGTGACTCAATCCTTTCAACAGCATGTCGGCATAGCCGACGATACCCAGCAGTTTTCCCTGTTTGATGACGGGTGCATAGGAGAACCCCAGCTTGTTGAACAAACGGGCGCAGTAGCGGATATCCATGTCCGGATCCACACCGACCACCGGCTTTGACATGATTTCGTAGATATTGACCCGCCCGGGAGCACGGCTGACGGCGAGTACCTCGCGGGCAATGTCGGACAGCAGTACGATGCCGTATTCGTCGTGTTCATTGCGTTTGTCTACGATCAGTACTTTAGCGCCGGTATCCTTCATCTTTGCAAGTGCCTTGTCGGTCATCATCAGACCGTCTACCAGCTGATAATTGTCGGCCATCACGTCCTTGACATGCACCAACTTTTGTTTCTTCATAGCTTGTCCTCCACGACTTCAGATAGTTTGCTTATTTGCAGGTTCACACCCACGGCATCTTCTACATCCAGCTGAAAGGCAATACCGGCCCCGGGGCCATCATCGAACTTGCCGATAGCGGCAATGCTTTCCATGATATCCCGGCTCATGTGTTCCTCGACCAGGAACATCAGCATGTCACGCTGTGTTTCCAGGTTCAGACCAAAAAAGGTTTTAGCCGCCTGGATACCCTCGCCGCGGACCTGATTGACTACCGTGGCACCGGTGGCACCCGCCTTGCGCGCGGCGTCCAGAATGTCATTGGATTTATGATCCTCGACCAGCGCAATGATTAGTTTGAAATGCATAATGTCTTACCTCACTTGCCTACAACTGTTGTTTAATCAGAATTCTGTGAACCATCGTTTTTCTGCTTCTTCTTGAGTCTGTGTATCCGCCACTCACCCAGCTGCGCGTAGCCCATCACCGAGATAATGGGGAACAGGCAGACAAAGGCAATCAGGCCAAAGCCGTCGAGCAAGGGACTGCGGCCGGGAATGGTGCTGGCGAGTCCAAGACCGAGCGCAGTGACCAGCGGTACGGTGACGGTGGATGTGGTGACGCCGCCGGAATCATAGGCCAGCGCGATAATGGTGCGGGGTGCAAACAGCGTTTGTATGACCACGACAATGTAGCCGGCAATAATGTAGTAATGCAAGGGTGTGCCGGTAATGATCCGGAAGGTCCCGATTGTGATGCCGATGGCCGCCCCGATGGCTACGGCGATACGCAGGCCCCACACGGTGATCGCCCCGCCGGAGACCTGCTGCGCCTTGATGGCCACGGCGATCAGGGCCGGTTCGGCTATGGTGGTGGAAAAGCCGATGGCGGCGGCAAACAGGTAGATCCACTTGTAATCATTCCATTGCAGGGTGGCGCCTGCGCCTTCGACTGTGCTGCGGATAAAGGCCGGGTCGGTGAGCTGCTGTGCCATGAGTTTACCGAGTGGAAACAGCGCCTCCTCCAGACCTACCAGAAATAACGTCAGCCCGACCAGTACATAAGCGAAGCCCACCAGCACGCTTTTCAGGTTCGGGATATTCTGCCGCAGCACCAGCAGCTGAAAGCCGAAAATAATGCCGGCAATCGGCAGCACGTCGGTGAGGGTGGAGGTGCCGGTCCTCAGCAAGTGGAGCAGCAAGTCCATCAGATTATCATGCCGTAGGCCATGACGAATATCATGGGCGTCAGTGAGGCGAACGCGATCAGGCCAAAACCGTCGATCATGGGGTTGCGTCCCTTGATACTGCTGGCCAGGCCGACGCCGAGGGCGGTGACCAGTGGCACGGTCACAGTCGAGGTGGTGACGCCGCCGGAGTCATAGGCGATACCGATAATTTCCGGGGGGGCAAATACCGTCATAATGACGACGCCGGTGTAGCCGCCCATAATGAAATACTGGATGGGCCAGCCACGGAGAATGCGGAATACGCCCATAACAATGGCCACACCGACAGCGAAGGCGACCGTCAGGCGTAATCCCAGCGCGTAGTTGGCCATGGCAATTTTTTCCTGCGCGATGTGACCGTCGGCGGCGGCGATTTTGGCGGCCTCGGCCGCGACGGCCGTCAGGGCCGGCTCGGCGATGGTGGTGCCGAATCCCAGCGCAAAGGCAAAGAGCAGCAACCAGAAAAGATTGGCCTTGCGTGCGAAGGCATAGGCAACGGATTCCCCGAGGGGAAACAGGGCTTGCTCCAGGCCGCGTACAAAAAAGGTCAGACCGAGGATGACCAGCAGGGTACCGGAAAGGATATTACCGAGGTCGGCGACCGGCTGCCGGATGACCACGATCTGAAAAAAGGCCACGACCAGTATGATGGGCAGCAGGTCACGCAGGCTGGAGAGCAGGGTTTTGATGAAAGCACTGATGTGATTCAACGTGGCCGTTCCTTGACCGGCCGGGGGCCGCTGCTGTGGGTTGTGGGTTGCAACTTTACATCATCGGTGTCGCAGATTCATTCATGACTCGCCATTCACCGGTTTGCCGGACAACACCTTGTTGCCGGAAAACATCGCTGATATGAGGCTGCCGCCCTCGCGCACCTCGACAAACACCACGGCAAAGATGTGTATTACGATCAAAAACATCAGCATATAGGCGGTGTAAAGATGGATGATGCCAAATGGATCCTTGAAGGCCTTCAGGGCCTCGGCCCTGGAGGGCTCCATGCCGGTCGGGTCATAGGGGACAAGGCTGGCAGGGTCGGTTCCCGGCGCGGCAACATAGCCGGCAACCAGTGAGCCGAATGGCGGGTAGTAAATATCGGTGCCGGCACGGATCAGGCCGGTGCTAGCCATCACCACCATCAGCAGCAGCAAGGCGCAGACCGCGAGCCGCCCCGGCGGATTGTGGCCGATAAATTGCTGCGGCTTGCCGGCACTGACGGATGCCCGGTAGTCGCGCAGGGCTTGCACAAAACCGCGGCCCGGCAGGATGCTGCGCCAGCGTGCATGGCGATTGCCGATGAAGCCCCAGAAAATCCGCACGGCCAGGTTCAGGACGAATACGTAGCCGATGATGACATGGATAGTCTTCAGGCTGATCTTCGCTTCGATGCTGGTGATACCAAGCTCTTTTTTGAACAGCATGAGCAATCCAAAGATAATCAGGCCGATTACAGCGGTGAAATTCACCCAGTGAAAAATTCGTACGGGCAGATCCCATGCCTTGTAAGGGCGCAGTTGCGGGTTATTCATATCAGCCTCGGTGTTCGGTAAATGGATAACGGATGGCACGGGCCAGGCAATGCACACATTCTGCCAGCTGCCACCCGCTAAATGTCGCAATAATACGGCGGGCAAGCTTTGATCAGGGTCAATTATGGCGATATTGCGGTGAAATAAAAACCATCGGATACGCACGGGCCCGTGCCCGCACAGCGCGTTCCCGGAGGCACGAGACCGCCCGCGACAGGGGTATAATAAAAACCGGTAAAGGGTGCCTGGCCGGTCGGCACCTGATCACAGATTCACTGTTAACAGGGGTTTGGACGGGTTATGGTGGCAAGGGTTGTATTGAAGATGGGTGATCCCAGGCTCCTGGAAACCGCAAAACCGGTAATGGCTTTTGCAACGCCGGAACTGGATGATCTGGTGGATGACCTCATGGATACCATGCTGGCCGAGGACGGCGCGGGACTTGCCGCCCCTCAAATAGGAATCGGTCTGCGCGTGGTGGTGTTTGGCTTCGAGAGTAATGCCCGCTACCCCGATGCAGAGCCTGTTCCGCAGACCGTGCTGATTAATCCTGTGATCGAACCCCTGTCTGATGAACGTGAAGCAGGCTGGGAAGGCTGTCTCAGCGTGCCGGGACTGCGTGGTGTGGTGTCACGCCATGCCCATATACGCTATCGAGGCCTTGATGAGCGTGGCAGGGCGATTGATCGCGAAGCGCATGGCTTTCATGCGCGGGTCGTGCAGCATGAATGTGACCACCTTGACGGCATTCTCTATCCGCAGCGCATGACCGATATGCGGCTGTTCGGTTTTACTGACGTGCTCGCCTGATAGAGGCGTCACCCGCAGGAGCGGACCGCGTCCGCGATAACAAGGTCGCTAACCCCTGTCGCGGACGCAGCCCATGGGCGCACAGGGGAAATTGGTGTTTTCGCCAGCTTCCCTGTTGCGCCGGATGGCCATGGTATCAAGGTAGCGGATAGTGTTTTCGCCCTTTTTCGGGTGTGACGCGGGCGTTAAGGTTTTCTCAGTTCTGTGTTCTATTTGCCGGTGTGGCTGGATAAAATGCATCGGGCCCGGGTGAAATTCCGCTTGCAGCCAACAGGGGGTGAATGCGTATGCCGGCTAACGATACATTTCCGGGATTCCCGGAGGATCTGTTCCTGTTTCTGCAGGCGCTTGCCGCGAACAACAACCGCGACTGGTTCAACGCGCACAAGGACCGCTATCACGCGTCTGTCGTCGATCCGGTGTGTGATTTTATCGAGGCCATGCGGCCGCGGCTGCAGAAGATTTCAAAACACTATGTTGTCGATTCCCGGCCACATGGCGGCTCCATGTTTCGTATTTACCGGGACGCGCGTTTTACAAAAGACAAGCGACCCTACAAGGAGAATGTCGGTTGCCAGTTTCGCCACGAGGCCGGCAAGGATGCGCATGCCGCGGGGTTCTATGTGCACATCGCCAACGACGGCATCTTCTTCGGCGGTGGCGTATGGCTGCCGCCCGGTCCGGTGCTGGGCAAGATCCGTGACGCTATCGTCGAACAGCCGGAGCGCTGGAACAAGATCACCCGCCACCGGACTTTTGTGCAACGTTTCGGTGGTGTGCATGGCGATGGCCTGAAGCGCCCACCGCGTGGCTACGATGCGGATCATCCCTGCATCGGGGACCTGAAGCGCAAGACCTTTTTCGCCATGCAGGGGTGTAGCAAAGAACTGGCGACGTCACCCGAATTCATTAACGAGGTGACACATGCCTTCAAGGCAACCAGCCCGTTCATGGCGTTCCTGGCAGCGGCGCTTGAGCTGCCCTTTTAGGCGGGGTTGTCATTTATCTGTCATGTGCGGACGTTTCACTCTACATACACCTGTAGCCGGAATCCTGGAGGCTTTCAGCCTCGCATCGTCCCCGGTCGCGCTGCTGCCGCGCTATAACATCACGCCTTCACAGGATATCCCCGTGGTGCGTGCCAGTGACGAGGGTCGGGAGCTGCGCATGGCGCGCTGGGGACTGGTGCCGGGCTGGTCGAAAGAAGCGCGGCCAAAATATTCCACCATCAATGCGCGCGCTGAATCCGTTGCAGAGAAACCGACCTACCGCGCGGCCTTCCGACACAAGCGTTGCCTGATTCCCGCGGATGGTTTCTACGAGTGGCAGAAAACGGGAGATAAAAAAATCCCGCACTACATCCGCATGCAGGATGAATCCGTGTTTGCCTTTGCCGGGCTGTGGGAACACTGGGAAGGCGAGCAAGCGTCGTTTGACAGTTGTGCCATTATTACCCTGCCGGCAAGCGGGGTCATGGCGACGATTCACAGCCGCATGCCGGCGATCATTGCTGTGGATGATTATGACGCCTGGCTGGACGCCGGCATTACCGACAAGGCCGATATCGTGCCGCAACTGGCGTCCAGCCTGTCCGACCCGTTGCAGGCTTATGCGGTAAGCAGCCACGTGAACTCACCGAAAAACACCGATGCGCGCTGTATTGAACCTGTTTAATAAAATCGTCTGGGCAAGGCAACCTGTAGGAGCGCTTCGCAAGCGCGATCGTGGCTGCAAGCTGCTCCTGCAGCCAGGTCAAGCAGCCGCCTCTGCATCCAGCAGCACGGTCAAGCGCTGCCGGGCCGAGATGCGGGCAATCGGCAGGTCGGTGCCCTGTTGCCATTGCCTGACGGCGTCGCGTTTGCCGCTGCCGGTGACCAGCACCAGCACTTCGCGGCTATCGCTGAGTGAGTCGGCACTCAGGCTGACCCGTTCAGGGGGGGGCTTGGGTGCGCCAGTGACGGCATGCACCAGCTCACCGGGCGGGAAGGTATGGCCGGGAAACAGGCTGGCCGTGTGGCCGTCTTCCCCCATGCCGAGTATGACCATGTCAAAGGGGCGCACCTGGCTGATCAAGTCTGCATAGTGCTGTGCGGCGGTTGTCGCCCCGAGTTCGGCGGAAATGGCATGGATCTGGTCGGCCGGAACCTGTCCACGTGCCAGCCACGAGTCGCTGGCCATCCGGCTGTTGCGTTCCGCATCATCCGCCGGCAGGCAGCGTTCATCACCGAAATAGAGGTGCCAGTTGTTCCAGTCCGCCCGGGCCCTGGCAAGTTGCCGGTAGACCTTCCCGGGTGTGCGCCCGCCCGCCAGTACCAGGTGAAACACGCCGCGTTCCCGTATTGCGTTGGCGGCGGCCTGCAGGATCATTCCAGTTGCATGCGTGGCCACGGCATCGGCATCCGTCAGGGTCTGCCAGTCAACAGTATGCTCTGTTGCTGTCATCTCATTTGCCGCTGTTGCAGACGTTACAGGGCCGCCAGGCACGGCCGTCGCGGGCAATCAGGTCTTCCGCCTCGCGGGGTCCCCAGCTGCCCGCCGTATAGTTGGGAAAATTACGCGGTGGCAGTGCGCTCCAGACATCCAGTATCGGTTCCACCAGTTCCCAGCTGGACTCGATGACGTCGGCACGCTTGAACAGTGTCGGGTCACCGTTCATGCATTCATAGAGCAGGGTTTCATAGCCGGTGGTGGGGCCGCCGCCAAAATAGTCACTGTAATTGAAGTCCATTTCTACCGGGCTGATTTGCGGTATCGGGCTGGGCACCTTGGCATTGAAGGACATGCCAATACCCTCGTTCGGCTGGATGCGCAACACCAGGGTGTTGGGAGGGACCTGCTCGCCGCGCAGCAGGGCATCGCGGAACATCATGTTCGGCGCTTCCTTGAATTGCACCACGATCTCGGTATAGCGTCCCGGCATGCGTTTGCCGGTACGCAGGTAGAAGGGCACGCCGGCCCAGCGCCAGCTGTCGATCATCACCTTCATCGCGACGAAAGTTTCCGTGGCGGAGTTCGGGTCCACACGTTCTTCGTCACGATAGGCCGCGGCAGTTCCGCCGTTTGCGAGTGTGCCTTCGCCGTACTGGCCGCGCACCACCTGTGTCAAAACCTGCTCGGGCGGGATCGGTTGTATGGCGCGCAGTATCTTTGCCTGCTCATCGCGTACCGCGTTGCCATCGAGCGAGTTGGCGGGCTCCATGGTGACGGTCGACAGCAAGGCCAGCAGGTGGTTGGGTACCATGTCGCGCAAGGCGCCGGCCTTGTCATAGTAGCCGCCGCGGCTCTCGACGCCGATGGATTCGGCGACGGTGATTTGCATGTGGTCGATGTAACGGTGATTCCAGATCGGTTCCACGGTGCTGTTGGCAAACCGGTAGGTGAGGATGTTCTGTACCGTTTCCTTGCCGAGGTAGTGATCGATGCGATAGATCTGGTCTTCATCAAAGGCCGCCTGCAGTGTCTTGTTGAGCGCCTTTGCCGTGGCCAGGTCCCGTCCAAAGGGTTTCTCGACCACCAGGTGACGCCACTGGTCGCCCTGTTCCATCGCCAGTCCGGCCGCATGCAACTGGGTGGCGATTTCACCGAAGGTGTCGGGTGGTGTGGCCAGGTAGAACAGGCAGTTACCGCCGGTGTGGTGATTGGCCGCAATGTCATCCAGCAGTGACGACATGCGCGTGTAGGTGTCCGCATTCTGAAAGTCGCCACTCAGATAATGAATGCGCTGCAACAGTTCCTGCCACAGTTCGGCAGAGAGGCCGTTCTTGATGTACTCGCGTGCAGCCGTATCGATATATTCCCGGTAGGCCTCCGCGCCGCGATCACGACGGTCGACGGCGATGATCCTGAAGTGGTCTGACAGCAGGCCGTCCGTCATCAGGTTATACAGGGCAGGCAGCAGTTTGCGCTTGGCGAGGTCGCCACTCGCGCCGAAGATCACCATGACGCCTGGCGGTGCCGGCTGCGCCGCGCTGCTGCGTGGTATGAGCCTGTTCATTTCGTAGAAGTCTGCTTTTCGTGATGACCGCCGAACTCAAAACGCATGGCGGACAGCAGTTGATTGCCAAAGTCTGCCGCATCGCGTGAATTGAAGCGGTCATACAACGCGGCACTCAACACGTGCACCGGCACCCCGGCCTCGATGGCCGCGATATTGGTCCAGCGTCCCTCCCCGGAATCCGACACCCTGCCGGAAAAGTTTTCCAGGCCGGGGTCCTTGCTGAGGGCGTTGGCAGAGAGGTCTAGCAACCAGGAGGAGATGACGCTGCCACGGCGCCACAGTTCGGCCACTGCGCCGACGTCGATGTCATACTGAAAATCGCGGTTGTCCCGCAGCGGTGCCGTCTCGGCATCGTGTTCCTGTGATTGCTTGCCGATATTGGCATGCTTCAGCAGGTTAAAGCCTTCTGCATAGGCGGCCATGATGCCGTATTCAATACCGTTATGGACCATCTTGACGAAATGGCCGGCACCGGCCGGTCCGCAGTGCAGGTAACCGCGTTCCGCGCTGATTGTGTCACCTGTGCGTCCCGCTGTTCGGGGTAGGTCACCATGCCCCGGCGCCAGTGCGGCAAACACCGGGTCGAGTCGTTCGACGGTCGCCGTGTCGCCGCCGATCATCAGGCAGTAGCCGCGCTCCAGCCCCCATACGCCGCCACTGGTGCCGACGTCCAGGTAGTGTAACTGGTGGGGTGCGAGTTTATCGCTGCGCGCGATGTCATCCTTGTACCAGGAATTGCCGCCATCGATGACGGTGTCGCCGGGTTCCAGCAGCGGCATGAGATCTTCAATGAAGCGATCGACAATGGCGGCCGGCACCATCAGCCAGATGGCGCGTGGTGCGTCGAGCTTGCTCACAAGGTCCTTGAGATCGTCCGCACCGATGGCACCTTCCGCGACCATCTCGTCGACCGGTCCGCGGCTGCGGTTGTACACCACGCACTCGTTTCCGGCCTGCATGATGCGGCGCACCATGTTGGCACCCATGCGCCCCAAACCAACCATTCCTATTTGCATGTCTGTTTCCTTGTGTGTTTGATCGATACGTGTGGGTAACCCGTAGGAGCGGATCGCATCCGCGAGTACGATGGCTGAACCATTCGCGCTTGCGAAGCGCTCCTACAGGGGTGTTTAATGCAGTAGCAGGGTTTGTCTTTATCAATACACGGTTTGTGAAGTATACGACGCGGCATACACCGCGGCACCCTGCAGCGCGGCCTCTTCATTCAACACCACCCGAACCGGCATTTGCTCCAGCAATCCCTGCATGCGTCCCTTGCCATGAAAGGCCTTGATAAAGGTGCCGTCCTGCAGTTGCTGCATGATCTTCGGTGCGATGCCGCCTGCGATATAGACACCGCCGGTGGCCATGATCTTCAGGGCCAGGTTGCCTGCCTCAACACCATAGTGGTGTACAAACAGCCCCAGAGCCTCCACGCACGTATCATCGCGTCCCTGTTGTGCGGCCTCGGAAATGGCGGCGGCCGCATCGCCCTCGGACATCGCCTGCTGTAACCAGTCGGGCATCGGCCGCTGGCGAAGCTGGCATAAACATTCATGTATGCTTACCAGTCCGTCACCCGAGACCACGCGTTCCCAGCTGACATGCTCGTGCCGCGTTTGCAGATGACGCAGCAAGGCCATGTCCAGCTCGGTCTGCGGGCTGAAGTCCGCATGCCCGCCCTCGCAGGCAAAGGGGTGATGCTTGTGACCATCGAAATAGAAGCCGGCCTCACCGAGACCGGTACCGGCTGCGATAATGGCGGCGTTGCCAATGGCCAGCTCGGTACCCTGCTGCAGGGTATAGACATCGTGCTCATGCAGGGTGCGCAGGCCCCAGGCGGTGGCCTCCAGATCGTTCAGTAATGACACCCTGGCAAGTTCGAGATGTTCGCCAATGTTTGCGGCACTGATTTGCCACGGCAGGTTGGTGATGCTGGCCGTCTGCTGCTGCACAGGACCGGCAACACCAAAGCAGGCAGCATTCAGTGTGTGCTGATGCGTGTCCTGGAAGTCTGCAATGATTTCGTCCAGTGAAGTGAATTGCTGGCTCGGGTAACTGGCCTTTGTCAGCGTCTCCAGTTCACGGCCGCAGACATCAAGGACTGCTATCCGGGTGGTGGTACCGCCAATGTCGCCAGCGAGTATGCGTGTGTTCGGGTTGTCCATGTGGCTCCTTGGAAACAGGGTTTAACCGGTGCATTATTGTAGCGCTCGATGCTGGACAGTATCTCACGATATGCGGCCTCGCGGTCTTCCCAGCCTTCGATTGTCACCCACTTGTGGGCCCCGAGGTCCTTGTAGTGATCGAAGAAATGCGCAATCTGATCGAGCAACTGCTGTGGCAGGTCCTGCATGGTCTGTATGTGACGGTAATTCGTGGCGAGCCTGTCGATCGGCACCGCCAGCACCTTGGCGTCCGGGCCGGACTCATCCGTCATCTTCATCATGCTGATCGGGCGACAGCAGATTCCGAGCCGGTGATCAGCGGTATCGGGGTAATCACCAGCACGTCCACCGGGTCGCCGTCCTCGGACAGGGTGTGCGGCACGTAGCCGTAGTTGCAGGGGTAGTGCAGGCCGTGTTCATGAAACGGTCGACGAACATGGCCCCCGTTTCCTTGTCGACCTCGAATTTTACCGGGTCACTGTGGGCCGGGATCTCGATGATGACGTTGATTTCACCCGGGATATTGTTGCCGGGGGTGACTCGGTCGAGGTTCATGCTGGCGGGCTCGTTAGGTTCACGTGAGGTGATGGTAACGCTTTTCTGCGCAGGCAGTAAGTGTCCTTGGTTGTGCTGTCAGGCTCCTGGCGAACAGCGCAGCCGTCAGTGACTTAACCGCATCATATTAATAAAGTGCAGTTACGGCTATTATCGAGCCACCGATATTGATTTCATGTGAGGATGTCGGTGCGTTGCGGCTATCATACCCACCGTGTCGGAAGGTATGCCGGCTGCATCTGCAAATTCCTTCCATTTCAACACCGCCGCCTGCACCTGCCTGAGGATCTCGGTTCCCCGCCCGCGTTTCATGGCCGCATTCTTTTCACAGGCCACGAAATCATCCAGTAGAAAATCATCGCGCTTGCCGTTGAGTGTCATCTGGTGGCTGCTGGTCCAGTGACCGGTGGGGTTGTAGCTGTAGGTCATGTCAAAGGCGGGTGACAGCGACCAGCGCCCGGTCTTGTCCATCAGGAAGGCAATATTCTTGACGTGATCATCCTGGTTGCGGGCGATGATGTTGAAGGCCATGCGCCGGTACTGTTCCTCGATCTGGCTCATCGGCAGGTCCAGTTGCCGCATGGTCTGCAGTGCCTGTTCGTAGGAATGGGCGCCTGCCTGGTTGAAGTCGTAGTGGCATAGTGCGCAGAGGGACTGCATGTGCAGCTTCTGGCCATCCGTCGTGCGGTCGAATCGTCGTGCCATAAAGTGGCTGCGTCCGTGTTCCTGAAACAGTCGGCAGTCGCTCATCTCGATGCCGGCGGCACGCGCCATCAGGGAGTAGGCATACTCGATCAGGCCGTAGCCGCGGGGGTCTTCCAGCTCCTTGTCGCGATTGCCCGAGACGCCGTCGAATTTAAGCAGCCAGTAGGAGAAGCCCTTGCCTGCGGCCACCTGGCCGGAGCGCACCGTGTTGGTCTCCGGGTTCCAGGCAATGATCGCCTTGGCACGCGCACCACCGGCCGAGGTGCCGACGCGCAGAATATCCTGCAGCGCCGCTTCCCTGTCGGGCGTCGAGAATGAACCTTCCACTCTGCTGCGTAGTGTCAGGATTTCGCTGGCAAGATCCACCAGTGACTGCACGTCAATCGCCTTCGCGTGTTTCGGTGAAGGGCCGAGCGCCGGGTTAAACTCGAGCGCACCCATGCCGCGTGTGCCCGTGTAGCACAGCCGTTCAACGGGATTGAAGCTCGCCGGGTTACGTCCCTCCTTTGCCAGCCAGGTATCGATCAGCGCGTTGCCGAAGCGGTCGGGCAGCGAATCCGCCAGCAGTCCGGGGAGGCCGTGAAAGGTGGCGCGCGGCAGGGCCGGGAATGAATAGATGCGTTCCGCAAGCGGCATCATCAGCGGTGAGACCTCGATGCCGCTGTCAATGAACGCCGGGTCGTATTCAAAATGTGCGAGTTGCGTATCGTTGTCCCAACTGACGGCGCCGATGGTACGCCCCCACAGGTCTACGTTCGTAACCGTCATTCATCGGTCTCCCATGCCCAGGGTGTGGATGGCTTGTGCTGTCGGTGCGAGGAGGCGCGTTGCCGTTTCCTGCCCTGCATCCTGGCCTGTTGCAGTGGGCTGATGGCGGGTTCGGGTACCACGGCATCGAGGTTCTCGAGCAGTTTCAGGGTGCGCAAAACACGTATCAGGTTGGCTGCCTGGGTTGACTGGCCACTCTCAAGGCGCTGGATGGTCGGTGTCGAGACTCCCGATTCTGCGGCGAGCGCGCTTTGTGTCATGTTCCTGTTGAGGCGATAGCGCGCAAGGCGCTGCCCCAGTTCGTGCAGCACGGCCTCGTCCGACAGTGTGTTATTAATAGTCATAAGGCATCAAAAATATTGTTAAATAGTCACTATATGGATATAAGCTATCATTGTTGATGCTATATATCAAATAGCTTGATTATTAAACATCAATATTGATAGTTAATAGTCTTTATATGCACTTATTATATCATATATGATTCATTGTAATGACTATATTTTATTCATACATTCAGGTCTGCAGAAAGGGGAAAACCTGAACAGGAAGGGTACCTACATGCCGAACCCGGCAGGCACAGGTGTGACTTCACAAAATCCGACATGCACCAGGGCGATTCCTTGTCGGGCGCCGGGTACTGCGTTAACCTGACGACATGCAACGATTAATAGTGTTCTTACTGGTGTTTGTCTGCGCAAGCGCGAATTCCGAGATATTCAGGCGGATCGGTCCCGACGGACAGGTTTATTTTTCCGACCAGCCGGGGCCGGATGCCGAGCTGGTCGAGCTCCCGCCCTCGCTGTCCATCAGCCTGCCACCCGTGACCGAGGAAACGGCAGGTGACGTGAACGCAGACCCGCAGCAGGATGCTCCTGCCTTCTATACCGGGTTCTCCATTACCAGTCCGGCTAACGACCGTGGCGTCAGGGCCAACAACGGTGCTGTCACGTTACAACTGTCAGTGCAGCCTGAACTCAAGCCCGGCCACTTGATTGTCCTGAACGTCGATGGTGAGGACGGTGAAATGACCCGTAGCAGCATTGATATGACGGTCGAGGTGACTGGCCTGTCGCGCGGTCAGCATACCGTTATTGCCAAGGTGGTCGACGACAAGGGTAGTGAATTAATCCAGTCAGATCCTGTTACCTTTTTTGTCCTGCGTATCGCGGGCGGCTAGCCAGCCTGACCCGTCATCCCGCCTACAGTTGCAGGGTGCTATCAATATCGTGCATGGAGGCCACATCCCTGAAATGGAGTGTATATTCAACACGCATAGTCACACACAATGCCAAACCGGCCAGCCAGGTATTATTTTCAGGAGCCAATCATGACAGGCAGTAAGGAACCGCTGCGGCAAGCCGCATTCCGCATGCCGGGCAGGATGAGTGAGCGTCTGGGTGGTTTGTGGCTGGGGTACCTGTTACGGGGACTGCTGGCGCTGGCGCTGGGATTCGGTGTCCTGTTCTGGCCAAGTGCGACGGTCGAGTTGCTTGTGCGGCTGGTGGGTGTTTTTGCCATCCTCAACGGGTCCGCCGGCCTGTTCAGCGCCTACCAGGCACGCATGCCGGGTTCCTACTGGGTACCCGGGTGGCTGAATCTTGGTATTGGTGCCGTGTTGCTGTTCTGGCCGGGTGTGACCGTGCGCCTGCTGTTTTTCATTCTTGGTGTCTGGGCCGCATTTCAGGGTGGCAGCCTGTGGCTGATGGCGCGCCAGGCGGCGGCGGACGATCCTGACAGGGGCTTGCTGAGCGGTGTTGGCGTGGTTGCGGTGCTGATCGGACTGCTGCTGATCTTCTGGCCGGGCACCGGGGCCGTGGCGATTTCCTGGGTAATTGCCGCACTGGCACTGCTGACGGGCTGCATCCTGATCTACATGGCCCTGCACTTGCACCGCGCCAGACAGGGAATCAGCCAGATGAGACGCTAGCGTGTGTGATTTGGCGCGCCCGAGAGGATTCGAACCTCTGACACCCGGCTTCGGAAGCCGGTACTCTATCCAGCTGAGCTACGGGCGCTTTGCGAAGTGCGATCATACCGTATGTGTCATCCGGCTAGGAAGCGAGTCCGGGCAGGAAACCCCGATAGCCGATTACTTGCTGTGGATCTGGACAGGACTGGCACTGCAGGCGACATGCGCTGCGATGCGCACTGCGGTGACGGGAGCTGGACGATGTCAGCTGGCAACTATCTGAAATAATTAATTATCCTTGTAATTTCTTGTGCCTGGCGTTTCCAGTATAATTCGCCAGCATTCGTTCCCGTCAGCGGTCTTCGCTACGCGCTCGCACGGTGTCGGTGAACCTCATACTTTCAGATTAATCGGGAGAAGACAGTGAGTAAGGATAAAGAGTTTTATTCGACATTTTTTGCATTGATGGGTGGATTGGCTGTGTTCGCCATTTTACTGGTCATCATTGCCGGTAATCTCACCAGTGATGTCTCTGACTACAAGCCTGAAGAGATTGTGCTGGAGAACATCAAACCGGTTGGACAGGTTTATATTGCCGGTGAGTCCGAGCCGGAAGCCGCACCTGCTGCGGACACGGCAGTGGCATCCAGCGGGCCGAAGTCAGGTGAAGAGGTGTACAACGGCTCCTGCATGTCCTGTCATGGCACCGGCGCTGCGGGCGCGCCCAAGCTGGGCGATAAGGCTGCCTGGACGCCACGCATTGCCGCCGGGATGGATTCAATGCTTGCCAATGCCATCAATGGCCTGAATGCCATGCCGCCGAAGGGCTTGTGCATGGCGTGTTCGGATGCCGAGATACAAGGCGCTGTAGAGTACATGGTCAGCAACAGCCAGTAACTACTGCACGTTACATCATGGGCTGCCGTTTATCCCGGTGGCCCTTTTTTTTGCCTGCAGGAATGTATTCTGCCGGAAGGTGTAAGCGGCTCAGGTGGCAATGCGTTCGCTCGCAACGGGGTGCGGCACTTCAATGCACTGGTCGAGCAATACATAGGCCTCGTGATGGGGGACGGGTGGGCTGAACAGGAAGCCCTGTATCTCATCGCATTGCAGGGAATGCAGGAAATCGAGTTGTTGCTGCGTTTCAACGCCTTCCGCGATGACCCTGAGTTCCATGTTATGCGCCATGACGATAATGGCGCCGACGATGGCCGCATCATCCGGGTCGCTGGTGATGTCGCGGATAAAGGAGCGGTCGATCTTGACGGTGTTGATCGGGAAGCGCTTCAGGTGGCTCAGCGATGAATAGCCGGTGCCGAAGTCATCGATTGATATACGTATGCCTGAGGAATGCAGTGCACGCATGGTGGATGATGCGGTGTCGATATTATCCATGATGGTGCTTTCCGTTATTTCCAGTTCCAGTTGGTGTGCACAGATGGCGGTTGCCTCAAGCGTGTCATGAATTTTTTCCAGCAGGTCCAGCTGTCGAAACTGTACGGCCGACAGGTTGACCGCCACGGTTAGCTGCTCATAGCCGCTGTCCTGCCATTGCCGTATTTGCCGGCAGGCGGTTTCCAGGACCCAGTAGCCCAGCGACGTAATCAGGCCGGTTTTCTCCGCGATCGGGATGAACTCATCAGGCGGGATCATGCCGATCGCGGGATGGCGCCAGCGTACCAGGGCTTCTACTGAATTGACCCTGCCACTGGCCAGGTCAATCTTCGGCTGGTAGTACAGGTCCAGTTCGTTTCTTTCGATGGCATGACGCAGGTCGTTTTCAAGTTTCAGGTTTTCCAGTGAATCCCTGTTCAGCTTCTCGCTATAGAACTGATGATTGTTCTGCCCATGCAGCTTGGCGTAATACAGTGCGGTACTTGCATTCTTCAGCAGTGTGTCAGCGCAGCTGCCATCTTGTGGAAACAGGCTGATGCCGACGCTGCAACTAAGGTGGATCTCGTGTCCCTGTATGTCGACTTGTGAGGTGATTGAATCGATGATGCGGTTGACGATTTGCCCGGTGAATTCAGTGCAGTCGAGTTCGCTCAGCAGAATCCCGAATTCATCGCCGCCGAGGCGATAGATGGAGGTGGTTGCATCGGCATCTGTCAGTCGTGCGACCGAATCTGTGTCGCGCAGTACATCCACGATGCGGTAACTGACAATCTTGAGCAGTTCGTCACCGATGTCATAGCCGAGTGTACTGTTAATACGATTGAACATATCCAGGTCAAGCATCATGACAGACGCATGCTTTTGCTTACTCCTGCATGACTCTATGGCTGTAACGATGCTGCTGTGAAATTCCTTTCGATTCGGCAGGCCGGTGAGACTGTCGAGATTCTGCAGGATAGCGTTGCCGTGCGTGTAAGGACTGGCAGACCATGCCGCAGTTGCCTGCGCAGGTTTATCAGGCCGGCATGTGGGTGGCTCCTCGTGATTGAATTGTCCTGGCAGCCATGCGCTTACACGGTTCCTGCCGCTGTGTTTGGATTGATACAGGGCCTTGTCGGCGCGATCAATGAGCTGTGAAAGGCTGTCCGGCTGGTGCTCGATGGAAGCGACACCGAAACTCGATGTAACGGCAATGGACTCGTTGTCGGGTTCTTCTGCAAGATTGAGTCGGGCGATATTTTCGCGTGCATTTTCCGACATCATGATGGCCTGCGCGAGATCGATGCCGGGCAGTATGATGCAGAATTCCTCTCCCCCGTAGCGGCACACCGTATCCGTTGAGCGCAGTGACTGGTGCAGTGTCTCCGCGACATTGAAAATGATATTGTCACCGCGCACGTGACCATAGCGGTCATTAATGGTCTTGAACATATCGATGTCGGCCATGATGCAGGCCAGTGGATGTGCATCCTGTTGCGCGGCCCTGAATACGGTTTCGTATTTTTCAAAAAATGAACGGCGATTCAGGCAATTCGTTAATGAGTCACGTGTGGACAGTTCCTGCAACACTACATTCTGGCGCCTGATCTCGTCACGCGACTTCTTGAGCATGCCAAGCATGCCTTCGAGCTGGTCATTTTTTGCTTCACGGCTGGTGACATCATCGAAGGTGACCATGACACCGTTGTGTTTTCCGCGGGCATCCATGGCGGGTGCACAATCAACGACATACAGCTTTTTCTCGCCATGCTGATTAACCAGGTACATTTGCTGTTCGGTCAGCTGGCTTTGTTTCCTGGTGGCAACCACCCAGGGTGGTTGCTGTTCATGCTCGCTGATGTTTTTCCACCCGAATCCGGAGAGGGTCTTACCCTTCAGTTTTTGCGCTGTTGTGCCAACGATACCGGCGAATGCCGCGTTTGCGATGACAATGCGTTCCTTTTTGTCGATCAGCACAATGCCTTCGGTCAGTGCATCGAGTGTCGACTTGAGCAGTGTCGGCGCGATTGCCGCCAGGTCGATGTGGTTGTGACTTCTGGAGATGATAAACAGGCTGATGGCAACGCCGAGAACAGTAATAACCGTGATCATGCCGGCCATGTATTCCAGGTGGAAGCCTAGTGCTTCAGCGAGCAACAGCGAACAGATCATCAGGACAAGCAGCCCGGTTGTCAGTCGCAGTGACAGTGGGATGTTCAGCATGCGCTATCTGTCCCGGACGGAAATTTGCGTGTCACGCTATGCAATGACATAACTCCATGTATGCAATGTATAAATCCGTACGAGTCGTTGGGGTTCTGGTGTCACAAGCGCCTTGCCGGATGTGTTGCTGTGATCTCCAGGGTTATCGGCACCGGCGGTGTTTTATTCACCCCTGCGCTCACTGCGCAGGCTGTGCTTGTGTCGAGCACAGGGTCGCCATGTCACCCGCATGGCGTTGCAGCGTGTCAGCGCAATGGCCGGGGTGGTTGCAGCCGTTTTTAAACGGGCTGTCTAAAGAAAGCAGTGGAGCTAACGATAGCCTTTGTTATATAAGTAACCGGGAATTGCCGACCCTCCTTAACATTGTGATTCTCTGCATGGCAGGAGCCATCAAGTCATGAGCAAGCAATGGATGAAAGCATTGCAACAGACATCATTGCTCGATGGTGGTAACGGTGCCTATCTCGAGGCGTTGTATGAATCCTGGTTGCGTGACCCGGTCAGCGTTGCCGAAAACTGGCGCGACTATTTTGACGGCCTGCCACGGGTTAACGGACAGGACAGCGGTGATTTCTTTCACTCGGAACTGCGCCAGGAATTCTCTCGACTCACCGGCCGTTTGCGTGGCCACCGCATCGCCCATCTGACGGGAGCACACCTTCAACAGGAGCGCAAGCAGGTTCGCGTTCTGCAGTTAATCAATGCCTACCGCTTTCGTGGACACCAGCACGCGCACACCGATCCGCTGCGCCGTGTCGATCCGGAACGGGTTCCGGAGCTCGATCTCGATTATTACGAGCTTTCCGAGGCCGACCTTGGTCGTGTTTTCCAGACCGGTTCGCTGGTGGGTCCTGAAGAGGCCACGCTCGAGGAAATACTTTATGCCTTGAATCGCACCTACTGCGAGACCGTGGGTGCCGAATACATGCACATCACAGAGACAGATGAAAAACGCTGGTTACAGCAGCATCTGGAAAGTGTGCAGTCACATCCAAAACTGTCACATGACGAGCGGCGCTGGTTGCTGCAGCGTCTGACGGCGGCAGAAGGCATCGAGCGTTACCTGCATTCGCGCTATGTGGGTCAAAAGCGCTTCTCACTGGAAGGCGGCGAAAGCCTGATCGCGTTGATGGGCGAGCTCATAGAACGTGCCGGTGCGCAGGGCGTGAAGGAAATCGTGATGGGCATGTCACATCGCGGTCGCCTCAATGTACTGGTCAACATCCTCGGCAAATTGCCTTCAGAACTGTTTTCGGAATTTGAGGATGTACATGACCGTATTCATGCCTCCGGTGACGTCAAGTATCACCAGGGCTTCTCGTCCAACATCCGCACAAGCGGCGGACTGGTTCACCTGGCGCTGGCCTTCAACCCTTCACACCTGGAGATCGTTTCACCCGTGGTGCACGGATCAGTGCGAGCGCGTCAGCAACGCTACCGGGATCATCCGGGCAGCCAGGTCATGCCGGTTGTCATCCATGGCGATTCCGCCTTTGCCGGTCAGGGCGTGGTGATGGAAACCTTCAACATGTCCGGGCTGCGCGGTTTTAGCACGTCAGGCACCGTGCACATCGTGGTGAATAACCAGATCGGTTTCACCACCAGTCATGTCAAGGACGCAAGGTCAACACTGTATTGCACCGACGTGGCAAAGATGGTGAATGCACCGATTTTTCACGTCAATGGCGACGATCCCGAGGCGGTGCTGTTTATTACCCGGGTGGCACTGGATTACCGCATGCAATTCAGAAAGGATGTGGTCATCGACCTGGTGTGCTACCGGCGCCATGGGCATAACGAGGCGGACGAACCCGCGGCAACCCAGCCAATGATGTACAGCGACATTCGCGCCCTGCCAACGACTCGCAGTTTGTATATGCAGCGCCTCGCTGCCCTGGATGTTATCGCGCAGCAGGACGCCGAACAGATGGCTGTGGACTATCGCGATCAACTGGATGCAGGAAAAAGCGTGACCCCTGCCGTGCTGTTGCACCAGCCTATCGATGCCACGGTTGCGGTCAACTGGAAATCCTACCTGGGCTACAACTGGGATGTGCCGTGCAATACCACAGTCAGCATGGAGACCCTCGAGAAGCTTGCCGCGCGCCTGCAGAAAATTCCGACAGGGTTTGAACTGCATCCACGGGTCGTCAAGGTGATCGATGACCGTCGCAAGATCGCAGCCGGAGCCATGCCGGTCGACTGGGGGTTTGCAGAGACGCTGGCGCACGCCAGTCTTTTGTACGAGGGATACCCGATTCGAATATCCGGGCAGGACAGTGAGCGCGGCACATTTTTTCACCGCCACGCGGTGTTGCATGACCAGAAAAGTGGTGACATCCATGTGCCTTTACAGCATATAGTCGATGAGCAGCCGCGCTTTCTGGTGATTGACTCGTTACTATCAGAGGAAGCCGTACTTGCCTTTGAATACGGTTATGCAACCACTGACCCTGAAACGCTGTGCGTCTGGGAAGCACAATACGGCGACTTCGCCAATGTTGCACAGGTTGTTATCGATCAGTTTATTACTTCCGGCGAGGCCAAGTGGGGACGTTTGTGTGGCCTCACGCTGTTGTTGCCGCATGGCTATGAGGGGCAGGGTCCGGAACATTCCTCGGCGCGGCTGGAGCGTTTCCTGCAATTGTGTGTCGACCACAATATCCAGGTGTGCAACCCGACTACCCCGGCACAGTTCTTCCACATGTTGCGCCGGCAGGTGATTCGCAAGGTACGGCGGCCGCTGATTGTCATGTCGCCGAAGAGCCTGCTGCGGCACAAGCTGGCGGTCTCCACCATGCACGAGCTGGCGCGTGGACATTTCTCTCCCGTCATTGGTGAACGGCTGCTCGACAAGAGCCGCAAGATTACCCGGCTGGTGCTGTGCAGTGGGCGGGTGTACTACGACCTGCTGGCGCGCAGGCAGGCGACCGAACTTGCACATGTGGCGCTGGTCCGCATCGAGCAGCTGTACCCGTTCCCCTGGCGACTGCTGCGCACGGAACTGGCGCGCTATCCTGGCGCACGGGAGTTTATCTGGTGCCAGGAAGAACCGCGCAACCAGGGTGCATGGTATGCCATGCGGCACAAATTCGAAGAACTCATTGGTGATGAAAACAAACTTATCTATACTGGCCGCGAGGCAATGTCTGCCCCCGCGGTGGGTTATGCCAGGCTGCACGTGCAGCAGCAGGCGACACTTGTAGACAAGGCGCTGGGTCTGGAGACGATATGACGACAGAGGTAAAAGTACCCGCGCTTCCTGAATCCGTCAGTGACGGTGTCGTGGCCTGCTGGCACAAACAGCCAGGTGACGTAATCCGGCGCGACGAGGCACTGGTCGATATCGAAACCGACAAGGTGGTCCTGGAAGTGCCGGCTCCGCAAGACGGTGTGCTGGAAAAGATCCTGGTTGCAGACGGAGATCTGGTGACGGCCGACCAGGTCATTGGTCTGATCGGTGTAAATGGTTCAGCACAACAGGCAGCAAATATCGTGGACAGGCCGCTACAGGAAAGCACGCCACTTCAGAAGGACAGGGAGCGTAAAAAGCCGGGACCGGCGGCACGCAAACTGATTGCGGAACATGAACTGGCTGCCGAAAAGATCACCGCGAGCGGCAGGCGTGGCCAGGTGACCAAGAGTGACGTACTGGCACACATCGAATCACAACAGCCTGCCCCGGTCATGGCCAGACAGCAGCCTGCTGCTCGTGAACAACCTGCGCAGCCGGTCGCACCGACACCCGGCCTGCCCGAGGTTGAGGAAGATCGTCCGCAGAAGCGGGTGCCGATGTCCCGCTTGCGGGCACGGGTAGCCGAACGCCTGTTGCAGGCGACACAGACCACCGCCATGCTGACGACATTTAACGAGGTTAACATGCTGCCGGTGAAGACGCTGCGTGAAAAACACCGTAAGTCATTCGA
>CAMYIO010000011.1 GCA_947258515.1 uncultured Ectothiorhodospiraceae bacterium
CGGGGACGGCGCTCCTACAGGTGTATTGCATCATCTCTCATCCTACTCCGCATACCGCGCGATACGGAAACCAAGGTCCGGGCGCGGCGTCCGGCTGTAGTCACGGTAACTCAAACGCAACTCGGCGATCCCGCCCTGCCGCCAACTGGAATCGCGCACAACGTGATGGTCGCCACTCGCCGGACCGGCAGGATCGGTCACGCGTGTCTCTGCCATGCCGGGATAGACGGCATAATAATCATGAGTCCATTCCGCAACGTTGCCACCGAGGTCATAGAAGCCACTGGACGAGGCAGGAAAACTCCCGACCGGGGCCGCAACCCGGTAACCGTCATTATAGTCGGGCACGGTGTTGGCCAGTGTATCCGCGATACTGGCATCGGCAAAATTTCCGACCGTCTGCGCTGGCGGATACTGACCTGCCCAGGGGTAACGTGCCTCCTCCTGGCGCCCCAGCCGGCGTGCCACATAGGCCCACTCGGCTTCCGTCGGCAATCGATAACCGCTGCTCATCGGGGACACCGCGAGCATCTTTCCGGCGCTTTCACGATAGGCGGGCGCCAGGTCCTGTTGCTTGCTTAACCAGTTGCAGTAGCGGGCGGCATCATCCCAGCTGACATTCACCACCGGGTGGCTCACGGCATCCAGGGAGGCACCCTCCGCACTGCCGGAATCATGCGACGCTTTGAAGCGCCGGTACTCGCCATTCGTCACTTCTTTTTCCGACAGGTAAAACGATCGTTCCAGCTGTACCAGCCGCGCGCTCTCGTTGGCACGCCGGCCGGCCTCCCGGCGCGAGGCCCCCATGCGAAAACTGCCGGTGGGTTTGACCAGGTGCAGGCGTTGCCCCGCCGCTGTCGTGCGTGTCGCTGGCATGCTGGCGGCCTTGCGGTCTGCTGTCGCCTGCGCTTGTGTTTTCAGGGTGACGTCGACGTTCTTGCTGACGCCGGCACGCGGCGTCACCGTGACCTGCTGTGACAGGTAACCCGGTTTACTGAATGCCAGGGTGTGCGGGCGTGTGCTTAACCGCAGCCGCCGTGTTGCCTCACCGGCCGGCTTGCCGTCTATCATCAGCGCTGCATCTGCCGGTCGCGTGGTCACGAAGACAATCCCGTATTCCGCCGGCAAGGTGACCGCCAGATCCTGCGACTCGTCCGCTGCCAGTGTGACCGGCTTGTCGACCAACTGGTATCCCGGTTTGCTGAGTCGCACGATGTGTTGCTCAGTGGAGGCAAGCGACAGCGTTGCCGGGGTGGAGCCGTAAAAGACCCCCGCCACACTGATGGTCGCACCGGCCGGCTCACTGCTGATGGCCAGTCGTCCATCGGCAGGCGTCAGGACGATGGTTTCCAGCTGCATCGCCGTGCCCGCGGTAACGGCCTGCTGCATGGAGACCGTTTTATATTTCTGCAGCGCTACCTCGATTGCTCGTTCACCAGCCAGCACCTCGGTCAGCAGCGGTGTCACACCCTGCGGTACGCCGTCGATGCGCACCTCAGCGCCGGCCGGTTCACTGTGGATACGGACGTCGGCCCAGCCTGGCTGCAGGCGATAGGAAAACTGCTGTGCCTGGCCACGGCCGGTAACGTCCAGCTGCGCGCTCACCGGCAGGTAGCGATCGGTCTCGATGCGCAGTTGATGTGTCCCGGCCGCGACCTCCGTGATGCCATCGTCACCTGTCGGGAGCGGTGCCTCATCGACAAACACACGGAAGTCGACGTCCGGCTCGAGCTGAAAATGAATTCGCCCGGGGAGTTCCTGCAGTGTCAAGACGAAGGTCTGCAGACCACCGCGCCTGACCTCGATGTCTGCCTGCAGCGGCCGGTAGCCTTCCCGGCTGGCCTTTACCGTATAACGACCGGGTAAAGCCAGCCGTCGCATGCCTGTCTTGACCATTGGCGGAAAGCCATGAATGGATTGCCGCGCTGGCTCGGGATTGATCTCTACGGCGACCGGGGTTGCCAGCAAGACGAAGACCGAGGTCAGCAGCAACAGCACAAACACGCCGAATACAGCCCAGCGCAACTTGCGATGAGTAGCGGGTAGCGGCTGGTGTGCGGTGGTTTCCGGAATCACCCGCGCGGACGGGGTAACGGCTGCGGCCAGTGGCTGTGTGCGGGTGGCAATGATGACCATGTCACCCTTCACCGTCCAGCTCATGACGCCTTCGCCGACCTGGACTTCATCGCCGGACTTCATCCAGCTCGAACCGCTCAGCCGTTCATGGTTATGGAACACCTGGCTGTTGTCATCGGCCGCCTGCACATAGACGTGTCCGTCGGATGTCGCGATGTAGGCCACCCGCTGATCGGCGGGCACACCGGGCATCACGATATCGGCAGCTGCCTCACCACCGACACTCAACGGTAACGCCTGTTCATCCAGCTGGCGTTCGCCGCGCGCATCATGCACAAAAAAGAGGCGACTCAAATCATTTCCTCGCAACGGACAGTCAGTGAAACAGCCTGTTCCCCGGGTGTCACCGCCAGCTGTTTACGGATGTCACGGTAGCCGGCGCGCGATCCCACCACGGTGTAGGTGCCCGGTAACAACTCGAGCTGCTGGCGGGTGAAGGTACCCAGCTGACCGATATGGTAAATCGAGATGTCGGTTTCCCCGTCCGAGAGCAGACTGACCGTTACCGGCGTGCTTGCCCCCGTCACCAGCCGTCGCAGCTCGGCAATCTTTTTCGCCAGTTTCGGTTCATCGGCCGGTGCCCTGCTGGTCGCTGACAACAAGGCCTCGGCATTCGCCAGCGGCTGTGCGTCGTAGAGCCGCCCGGGTTGTTCCAGGTAATGATCAAACTGCCCGTTGATTTCCAGTCGTGTGTCTGCCTTTTCAAGACCGCTACGGGCAAAACCTGCCGCGGCATCGATTGCCAGCGCCTTCCTGTAGAGGTTGCTGGCGGCCTGCCAGTTCTCGGCCCGCACCTGCGTCGCCGCCTGGCGTTGCAGGTTGTTCAGGCGCGCCTGTTGACGTGCCTGCGCAAGGCGCTGCCGCGCGTCGATAACCGCCGTGTCTGACGCACGCAGGGTGCTCGCCTCCGCCAGGGCCTTTTCTGCATCACTCAGGCGGCCCTTGTCCAGCGCGGTTAACGCCCGTGTCATGGCATCCTGAAAGGCCTGCCTCTGCAGCGCTGCCGTCATGCGATTAAAGGCGAGGGTCGCTGGCCCGTACCCGGGATCGAGCAAGGCTGCCTGCTGGTAGGCCGCTTGTGCGGCGACGGGATCGCCATCCGTCTCGGCACGCTGCGCCGTTGCCATGTTCTCCAGTACCGCGGGGCGCGCACGCGACCGGGCCAGGCCAGAACGGGCGTCATCATTACCCTCGTCAATGGCAAGCGCCAGTTCAAACTGCCCGAGCGCCTCGTCAATCCGGTTTCCGGCAAGCGCCTGCCGTGCCGAGTCGAGTGCCGTGGCCAGACGCGTTGCACGTTCGTTCTCAAGCTGTGTCAGCCCCTGCAATGCCTGTTGATAGGCGCGCGCAGCTTCGCTGAACTGACGCTGTGCGAGCAGGCGTGCAGCATTGCCTGCCACACGCTCCGACTGGCTCCATTCGGGTTCACCCCAGCGAGCGGCATGTTCGAGTTCCAGTTTTGCGCGCAATTGCAGATACGCCTGCATTGCCTGGTTCGCGGTATCGCGGGCCTCGCCCGCCGGCATGACAACAGGGTCTGCCGGTGGATTGACCGGTTGTGGTGACTGGATCAGCGCGGGCAAGGCAAAGATAACGGCCAGGCCGAGAACCAGTACGGCTGCCAGCGCAACCCACAGCCAGAGATAATTACCTGCCCCGGTATGCCCCGGCCGGGTGCTGCCTGCCGGTGGCGAAAGCACGGGAGGAGGTGCTGCATCACGGGGTGGCTTGACAGGCATGACGACGACAGCCGCTTTATGAATCGCCAAAACCGGTTTCAGAAATATAGATGCGCTTTAACAAGGCCCGCCACTGGGCGTATTGTGCCTCGGCGGAACCGGTTAATTCATGGGTCTCGCCCTCTACCTCGACCACCAGCGGACGGGCTTCCGAGGAGAAGGATTCATCCAGTTCGATAATGGCATCGCGGTGAATATCGGTTTCCGAGTCCTTGTCAAAACCGGTTTTAATGGCATAGGCCCCGCCGAGCACCAGGGTATCGCGCAATATAGATGAACTGTAGTTGCCGTTATTGGTTGTCTCCAGGGCAATTGCGCCGAGAATGGCCGCCACACCGATGAGCTTGCGCTGCAGTGCATCACTTTTAATCTTGCGCAGCGCGACCGCTTCTTCACTGCGCGCCTCGCGCCACTCGTTGTAGGGCGTTTCCATCTCCTGGCAAAAGTTGTCGAAGTGGCCATTGAGCGTATCAATGAGGAGAAAATCACGGTCACGTATGGCGAGTACCCGCTGGTACATCAGATCATCGGCAGCCGGCAGATGCACGATGGTATAGTGGCCCTTTTCATCACGCTGCAGATCACCTTCGAAGGCATCGGGTGACAAGTCAGCCGCAAAGCGCAGTTCCGCCACCTGGCGTATGGTGTTTATGTCCTTCGCGGTCAGCGCACGACGAAACTCTGCCAGGTCATTGGCGATGGTGTTGTAGAGCGACTGGAAGACATCCTGAGTGGGCGGATTTCTGATCAGGCTACGGGCCTTGTACACCCCTTCGATGAGCTCCTGTTCATAGGCCTGGTTAAACCATTCACGACCGCTTGCATCCAGTGCATTAATCCGTAACGCCAGCTGTTCACCGTCGGAGGCGATAATGGTGCCCTGCACCAGCAGCTCGGCGCCGGTGGTATCCTGCGGGACTACGCGCACCGCTCCCCAGTGGCCGGTCTTCTCCATGGTGGCGCGTAATTGCTCCGGTATGTAGCGTGCCTCGGCATCGCGTATATCCATGGACAGGCCCATGGCATCGTCCTCATCTTCCGGCAGTTCTCCCGGATCAAACAGTTCAATCCAGACATCCAGCAGCTGGTTCTCGGGAACCTCTGCGACGGCCTTGTTCAACGGTACCTGGCCTTTTACGTCGTGTGTCGGACCCAGTGTGCTGCAGCCCCCCAGCAGGGTGAATACAATCAACAGGGGTAACAGATAATAATATTTGCTCATTTCATGCGTTCCGGTCAGGAAGTGCCTTGCTTGTACTTGCGATACTCTTCCCAGAGTTTTTTCTTCAGCTCCGGATCGGTCTCTTTCTCGGCCGCTTCACGCAGCTGGCGCGCCACGACGTCATCATCACTGCCATCCGGCGTGCCGGGCGGTGCGCTGCTCGCGGTTGATTGACGAGACCCCGGTCCCGCACCCTGACCATACGTTGGCTCGCCACCCCGGGCGGATTCCGTTTCTCCGCTGTCATCAAATTCCCCGTCTTCGCTGCCGCTGCCGCTGCTTCCGCCATCGCCGCTGCCACCCCCCGATGCACTATCAGAACGCGGTGTCGCCGCCTTCACACGTTCCTGCTCACGCAACAGCATTTCGTCGAAGTCACCCAGACCGGCAAACAATTCCGCATCCAGCGCGGCCGTTGCTTCCGCGCCGGTGCGCTCGGCTGTCTGGTCAATGGCCGCCGGCGCGATCAATGGCGGGGGATCTTCCGGGCAAGACAGGTCTGCCGGCACGGGCACAGCGTTGTTCGCCAGTGCCAGGCAGTCCTCAGCGACACGCCGGTGCAGCCCGGCCACGTAGGCCGCGTAGTCAGCCGCTTCATTACCGTTGAGGATGCCGCTCTGGCGGCGGCTGCGAAAATCGCTCTCGGCTGACACCATGGCGGCATGATCACTGCGCAGGCGCTCGAGCAATGCTTGCGTCGAGGCCGAGCCCATTGCCGCCAGTGGCAGCCCGGCAAGCAGTAATGCTGTTAATCCTGCTTGTATATATTTCTTTCTCATAATTAATAAATGGATAGCATACCTTTCTTTCAAAATACTTTAAGTATTGTCACTGTTTCCCGCGGCTACCCCGGGAGAATCCCCGCTGAGTCCCGGTAATGATTGCCGTCACGGCAGCGGTCAACGTGTCCAGGTCCTGTCTGTCAATGATATACGGTGGCATCAAATAGACCAATTTGCCAAAGGGCCGCACCCAGACACCCGCGTCGATAAATTGCCCCGTAACAGCCTTCATATCCACCGCTGCACTCAGTTCAACCACGCCGATCGCCCCCAGCACCCTGACATCGGCGACCCCGGATAAGGTCCGGCAAGGTTCCAGTCCTTCGCGCAGGCCCTGCTCGATCGCCGCAACGCGTGCCTGCCACGGTGAGTCCAGCAACAACCCGACACTCGCCAGTGCGACCGCACAGGCGAGTGGATTGGCCATGAAGGTTGGACCATGCATGAGCACCCCGGGTTCACCGCGACTAATGGTGTCACTCACTGCCGCTGTCGTCAGGGTCGCCGCCAGTGACAGGTAGCCACCGGTCAGTGCCTTGCCCACGCACATGATGTCAGGCGCAATTGCGGCATGTTCACAGGCAAACAGTTTTCCGCTGCGTCCGAACCCGGTGGCGATTTCATCCAGGATCAGTAACACGCCATGCTCATCACACAGGGTGCGCACCCGTTTCAGGTAATCGGCGGAATAGAAATGCATGCCGCCCGCACCCTGTACAACCGGTTCCATGATGAGCGCCGCGATGCGCGGACTGTTTTCCTGCAGCAGCCGTGCAAGGGGTTCGATGTCCCGATCACTGCAAGGATCTCCGAATCTGCAGCCCGGGGATGCTGCGAACAACTGCCGTGACAGCAGGCCGCTGTAAAGCGTGTGCATACCGGTGACCGGGTCACACACCGACATGGCGCCAAAAGTGTCGCCATGGTAACCACCACGGACAGTGAGAAACTGCTGCCTGTCCGGCCTGCCCCGCGCCTGCCAGTACTGCAGCGCCATCTTCATGGCCACTTCCACGGACACCGAGCCGGAATCGCAGAAAAACACCGACTGCAGGGGCTCCGGTGTCAGCGCCACAAGCCGGCTTGCGAGCCCGACGGCGGCTGGATGCGTCAGGCCACCGAACATGACGTGCGCCATCTCGCCCAGTTGTGACTCGATGGCGGCATTCAATACCGGGTGATTGTAACCATGAATGGCACACCACCAGGAAGACATCCCGTCTATCAGTTGCCGGCCATCGGCCAGCGTCAGGCGTACACCCCGTGCGGAAACAACCGGATAGACCGATTGATCGCCACCCATCGCACTGTAGGGATGCCAGAGATGCGCACGGTCCTCGCGGACCAGTTCTTCATAGAATGCGTTGTTCGTGTTCATTGTGTTTATTATCATCCGGAATCACGAATACAACCCGCGTTTATATACACGGCCTCGATTTGGCGGCACAACAATGACTGTTGTCATGAATACCACTATTTAAATCTTACCAAACAATACGGCTAATGTTACGCTTCGGGTAACTATCATTATCCGGCTCACGTTTAACCATGTTTACACGTTACTTCCTGCTGTGCTGTACCTTGCTGCTGCTCCCGGCCTGCCAGACAACCGAGATCCTGAATACCTGGCGTGATGAGCCGCAATCAGAAAAGTTCAGCAAGGTACTGGTCATTGCCGTACTCAAGGAACGTGTCTACCGGGATCTGCTTGAACAGAAACTGGTCACTGCGCTGATGGCGGAAGGCATCAACGCCGAGGCCGCCAGCAAG
Organism: uncultured Ectothiorhodospiraceae bacterium; assembly: GCA_947258515.1. Lineage (GTDB taxonomy): Bacteria > Pseudomonadota > Gammaproteobacteria > UBA9214 > UBA9214 > UBA9214. Next base: position 7,650 of record CAMYIO010000011.1, read on the forward strand.
CTGTTTCCGGAGGCCGATGTCATGGATGAAGCCATGACAGACACGGCAATGAAACAGGCCGGCGCCGACAGCGTCATGGTGATACGCCTGGTCGATACCCGCAAGGAAGTTGTCTATACCCCCGGCACGACCTATGTACCCGGCGGGTACGGTGGACGCTACAGCATGGGTTATTACGGTTATTACGGCGGTGGCTATACAGTCGTCAGCACCCCCGGTTACTCAACCGAGTACAATATTTCCACCGCTGAAACCACCGTATTCAGCGCGGCAAGCAATAAACGTGTCTGGTCGACACTTACCGAAACAACGGAAACCTCCGTCAACTCTGCGATTGATTCCTACGTCAGGGTTATAGGCAAATCGGTCAAGGCCAGCGGACCGTTCTAGGGAACGTCGATACCGCTGCCGGGGTCCGGGCAGCTTGAGTCATCATTATCCTGCACTCAATTAACACATGCCCCTGAAGTGATAAAATTACGGCTTGTACACAGGGGTCAATCAACACTATTCGAGGTTATCTATGCAACGCTTACTGACACTTGTCACCCTTGCCCTGGCTGCAGCTGGCCCGGACATCCATGCAGCCGATTATGATGCGCAAGTTACCGCCAGCCGTGAAACCGTGCAGGAGTTCATGCAAACGCTGAAAAAGGAACTGCAGGCGGGTATGCAGGAGGGCGGCCCGGTGAATGCCGTCAGCGTTTGCAACCTGACAGCACCGGCCATCGCGAGTACCTACAGTGCCCGCAATGGCTGGGAGGTCGGGCGCACCAGTCTCAAGGTGCGCAACCCGGTTAATGCCCCCGATGCATGGGAGCGTTCGGTGCTGGAAACCTTCGAGGCGCGCAAGCGTGCCGGCGAAGATCCCGCGAAGATGGAATACTACGAGGTGGTTCGCCAGGATGGCGCCGGCAAATTGCGTTACATGAAGGCGATTCCGACCGCTGGTCTGTGCCTGGCCTGTCACGGCGAGCAGGTGGACTCAATCACAAAGACACGTCTTGAAACACTCTACCCGGATGACCAGGCACTGGGATACCGGGTCGGTGATATACGGGGTGCATTCACGATTACGCAGCCACTGGCAACGACAGGGAAATGAATTCGTTAACGGGACCTCATGCAGGGTCGTGTACTTTCATCCCCGGGAGTTGCAGCTGATGATGCAATACCCTGTAACCGGACGCGCGACCAATGAACAGCACAGATAACTGGCTGGTGCATGAGCACTCGCTGTATGAAGACCTGCTTTCCGAATGCCACGATACGGTGGAAAACGAGGACTGGGAGAGCTTCAACCTGATATTCAGCCAGCTGGTTATGCACCTGAAGCGGCATATAGCACTGGAGGAAAAGGTGCTGTATCCCGCCTACGAATCAGCACCCCATGCGCCACAGGGCCCGACCACGGCACTGCGGGAAGAACATTCCACTATTATCCGTATGATCCAGGACATGGCCCCGGTCATGAAGAGCAGGAACTCGGAACATTTACTCGAGTGCCTGGCGCATCTTGAAAACCAGATGATAAAGCACCATGAAAAGGAGGAGGACATTTTCCTGCCCATGGCGAGTCATATACTGAATGCCAGCCATGATGAACTATTACGCAAACTGAGTGAGTTCGATGTGTCGAAGGTAAAACGAAAGTGGGCTATTTGAAGAGGCCATTGAAAACAGCAGGAGGACGTGATGGCTATACAAGTGCAGGATCAGCGGCATAAAGCGCGGCAAAAGACCCGGTTTGATTATCTTCGCTTGTATGTTATCTACCCGTTGGTCTGGATTGTCGTCAGTGTAATTCTTTTTTACCTCGTCAAAATATAACGAATTAACTGAAAATAATCCTGTCCACAGTTTATGCCTGGCTGGGCGCCGGAAACAGCCACAGCGCCAGCGCATACAATGCCAGAGCGATGGCAATGACCGTGGTGAATCCCAGGTGAATGGCCAACAGTGTCGCCAGTACGGCGCTGATCACGGAGGCACAACCGTTAATGGCCCAGGCCCACGGAATGAGATCGGGTGCGTGGTCCGCCAGCTGTGCGAGTCCCAGCGGGAACGGCATCCCCATGCAGAAGGCCAGCGGTGCGATCAGGGACGCACTGATGAGGATGCGTGCCACATCGGGCAAGGCAGCAAACTGCTCCAGCAGCGTGCCCAGCAACAGCAGGTACAGCGCGCCAAGCACGACAATAGCAGCGACGGCCCCGACCAGCAGCCTGCCGCGGTTACCCGGGGCGACACCTCCCAGCCAGGCACTGCCAAGCCCCGAGAACACCAGGAAACTGCTGAGCACCACTGCAATCGCGTACAGCGGGTGATGCAGAAACAGCAGGAATTTCTGGATAAAGGCGATCTCGATGAACAGGAAGGCCAGCCCCAGGACAAGGAAATAGCCTGCCACCCTGGAGCGGCGTATGGCTTGACGCCCCGGACGGATGCGCCGCTGGTAAATCCAGATGGGCAACAGGATCAGCAACAGGCTGGCAAGCAACGCCTGTGCCAGCGTCGCCACCAGTACCAGGTAGCCGGCATCGGTCAGTGGTGCCCCGCCCCGCTCACGCAGCTGCAAAATCTCCTGCAGCGTCCGCCATTTAAAGAAGTGAAAAAAATGCGGCCGGTCATCGCTGGACGGTATCAGGTTGAATTTGTAGTCATCCAGAAAGCGCTCGCGCTGCTCACCGAGCAGTGCCACGGCGGCATCATGGAACCAGGCAGCGCGCAGACGGTTATAGCGGTTGCTCTCGCCCTGTGTGATGCCCGGGTACCAGGCCACATCAAAGGAGCGTGCGGTGCAAAATGTGCGTACGCGTTCAATGTCCGCGGCGCTTACGATGCCGTTCTTGATCAGCAGAGTACTGGTTTGCCAGCCGCGGATGAGTATCAGTTGCTGTCCCGGGTCATGGACACCGCTGGCGCGCAAGGCGTCGATGGCGGTGGCCAGCAGCTTCAGCGTGTCGCGGGGCGGCAGTTTTATCCAGCGCGTGATGGAGAGAAAACCGTCCGCTGCAAGTTTCTGCAGGAATTCACCCAGTGCCTCGGTCGTGTAGAGATGGTTTTCACTCAGTGCATACTGCCCCGAGGCCGAGGCACTGTAGGAATCCAGCAACGACACCTGGATGAGGTCGTAGTCACCCGCACTGCCGGCGACAAAACTGCGCGCCTCGGCAATGTGCAGGGTGACGCCCGGCATCTCGTAGAGGTGACCGGAAAAGTCCGCATAATCCGTGGTCATCAGGCGCGCGAACTGCGGATTCAGTTCCACGGCGTCGATGTGTGCCGCGTCATGGTAAAGGGCCTGCAGGACGTCGGAACCGCCACCGGCACCGAGCACCAGTCCGCGCCTGATCGGCCGCAGATGGTAAGGCAGTGCCGAGGTCAGCTGGTCGAGATAGGCGAGCGTCTGCGTGTCGCCGCTATACCGGTTGATGACAGACAGTCCGTCACCGTCGGTAAACACGGCCAGTTGTGGTGGTGGTTCAGCGGTCGCATTGAGGCTCAGACCGGGGGCATGCCGCAGCGGGATTGTCGGGCTCTCCACCACATTGAGCAGGCCCAGCGGGCTGGAACGTTGCGCGATCACACGCGTGTCCCTGACCAGCAGGGCCTGGCTGAGCCCCTTGTAGGGCGACATCTCCAGCGTGCGCCAGCTGCCGGGCATGAACAGCAGTGCGGCCAGCAGTGGCAGTATCAGCCAGACAACGACAGATCTCTGCCGCAACTCCCGGCTGCCAATCAATGCGGCGACGATCCCCAGCAGGCCGAGCGCCATCAATGCCTGCACAGGCAGGAGCACAAACAACAGTAACAGGATACCGATACTCCCCAGTCCCGCACCCAACAGATCGGCCGCATAAATGCGCGACAGGCGCTCACGGTAGTAAACCAGTGCCAGGCCGATGGCGTTGGCAGCGAAGAAGAAGGGTACCGCCAGCAGCAGGTAGGTCGACAGCAACCAGAGACTCTGCCGGGGATCCCAGAGCACTTCCTCGGCATTGAAGGGTATGCGCTGCGCAAGCAGAAAGCAGGCAACCGATGTTACGGCGAACAAGACGAGATTAATGAGGTAACTGGCGGCGAAACGCTGCAACAGCTGTCGCTGCAGCAGCATCAGAAAGGCACCACTGACGCCGTAGCCGAGCAGCGCCAGACTGATCATCATGTAGGCAAAGTGGTGCCACTGGATAATCGAGAACAGGCGCATGAGCAGCACTTCATAGGCAAGTGCCGTACCCGAGACCAGCGCGATGGACAGCCAGGGTAACCGTGGCTGCTCTGTTGCAAGCGTCGTATTAATCGTGCTCCCCGGTCAGTGGCACGAACTTGACGGGTAGAATTTGCCGGGTAATGACCTCCCCGTCCGCCTGTTTCTCGATCAGCAGCAGTTGCTGGGTAAGAAAACGGCTGCCGACCGGGATCACCATGCGTCCACCGGGTTTGAGTTGCGCCACCAGCGGTGGCGGCACGTGACTGGCAGCGGCCGTGACCACGATGGCATCGAAGGGGGCATGTTCTTCCCAGCCATAATAACCGTCGCCGATGCGCAGCGTGACATTGTCATAGCCCAGACGAGACAGCCGTTCGTCCGCCTCCGTGCCGAGCGCCTCGATGATTTCGATGCTGTAGACCCGCGCGGTGAGTTCGGCCAGGATGGCGGCCTGGTAGCCGGAGCCGGTACCGAGTTCCAGTACCTGGTCGCCTGCCCGTGGCTTGATCAGGTCACTCATCAGGGCAACGATGTAGGGCTGTGAAATCGTTTGCCCGTAACCGATAGGCAACGGCCGGTTGATGTAGGCCTTGTGGCGCACTTCAGCGGGAACGAACTCGTGCCGCGGCACCTTGCCGATCGCCGCCATAACGCGCGGATCCAGCGCCTCCTTGTCGAGGTACAGACTGGTATCGCGTACATCCTGCTGGATTTCTTCAATAAGGTTCTGACGCGCCTGCGCATACTCGTCTGCCATTGCCACAGACGCGAGTGATAGCAGCATGACGCCACCACAGAACAACGTCCGCCTGGACACCCTCATAGTCATCCCCGCCATCTTCCGCTTGCCTGTATTTTAAGTGTAGCCGATGTGCCGCGAACAGGCAGGACTCGATACGGCCGTGTTTGCGTGGTGTCGGCGTTGGCATGTGCTAATGTATGGGGACCATGTATAAAAAATTGCACATCCGGTTTCCATGGATGGCCCTGCTGGTGATGCTGGCCCTGGCACCGGCCTGGTACCCGCTCGCCAATGATCGGGTTGCCGTGGTGCTGGATATTGACGGTGCGATCGGTCCTGCAACCGTGGATTATATAGAACGTGGCCTGGAAAAGGCGCGCCAGCAGAGTGCCGGTCTGGTCATCCTGCGCATGGATACGCCGGGCGGTCTGGATACTGCCATGCGTGACATCATCCAGGAAATCATGGTTTCAGGCGTCCCGGTGGCCACCTATGTAACTCCCGGTGGCGCGCGCGCCGCCAGCGCCGGTACCTATATCCTTTATGCCAGTCACATCTCCGCCATGGCACCCGCCACCAACCTCGGGGCCGCCACACCGGTCGAAATTGGCGGTATCCCGGACAGCGATGAGCTGCTGAAAAAGAAACCGGGCGAAGAAGAGACTGCGCAAACGGACGACAGCAAGGATGCCATGGAGCGCAAGCGCATCAACGATGCCGTCGCCTATCTGCGCGGCCTGGCGCAGATGCGTGGACGCAATGTCGAATGGGCCGAACTTGCCGTACGCGAGGCCGCCAGCCTGCCGGCGGAAGAGGCACTTGCACAGGGTGTCATCGATATCATTGCCGCGGATGAGCGTGATTTGTTGACCCAGGCACATGGGCGTACGGTATCCGTTGCCGGTATCGAGCGGGTGCTCGATGTCAGGGACCTGCCACTGCTGGTGATTGAACCGGATTGGCGCAATCGCCTGTTGGCAGTGATTACCGATCCCAATATTGCCTACATACTGATGCTCATAGGGATCTATGGGCTGTTTTTCGAATTTGCCAACCCGGGTTATGTATTGCCGGGCGTGGCCGGTGCCATCAGCCTGCTGCTGGCACTGTATGCTTTCCAGGTCCTGCCGGTGAACTACGCCGGCCTGGCACTGTTGTCGCTTGGCATCATCTTCATGCTGGCGGAGGCCTTCGTGCCGAGTTTCGGGGCGCTGGGTTTCGGCGGCGTGATCGCCTTTGTCATCGGCTCCATCATCCTGTTTGACAAGGAGGGCGCGGGCTATGCGGTGTCACTGCCGCTGATCTTTGCACTGTCCTTTATAACAGCCGGTTTTTTTCTGTTTATCGTCGGCGCCGCCATCAAGGCCCGCGAGCGACCGGTGGTCAGTGGCCGGGAAGAAATGCTGCATGCCAGCGGCGAGGTACTCGGCGATTTCGTGGGCAAGGGACGCATACGTATTCATGGTGAAGTCTGGAAGGCAGAGTCGGCAACACCGCTAAGGCAGGGTGACCAGGTGCAGGTCGTTGCCATTGATGGACTGGTACTGAAGGTACAACCGCACAATCAGGAGGTTTGAGATGGCTATTCCAAGTGTATTTGTCGCACTAATTGTTTTTGTTGCACTGCTTTTGTACACCTTCCGCGTCCTGCGGGAATACGAGCGCGGTGTCATTTTTACACTGGGTCGATTCTGGAAGGTCAAGGGGCCCGGCCTGATTATCGTCATCCCGGTCATTCAGCAGATAGTCAAGGTGGATCTGCGCACGGTGGTGATGGATGTCCCGAGCCAGGACGTGATATCGCGTGACAATGTCTCGGTAAAGGTCAACGCCGTGCTCTACTTTCGCGTCATCGATCCTGAGAAGGCCATCATCCAGGTGGAGGATTTCCTCGTCGCGACCAGCCAGCTGGCGCAGACCACGCTGCGCTCGGTGCTCGGTCAGCATGAACTCGATGACATGCTGGCGGAGCGCGAGAAGCTGAATGCCGATATCCAGAACCTGCTTGACCGGCAGACCGATGCCTGGGGCATCAAGGTTGCCAACGTCGAGATCAAGCACGTCGATATCGACGAGACCATGGTGCGCGCCATTGCCCGCCAGGCAGAGGCCGAGCGGGAACGGCGTGCCAAGGTGATTCACGCCGAGGGCGAGATGCAGGCGGCTACCAAACTGGTTGAAGCGGCGAGGATATTGAACGAGCAGCCGCAATCGCTGCAGCTGCGTTATCTGCAGACCCTGACGGAGATCGCCGGGGACAGAAGTTCCACCATCGTGTTTCCGTTGCCGCTGGACAGCATCGGCAAGATGTTCGGGCAGTCATCAGAGTAATAATCCCTCGCGATTCATTTATTCTGACAAGTAGATCGATTATTAGCAGCAGGATCTTTTCAGCACCGTTGAGCAGCGGTCCGAGCGACAATCGCACCGGCGGTATGCTGCGCACGTGTTATCAGTCTATGTTATGCAAGCTGGGCGCCGAACCGGGGGAGCGGTAATGACAGAAAAACCAGGCTACGAGGAACTGCAGCAACGCGTCCAGGAACTGGAAGCTATCACAGCAAAGCAGTTGAATCGGGAAAGCACCCTGGAGAAACTGTTCAACCTCTCGCTGGATATGCTGTGCGTGGCTAATACTGACGGGTATTTTCAGCTTGTCAATGCGGCCTTCGAGACCACCCTGGGTTACTCCATGCAGGAATTGCTCGATACACCCTATCTCGAGTTCGTTCACCCTGATGACAAAACGGCAACCCTGGAAGCAGCACAGCAACTGCTGACAGGAGAACCGCTCATCTGCTTTGAGAACCGCTATCGTTGCAAGGACGGCGCATACAAGTGGCTCGAATGGACTTGTACACCGGAGATCGACGGGGGACTCCTGTATGCCGTCGCCCGCAACATCAGCGCACATAACGCACTGCTGCAGGAACTGGCAAGCCAGCACGATCTGCTAAATAACATCCTGACCAATGTGCCTGCTTCCATATTCTGGAAGGACAGAAACTCGGTCTACCTTGGCGTAAATAACCGCTTTGCCCTCGATACCGGCCGCCGGGATCCGCAGGAAATTATCGGCAAAACAGACTATGACCTGGCCTGGACACGAGAACAGGCAGACTTCTACCGGGCATGTGACCGCCAGGTGCTGGACAGCGGCAAAGCGATGTTGAACATCGAGGAATCACAGCGACAGGCCGATGGCAAGGAAATACATCTGCTTACCAGCAAGGTGCCGCTGCTGGATGCAGCAGGACACGTCAGCGGGATGCTCGGCATTTATGTAGATATCAGCAAGCGCAAGCATGCTGAAGATACCCTGAGAAAAAGCGAGGCCCGGCTGCAAACCCTGTTTGACTCTGCCGCCGAGTTTATTTTCGTTATTGACCCCGAGGGCGAGATCCTCAAGGCCAATCGTCATAGCTACAAACAATCAGGTTATAAGGAAGACGAGGTGCTCGGTCACAATATCAAGGAATTCTTTTCCGAGGATTCCCGGGCTGTTTGTGACGGTAATTTCCCCGAACTCCGTGAGCAAGGCTACAACCGGGCAGACATCGAGTTTGTCTGCAAGGATGGGCATATTATCAATATGGAATGCTCAGCGACCGCCGTACCCGATGAACATGGCGAGTTCAGCTCGTTTCTGATTATTCAGCGTGACGTGACCGAACGTAAACGCGCCGCCACGGCCCTGGCGATCAGTGAAAGAAGATTTCGCGCCATCTTCAATTCTTCCTACCAGCTCATCGGCATCCTGGACGCCGAGGGCACGCTACTCGAGGCGAACAAAACCGCGCTGGATCTGGGCGGACTGAAGCAGGAAGATGTTGTCGGACGTCCGTTCTGGGAAACCTATTGGTGGCGCTACTCTACAGCTGTACAGGATCGGCTGAAAGCCGCCGTCAGGAAGGCTTCGCAGGGAATACCGGTCGGTTATGAAGAGGATGTGCTCGCAGCAGATCAAACTATCAGGACCATTGAATTTATCCTCCAGCCGGTATTAAACCCGCAGGGCGAAACGGTACTTATCATCCCGGAAGGAAGGGATATCACCGCTAAAAAGCGCGCCGAGGAAGAATTGCAACATCACCAGCAGGAAATAGCACATGTCATTCGGCTCAGCACCGCGGGGGAAATGGCCTCGGGTATGGCGCATGAATTAAATCAACCGTTAACTGCCTTGGTCAGTTATTGCGGGACAGCGATATCGCTGGTGGATTCACTGCCAGCGCCGCAACAACAACTCCGGGAGATACTGGAATGCGCCTCGGAGCAGGCGCAACGTGCCGGTGGCATCATCCGGCACCTCCGTGATTTTGTCAGCAAGGATAACAACTGTCTGCAGTCTCTTGAACTTGATCAGATCATCAAGGATCTCAACTTTCTCCTCAGTTCCGAGCTGAGCCATGCAGCAGCAAAACTGGAGTACCATCTTGAAGGTCAGGGTTGCCATATCATGATTAACAAGGTGCAGATCGAGCAGGTGCTGATCAATCTGGTGAGGAACAGTGTTGAAGCCATACGTGAAGCGAATACAGATGGCGGAAAGGTGATCGTGGAAACACGCATCTTGAAGGATGGTTCTATGGAGGTAACCGTAGCCGATAACGGACCCGGTATAGCGGCGGACATGATCGACAAGATGTTCAATCCGTTCCAGACGAGCAAGGCATCAGGTATGGGGATGGGTTTGTCCATCAGCCGCTCGATAATCGAGGCGCATGGAGGAAAACTGTGGACAGACAAGCAACGCCGGCAGGGTGCATTATTCGGTTTCAGCCTTCCGGTGTGTAAATGAGCGCCGCCGGCAACAGCATTTCCCCGACAGAATCAGGCTGAAGGTCTGGCTGGATTGACGGGTATCATCTTCTCCCTGTTCGTAGTTTCCACAATACCCCCGCTACACCCGAGCTGTTAAAGTCATTCCCGGGTTTTGAATTTGTCAGGGAATGGCATTCATGGATGACTGCCAGGGATGGCAACCCCTGTCTGGAAAAGCGATTGCACTGGTAAGGACCTGCATGGGGAGTTGGGGGGGGGGTGACACCGGTTGACGGGCGGGATGTCCGGATGCCGGTGGTATCCTAGCACAAGTGATAGCATCGCCCGACTTGATGGCACCTTTGCTGGAGGCGCATTACCTTTTTCAGCAAGTTCCGGACTTTTCTTGCTGAAATATAAATTATTTTTCTGGCTAACCCGGAGAGTTTCCCGTATAGTCATCACAGCTACAGATATTGTTATTGGTTGTTTTGGTTGTTCCCACCGTGTTACCCCCTGAATTCCTCGTTTCATTACCTGTATGCAACACCCTAATTGTTTAATTTATTTCAGGTATAAGATATATGGCTACAGGTACAGTAAAGTGGTTTAACGAAGCCAAAGGTTTTGGTTTTATTTCTCAGGATGATGGTGGCGATGACGTATTCGTACATTTCAATGCCATCCAGGGCTCGGGTTTCAAAACCCTGAGTGAAGGCCAGGCGGTCAACTACGAGGTAGAGAAAGGCCCTAAAGGCCTGCAGGCGAGCAACGTTACCGCCTGAGGAAGACCTCATCGGATAAACCGATACGAAGAACCCCGCTGCGGCGGGGTTCTTTTTTGCTTTTTGGTCAAGCAAGTACAGCATCATATTCATGAAGGGGAAACAGCAATGAAAAAACTATTTATTGGAAATTTGCCTCCCACTACCAGCGAAGAAGAACTGCAAAAGCTGTTTTCCGCGTTTGGCACAGTGCGCTCATCCAAACTCGTGACGGACGTTTTCTCCGGCCAGTGCAAGGGCTTTGGCTTTGTCGAGATGGAAGGCCATGAAGCCCGCGCCGCTATTGCCGGCCTGAATGGCAAAGACTTTAACGGCAGGCCAATGAAGGTTAACTATGAAGAACCCAGGGTCGCAGGACGCCGACGTCGTTAACGACACGCTGGTTTAATTCAATGAATCAAGGCAGGGGCGCATCCTACTCTCTGCCTGTTGACGGCCATCTCGTGTAGGGATTGGTTATCAGGCTTGCATTGTAATAGCGTGGATCGTCGGTCACTTCTATTCCGATCCAATCAGGCAAAACGATGGCCTGGTCTTCCTTGTCAAGTTCCACTTCAGCGATAATCAGCCCCGCATTGTCGCCATCGAACTCATCGACTTCCCAGACAAACCCCTGGTGTTCAACCCGGTATCGGGTTTTTTCTATCAGGGGGCGCTCGCACAGCTTGTCGAGCATCTCGCTGGCATCAGCAGCCGGTATTTCATATTCGTACTCGGCTCGCGCGGCGCCGACAGTCATTCCCTTGATAGTAAGATAGCCTTTATCCCGGACCAGCCTGACACGGACGCTGCGCCCGGGATCCGTGGAAAGGTAACCCTGCCGGTACGGGACGCCTGCCCCGAGCGCACGCCAGCCATCCCCTCTGAGCAGAAATTTTCGTTCAATTTCCAGAGGCATCAGTGCAGGTACCGCTCGTCACCGGGTTGCGGTGGAAAATGCTTCATCAATACTCCAATAACAAGATCCAGGGCAGCACGCACGCTATCCTCGAGGAACCAGTTTTCAATAATGGGGATGCCGTTCCTGTCCGCTTCATCCAGCAGCCAGGATTGCAGTTCCCAGATGTCATCCAGGTTTTGCAGGTAGTGCGCGGCCCGGCGTTTGTGCTTTTCACGTCCGCGTCGTTCAAGCTGTTTGCTCAACAACCCCTTTTTCATGGTAGCAAGCATGATGGGGATGACGATAGCCTCGCGTTTATCCTCCTTCAGGTTCATTTCCGCCGGTACCACATGGACACCTTCCAGGATCAGGTGGTGCCGCTCCTCGATGGCGCGGTCTACGGTTGCATCCAGTGCCAGTTTCATGGCGGCAAACTGGGAAAGGAAACCGTTGATGACCGGACTTTCAATGTCCGGTTTGTTGCCGTCGACGGAGCCTGGCAGACCGCGCCACGCCTCAAAACTCGAATACTGCAGAGTCGGCATCATTTGCGGCGAGAGGTAGGAGCGGATGATCTCGCGCATCATGTCGGTGGACTGGTGACGGGAAACATCCAGCCGATAGGCCAGTTCGGATGAAAGCGTGCTCTTGCCGCTGCCGGTGGCACCACCAATCAATATGATCAGGGGAATGCCGCTGTTCTCGAAGCGGCGCCATGACAGATAACGGTTGGCCGCTTGCGGCGAACAGTGTCCATGCAGGCAGCGGTAGATAACCCGTCGCAGGGCCTTGTGGTCAATCTCCTGATGGCCTGTTTTTCTCAAATTAGCCAGCACCCGTGTTGCACCCTGCATCGCCATCTCGGGCGAGATTGCACAGGTTTCCAGTGAATGCGCCAGTATGCCAACAGAAAACGGCGCACTGCGCGTCGGTGTGTGTACAATGAGGCCGGGTTTTTCGGGGGAGTCGGTCTCGTAGCGCCGGCATTTATCGCTACCGTGCTGTTTTTCCAGCAGTTTGGCCACCCTGCCCTTGAGATCGGCGCTGCTGATTTCCCGTTTGTCATGCAGTTCGTTTCTTACCGTTTGAGCCAGACCATAGGCCTCTTCAAAGGCAATGCCGGCGTTTACCAGTGACTGCACCAGGATCCCGCGCAGGAAAGGAGTCCGGTCACCGTCAGGTTCCTTGATAACGATTAACTTTGCCATATTTGCACATTACGGCCATCTGCTTGCCGCTGTAGAAAATAGCCGCTATTTTTCCGCCACCAGGAAACAAACCCACCCCGGATCAGCATCACCCGTGGTCGCGGGTGAATACACACCAGAACCCTCACCGGTCTTCGGGTCGGTCTCCTCCCAGTACACAGTCACCTTCGAGAAACCTGCCTCATCGAGTAGCTCGCGTAACTCCGGTAAACTCCACAGGCGCCACTCATAGGAAAATGCCTTTTTCATCTTTGACCCGTCAGGGAACCCGAAATGAATGTGGCAGCGCATTTTACCGTCTATCGGATTATAGCGGGCCTGCTCCCAGATATACTTGAAATCGTTGTATTTGGTCTTTTCCCTGATCTCCCGATGTGCGTCATAGCCGCCGTAAGCATCAAGAAACAAGATGCCGTCATCAGCCAGCGCCCCGTGGGCCTTGCGGAAGTAGCCACCCAGCTTCTCCCGCGTCATGAACAGCTGGTAACTGAAATTCATGGCCAGCACGACATCAAGCGGCTGGTCCGTCGTTACCCGGAACACGTCTTCCTGCAGCAGGCTGACGCGCAGGCGTGCTTCCGGTTTGAGGCGGGACAGGTTGTGTTTCCGGCCCCATGCCAGCACTTGCGGATCAATATCAACGCCGATGGCGGTATTCTCCTTGCTGCGCCTGACCCATTCACAACACATACTTGCAGTGCCGCAGAAATCCTCCCGAACATGCCTGGGACGCCGGCCACGCAACTTGCGGTAGGTATTGCTGACGAATTTATATTCAAAGGCGACATTCTGAACAGATTTTTCGTAGAGCACATGCCGGTCTGCAGTTTCCGCCATGCTCTTTCTTTTATGCTGCTGCTTTTTCTTCATGATTCGATCCGGGATTCCATTACGGATATAGCCGCGGATTATTACACATTGATGGTCAACATGTTATTTATCCGGCGGGGTTGATAACGCAGCGACGCTGGATATTTTTCCCTGTGAGCAGCAGCCGGGGTGACAATTGAATCCGGACTTTCTATAATTCACTTAACGCTGCGGCCGTCTTCTCATTTATAATTCCAATGACAGCGTAAGAGAACACGCCGTCGTGATCATGGCGTATAACTACAGGCGATGGGGGCATCCGCATGAAACACTTTCTGGACAACCGGCTTCACGGACTGTGGGACAGCTTTCAGCATAACCGGCAGCAAAAAGCACTCAGGCTCAGCAGGATGGCCGATGTCCTCAATACACTAGAAAGTGTAGTGGATGGTACGGACAGCAAAATACGGCTGGTACCCGGCTACAGGAAGAAACTGCAGAACTCTATTCAGTCCTCACTCGAGTTTGCAGAGGATCTCGTCAACCAGATCCCGGCAAGTATTGAAGTCAGCCGCAGCACCTTCGCCACAGACCCGTATGTGAACGCCTTCTTTACCAATGTATCGGATTTGCATTCCATCTTCAGTCACAGCTCCGAGATTCGGGATTTCATGGATGAATTCCATGACAACAGTGCGCAGTGCTGTGCCCTGCTGTGCATGGCACGCTCGGAGAAAACAGTCCTGGGGATGGAACTGTCCGGCCATATGCTGAAAAAGGACGTCCTGCAGGTTGCCGTCAGTTTCTCGGATCACCGCATTTATTCACCGGCGCCAAGTGAGCCTGAAACACGGGAAGGTCTCAAGCACTGCCTGCTCCAGGGCCTGGTGAGTAACGCACTGGAGCGTATCGGGCAACTCCGGCTCGCGAGCCACCATCTGCAAAGCCAGTACCAGATGCTGCACTCAAGACTCAGGCACCACCGGCAAAAATCCACGGCGGGGAAACAGGACGGTCGCGCGGATGAGAGGATCCTGCAGACCCTTGAGGAAACCCGCCGGGAACTTGTAGCAATCGAGGAAAAGTTACTGCATACACCGCTGGTGACACCACAGATAGTGCTGGAGCAGGTAGCAGATGTATTCAGCAAGCCGGATGAATTTGTCCGGCTCAGGAAGTCGTCACTCCGGCTCAACAAGATGGGCATCAAGATCAGTGAGGATTCCCCGCAGCCAGGCAATTTGCTCAACCTGACCGAGGTCGTCATCGGAAATGAGCGGCCGCGCGTGGTCACGCTGGCAACCTTCCCGAAGAACGAGCTCATTCCCAGGACCGCGGTTTCGGACTTGCGCTGCTGATGCGCCACCCGGGTCTTTATGGACCCTTTTCGTTATCAAGCCCCTTCTCGGTGATTGATTCGTAGAGGTGCACGACCTCCGCACAAAATGCCTGCCAGTCCGGATGCCGGTCTATCAAGTGCTTGCTCTGCTGGGCATCGTGTATCACCCTGTCGAGAAATTCTACATCCCCGTCGCTGAGCAACTTGCCACGGTCCACTTTCTCCTTGAGAGCCTTTAGCCGCGGCAGTCTCTGCTTTTCGAATCGCTCGATAAGCGCCATAATAATGCCGTCATCATCTGAAGCTTCAGACATACGCTCCTCCTGCACACGGCTTATCTTCTTATTGTGCTATCAACCGCTTGCATTCTATAGCATAGCACTCATACGCAGTGCCGACAGGCAGCCACCGGCATTACTTATGCCGGCTCTACCCGCAATTTCACCACGGCCCGCTCGGTGGCCTCTGTCACAGTAAACTTGAAACCTGCTTCCTCAATGGACTCACCCTCGGCGGGAATATGACGCAGACGGGCCATCATCAGACCGCCAATGGTATGCGATTCCACGGCCGGCAAACTCGCACCCAGCACCACGTTGACTTCAGAAATGGGCAAGCGTGCATCCATCAGGTAAGTCTCTTCATCCAGCATCTCGAAAATACGCTTGCGCCGCGGCAGGTATTCCTCGAAGTCATAACCGACATCAATTTCGCCGACCACTTCCTCGAGGATGTCTTCCATGGTAATCATGCCGATGGCCGAACCGAACTCGTTGACGACAATGGCCATGTGGTCATCGCGGTTACGCAGGACGGGCAGCAACTGGTCAATCGTCTGGTAGGGCGAGACATAGTGGGCTGGCTTGATGAGTTCCTCCAGGGGACGGTCCGGCAGTTCCGGGTCCATCAGGTCCCAGGTTGTCAGCGTCACAACGCCGACGATATTACTGATGTTCCGGCTGTAGACCGGCAGCCGGTTGTAGCCACGCCTGCGAACCAGTGTTATGGCACTGCGGCTGTCGCGCCGGTTGCGGTTGATGGCGGTGATCTCGGCGACCGGTATCATGGCCTCGCCCACCGAGGTGTCCGCAAAGCGAATCGCGCGTTTGATACGTGCACGATCAAAGACGTCGACATTGGCGGTGTGCTCGGCCATGTCCACCACCATGCGCATCTGTTCCCGGGTAATGAACACAGTCTGGTCTGATTTACCACCGCCGGCGAGTCGCGCACAGAGCCGTGCGATGCGTGAAAAGATGAACACCAGGGGATAGAACACGATGGAGAATACCCGCAGCGGATACACGATCACGGGTGCGATTTCGTTGGACTTCTGCTGGTAGACACTCTTGGGTACGATTTCACCCAGTATCAGAAACACTGGCGTGAACAGCAGTACCGCATACAGGTCACCGAGTTGTCCGAACGAGCGGATCATCAGCATGGTGCCCAGCGTCGTCAGGATAATGGTCGATATATTGGTCCCGACCAGTGTGGTACCAAGCAGCACGTCCGGCGTCTGAAACAGTTTCAGCACCAGTTGTGCGCCGCGGTGCCCCTGGTTCGCCTGGTGATGTATCTTGAACTTGTCTGAATTGACCAGCGCGATCTCCGAGCCCGAGAAAAACCCCTTCAGCAACAGCAGCACCACCATTGTCAAAAATATAATCAATAAATCCATGAGCGTACCCTCATTCAGTAAGTCGCCTTGCGTTGCGGGTCCTGGCCGTCATCACCGGCATCCCGCGTGCTACTGTGATCATCCGTCGCATTGGTGCCGGCAACAGCCGCTTGATCGCCCTTGCCTGCTGCAACCTCGTCAAGCAGGGCTTCCGTCTCTGTGCTGTCATCGGCGGCCGCAGTCTCCGTCACCCCGGGTTCTTGCAGTGCCTCATCATCACTGCTTTCCTCGAGCTTGCCGCCACGATTGACCCGCACGCGGTGAATACGATGCTCGTCCATTTCCAGGATCGTTATAACGATATCCTCGATACCGATGCTGTCGCCGATCATGGGCAGGCGGTCGAGGTGGCGGAACGCGACACCGCCGATGGTCGTCATGCGTGGATCCTCGATGCCGAAATTGGTCAGGTTATTGAAGTCAGTCAGCTTCATGTCACCGTCCACCTCGTAGGTGTCCTCGTCACGTTCGTGGTACAGCTCCTGCCCGTCGACATCACCGGAAATCTGGCCAAATATAAAGGTCAGCACATCTTTCATGGTGACGAAACCCTCGACCCCGCCAAACTCGTTGAGGACAGCCGCGGCACGGGCGTTGTTGTCGGTAAAGAAGTCGAACATCTCATCGACCTTCTTGGTGAGCGGCACCACCACCGGCGTATGCATGATGTCATCCGGTTGCAGTGTCGACTGGTCGGTAGCGTCGAGCACCAGCCGCAACACATCCTCGGCATGGACGAAGCCCACCAGGTTGTCACGGTGCGCCAGGAATACCGGGACCCGCGGATGCCGGAAGGTACGAAACTGTTCGATCATCTCCGGTACCGTCATTTCGACGTTGAGAAATGCCGTGCGCGTCCGCGGGGTCATGATTTCGACGACTTCCGTATCGCCCGCCTCCAGCAGGTTGTAAATCAGGGCACGCTCGGTGGCATTGAGTTCCCCGTCCTTGGCAACCTCCTCCACCAGGGTACGGAATTCATCCAGGTGCAGGATATTCTCGGCGGCTTTTTCCTCGCCGACAATCAGCGTGGTAATGCGGTCGGCAATGCCGCGAATCACCCACACCAGTGGCGCCACCAGCCTGACCCAGAGACTCATGGGTGTGGCAACCAGTCCGGTACTGACACGCACCGGGTTCGAGACCGAGATGGTTTTCGGCGTTACCTCGCCAAACAACAGCAACAGCGGGACCATCACCAGGATGCTGACCAGGGCGGCTCGCTCGACGCCATACAGGACCACCAGTATTCCCGTCATGTTGGCAGCCGCCGCAATGTTGACCAGTTCATTGCCGCAGAGAATGGAGATAATCAGCCGCCGTGGCTGATCCAGCAATTCATGCAGGGTCTCGGTATGGGGGTTACGTTCGCGGCGCAGCTTTTGCAGATCCAGCCGGGACAGGGAGAACAGCGCGGTTTCAGATCCGGAAAAGAAGGCCGAGCCGAATAACAGCAGCGCCTGAAAACACAGGCGGATGATCATGTCCGGCTCTGACAGGCGCGCGGTATCAAAGACGAAAAAGTCTTTCGTTGCCGCCCAGTAAATCGCCAGTTCCTGTATCAGACCATCCATAATATTGCTCGCCTTCGGGGAATTCAGGAAGAGGCCACCACCACAATGGATAAATTATGGTGGATGACCCGGCTAATCCTTTCCAGGGGGATTAAGCTGCTATCAGTCCCGTTAGTGTGCCGCTGATCCGGTTTTCGGCCCACGAACTGCTTCCTTATTTGTCATTCAACCTGATACACTTAAAGGTAACCCTAACCAAGCAGTATAACAATGCAAAAGACCAACGAAAATACGCCGGCAAGCACCACTACCCGCACTGTGACGAAAAAACGCACGCCCGCCGCTGCAAAAGCAAACAGCGCTGCCCCGTCCAGCCAAAAAACCCCGGCAAGACGAACAAGAGCAAAACAGCCGCCGGCAATCAACCTGGATGACCCCGCTCTCTACCTTAACCGGGAACTGACCTGGCTGGAATTCAACCGCCGTGTCCTCGACATGGCCGCGGATGACGACACGCCCCTGCTGGAACGCGTCAAGTTCCTCGCGATTGTCAGCACCAATCTTGATGAATTCTTCATGAAGCGTATCGGCGGTCTGAAACAACAGATCGCTGCCGGCATTCGCACGCCCTCTGTTGATGGCCGGACACCACTGGAACAACTGCTGGAAAGTCAGGCGGTGGTGCGCGACATCCACGTGGAGCAGAACCGTATTTACGGCGAGCTGCTTGTGTTGCTGGAGGCTCGGGGAATACGGCTGAGCCAGTACGGCGATCTGAAAAAAGCGGAGCAGCAGCGACTGCGTGAGGATTTTATTACCAATATCTTCCCCCTGTTGACGCCGCTGGCGATGGATCCCGGGCATCCCTTTCCCTTTATCTCCAACCTCGCCCTGAATCTGCTGGTTTCACTGCGCTACCCGGGCGGCAGCAACGCCCACTATTCACGTGTCAAGGTACCCAATCTCAAGGAGATTGCACCACGGTTTCTGCGCGTCGGTGACACCGATACCTATGTAAGGCTAGAGGACGTCATCACGCACAACATCGACCTGCTGTTCCCGTCGATGGAAATCATCACCTGTGAACTGTTCCGGGTTACCCGTAATGCCATCGTGGAAAGCGAGGAAGAAGAAGCGGACGACCTGCTGGCAATGATCGAAACCGAGCTGCGTGATCGCCATTTCGCACCCATTGTCCGCCTGCAGGTCGACAAGGACATGGACCGGACCCACAAGGGCATGCTGGCCGCGGAACTTGGACTGGATGAGGCTGCCGATGTCTTCGGGGTTGAAATGCTGATGGCGATGCGCGACCTGTTCGAGATCGCCGGCCTGGATTTTCCCGAGTTGCATGATCCGCCACACAAGCCGGTTGAGCATACCCGGCTGGTCCATGATCCCCGTAATATCTTTCACATTATCCGTGAACGCGGCGCCCTGTTGATGCAGCACCCCTACGAATCCTTCACCACCAGCGTGGAACGCTTCCTGCGCACCGCCAGTGATGATCCCAAGGTGCTGGCCATCAAGATGACGCTGTATCGCACCTCGGAAGAAAGTTCCATTGTTGATTCCCTCGTCAATGCCGCGCGTAATG
This sequence comes from uncultured Ectothiorhodospiraceae bacterium, assembly GCA_947258515.1. Lineage (GTDB taxonomy): Bacteria > Pseudomonadota > Gammaproteobacteria > UBA9214 > UBA9214 > UBA9214. Next base: position 27,183 of record CAMYIO010000011.1, read on the forward strand.
GCAAGCAGGTCGCGGTACTCGTGGAACTCAAGGCACGTTTCGACAGGCCGGTATCCACGTCACCTACGGTGTCGTCGGCCTCAAGACGCACAGCAAGGTCATCCTCGTGGTGCGCAAGGATTACAATGGTCTGCGGCGCTATGCACATATCGGGACCGGCAACTATCATGCCGGAACCGCACGCCTGTACTGCGATCTCGGCATGCTCACCTGCGATAATGATATCGCCCAGGATCTCACCGAGCTGTTCAATTACCTGACCGGTTACTCACAGCCCCCGAGGTATCGCAAGATACTGACCTCGCCGTACACCCTGAAAAAGGCCCTGCTGGAAAAAATTGACCGGGAAATCAAACAGCATAGCGCGGAGACACCGGGATTGATCCAGTTCAAGATGAATGCCCTGGAAGACGTGGATATCACCCGCGCCCTGTATCGTGCCTCCCAGGCGGGTGTCAAGGTAGACCTGATTGTCCGCGACACCTGCCGTCTGCGGCCCGGTATCCCCGGATTGACCGAAACCACACAGGTCATAGGCGTCATTGGCCGTTTCCTGGAACATGCACGCATCTATTACTTTCGAAACAAGGGAGAGGAAGAGTACTTCATTGGCTCCGCCGATCTCATGACGCGCAACCTGGAAAGCCGCGTCGAGGTCGTGACACCTGTCGAGGACCCGAAACTGCGGCAGGAACTGCGTCTGATCATCGATGTGCAGCTCTCCAGTCGCAAGGACGTCTGGGAAATGCAGTCAGACGGCAGCTATATCGAGCGCAAGGATACCACCGGCAAAAAGACACTCAGCTCACAGGAGACCTTCATCCAGCTGGCACAGAAACGCATGGCCGCGGCATCGAAACACCAGCAGGCCAGGCTGCGCAAGAAACTTCTGAACCATTTTCACAACCGACTGAAACACAGAGACTAGAATTCCAGGCAGGTCATTACCGGACATTCCGGGAACTGGCCTTGTCTCCAATTGGAGTTAAAAAATGAAAGAAAAGGGCAAAAACAAACCGATACTGGTCCCCGTTGATTTTTCACCGCATTCGGAAATCGCCTTGATGAATGCGGCCGAACTGGCGACCAAGCTGGAGAGCGACCTCGTTATACTGCACGTTGTCCATGATCTGAACGAGGCACCGGGTTACTATTCCGTCAAGGGCAGAGGCAAGCAGCTGCGGCGCATGGAAGACGTGGCCGCCGAGATGCTGGAAGAATTTGTGCACAAGATGCAGAAAAAACATGACGCACTGCCTGCCCTTAAAGACGCCACCACCATGCTGGTTGTCGGGCTGCCGGTGAACCGCATAATGGAATCGGCGAATAAAATCCATGCGCGCATGATTGTCATGGGCAGCCAGGGACGCACCGGGCTTGCACGTGCCATGCTGGGCTCCAAGGCGGAACAGGTCGTTCGCCTGGCCTCGGTGCCGGTCATGATCGTCAAGGATGAAAAGAAACCGGAATCCTGAAACAACAGTAGCGGAAAGCGGCTGCTTTCATACAGCTTCCGGGTCCGCTGCCGTTTTTGTCTATAGTGCAAGGTACATCTTTCTCGAGGGAAACAACAATGTATAGCAGCCTCTACATCAGCCTGTGTAGCAGCTTCCGTCTGGCATGTCAGGACAAATCTGTGCATCGATTTTTATTGCCGGCACTGGCCGCGCTGACCGCACTGGCGGTCACCCCGGCATTCGCCGCCGCATCCGGCGCCGACAGTGACATCAACTGGTGGAACATGGCCATGTCACTGTTTGGCGGACTCGCCCTGTTCCTGTTCGGCATGGAGCAAATGGCGGATGCGCTGAAGGCGGTCGCCGGCGAGCGCATGAAGATCATTCTCGCGAAGCTCACTACCAACCGCTTCATGGGGGCGGCAACCGGCGCCTTCGTCACCGCCATTATCCAGTCCTCGTCCGTCACCACGGTGCTGGTCGTGGGTTTCATCACTGCCGGCCTGATGTCCATGGCACAGTCCATCGGCGTCATCATGGGTGCCAATATCGGCACCACCATCACCGCCCAGATCGTTGCCTTCAAGGTGACCAAGGCGGCCCTGCTGATGGTGGCCGTGGGTTTCAGCATGCTGTTCTTCTCCAAGCAGGAAAAGATCAAGCAATATGGCGGCATGCTGATGGGACTGGGTCTGGTGTTCTTCGGCATGAGCGTCATGAGTGACGCCATGAAACCGCTGCGCAGCTACGAGCCGTTTCTCGACCTGATGGCTACCATGGAAAATCCGCTCATCGGCATCCTGGTGGCGGCCGCCTTTACCGGTCTGGTCCAGTCGTCCTCGGCGACCACCGGTATCGTCATCGTCATGGCTACCCAGGGTTTTATTACCCTGCAGGCCGGTATCGCGCTGGCCTTCGGCGCCAATATCGGCACCTGTGTGACCGCCATGCTGGCCGCCATCGGCAAACCCCGCGAGGCCGTCCGTGCCGCCGTGGTGCATGTGTTGTTCAATGTCTTCGGCGTGCTGCTGTGGGTTGCGTTTATTCCTCAACTGGCGGAAGTTGTTGCCGCGCTATCGCCCGCCCACCCGGAGTTGTCGGGCACCGACCGGCTGGCCGCCGAGGCGCCGCGGCAAATCGCCAATGCCCACACCATTTTCAATATCGCGAACACGCTGATTTTCATAGGTTTTACCACCCAGTTTGCCCGCCTGGTGGAGAAACTGGTTCCGGATAAACCGGTAGAAGAGAAACTCATTACCAGGCCGAAATATCTCGATGAAGAACTCCTCGAGACGCCGTCACTGGCGCTGGACCGGGCACGCCTTGAGATTGGTCACATGGGCAGCCGCGTCACGGTAATGCTGCAGGATATCATGGATGCCGTCGTGAACGGTGACCGGGCGATGCTGAAAAAGATTGCAAACATCGACGACGAGGTCGATATCCTGCACGGCCACATCATCACCTACCTGGGACGCATCAGCCAGAAAGCACTGACGGAACAACAGACCGAGGTGCTGATGAAACTCATGGGTGCTACCAATGACCTGGAGAATATCGGCGACATTATCGAGACCGATCTCGTCTACCTCGGCAACGAGGGCATCGACAATCAGGTGGCAATCAGCAATGAAACCCGCGCGATGCTGGCCAAACTGCACGACGTCGTCTCGACCACAGCCGAACTGGCCATCGATGCGGTCATGGAAAATGATGAGCAGGCGGCGCAAGAGGTCATTGGCATGAAGGCCGACATCGGCCGCCTGATGGAGTCCGCGGCCATGCACGAAATCGACATCATCGAGAAACTGAAGCGCATCTATTACTTCTCCAAGCGCATGGCAAAGGCCGTCATGCCCGAGGAAGTACCGGAACGTGCTGCATAGTCATGCCCATGCCGCCGGATAACTGTCCGGCGTGCAATTCATGCCGTGGCTAGAAGTCATTGCCGGGATGACTTGTTAGATGTCTGGCCTGCGAGGCCGGGGTACCTATCCGGTATACTCAGATGCCGATGACAGGACGGGGCGATTGCTCCGCGGCGGACTCCGGTTTTGAAGAAATCTTCGGCACGCCGCTAACAGCACGGGTAAAGGGTATTTCGATTATAGCGTCGCGCACAAATCCGGACGGCTTGCCCAGTTCGTCGTAGCCCACACAGGTTTCTCCATCGAACAGAAAATCACCGATATAGCGGTGTGAGATCTTGTGCTTGAGATTGTCCGCGTAGTTCAGTCCGAGAAAATGGCTGACGAATCCCCTTATGACGCCGGCATGAGCAACTATCAGCACGGTACGCTGCGGATGTTTCTTTGCAAGGGATTCGAGAAAAGCGACGCTGCGCTGTTGCATCTGACGAAAACTTTCGCCTTCCGGGTGGACAAAATCCGGGTCTTTCTTGTATTGCGGATAATGTTCAGACACCCATTTTTTCTTCTTTTTGAACAGTTTTCCGTAGTTGACCTCATTCAGCGCCGCAGTATCGTTAATTATATGTATTCCAAAGCACTGGGCATGAAACATCGCTGTCTGCCTGGCCCGCTCCAGGTCGCTTGAGTAGACAGCATCGAAGATGATCCCGCGTTTCTTCAGCTGTGCACTGACATACTCGACATCAGCCCTCCAGCCACTGTCACGTGGCGAATCTCCCCAACCCAGAATCTCCTCAGCGGCATTAATCAGCGTTTTATAGTGCCTGGTAATTATCGCGCGCATGGGCGCTAATATAGCAACTTATGATGACTCTGTAAAAATTCCTCTCAACAATGTGTTGTAAGCCCCTGGTTTCATTCCCGGGAAAACATCTGGACGCTCTCAGCGACCACGCATCCGGGCAATGGTATCGATATCATTTCACAGACAAGGACTTCTTTTTCTTATCGCTGTCATCTTCCAGCTGCCAGCTGATGCGGATATTGAAGCGGTTGCGATTGTCTTCCTGGGTAGCCGTCACCTTGATGTCCAGCAAGCCCTCGGGCCGCATGACAATCTTTTCGTCCTCGTCACTGAAGGTGATTTTTCCCTTCGCTATACCACTGGTGATGGACTTGAGAATATCCTCAATGGATTTTGCATCCTGCAGCGACTGGTGGCGGAAGCTTCTTTTTCTACTTCTCATATTTTACAGACCCGTTGTAATCGTTACCTGCCAGGAAAATGGCAGCTGGGGATGGCACTTAATGGTTGATTGTTGCCGGTTCAAATACCTTGATATAAGGATAGTCGCTACTGATACCCATCACCAGTCCTTCGGGCCTGAAGATGGTAACCGCCGCCCCCACTCCTTCAAGCCCCTCTTTCTTCCTTGTGTTGCGATCCAGCGAGGTATCACATTCGAAATTGACGATGCCCTTCCTCAACATGACCCGCTGTCCATGCAGCAGGTTACGATGACCATGAACGATGACATGTACCCCACTTTTCTTTCTGAGCAGCTTGACACCACGCCGGGTCAGGGGCATGTCTACCGGACGATACTTGGTACGAATAATATTCGCCAGGGGCCCGTAGTAGAATTCAAACGGGTCACTGTACATCTGCTTGTTGAATCGCCGGTTGATATGTTTCATGCCTTTTTCACTGATCATCCTGGCGATTCGATCATCGATGCCGGCATGCACGAAAACAAAGGAACCTTCACGATATCCCAGTACCATGCGCTTGTAAAACCAGGCGTATTCACCCTTCGGCTGCAAAAACAGCTCCTGCCATTTTCGTGCAGCGGCGTACACCATACGGATGGAAAGCCCGACCTTGGCGCAACCCGCTTCAAATAATTTTATTTTCTTGCGTAACTTCTGCACCTCACGCTCGATGGTTGTTTCCGGCATCGCCCACACGGCCAGTTCCGGAAAGTCACGGAACCAGCTTTTCGGGGGATAGAGCAGTCGCCGGCATTTACGGCTATCGGGCACACCGCGCAATGCATGCTTCCCCTGCAGGTAGCGATCACGGATCTCGGTCAGGAAAGGAACCATTTTTGGCCCCATGCGGATAAAAAAATGATCGGTCCGCGGATCCGGCTCCATGCCGACCGACTTTATGCCAATCAGCATGCGCACATCATGATTACCGGCCAGCAACTCAATATCCGCGCCGCGATCGATCAAACGGCGGACAACATCGAGCAAGCGCAGCGAACTCGGCCCCTTGTCGAAACAATCGCCACCAATGATAAATCGCGCCTTGCGCCCTTGTTTGGTGAGTTTGAAATCCCTGTCACGCGGACCGGTCTTTTTTACGCCGCCGGAGGCGACCAGGGAGGCAAAAAAGGCATCGGCATCGGCATGCATATCCGAGATGAAATACAGGGTTCGTTTTGGCCATTTCCACGGTTCCTCACCGATCGCCTTGTGCATTTCCTGTGCGTAGGCCGCACTGTGATAGGCATCTTTTTTAACGGAATGCTGTTTGCCCAGCATCCATACCTGTCCCTGATGCGGCAGTTTGGCCTTTATCCATGACTCACCCTTGTAATGCGGCAGGTATTTGCAGGTATTTTTGAGTTGCATGATCTGTTTCCGACTGATACTTAATTCAATCTGATAAAAAGCATATTCGCCACGGAATCCACGGAAGAACACGGAAAAAGTTCTATTAATGCATTTATATTTCAGTGTTTTCCGTGGATTCCGTGGCTATTAAAAAGTTCTGGCACTCACTATCCTGGTTCGATCGCGGTTGTTGTCAGTCTAGTCCGTGAAGTGACCGGACTCCGGGCGCACCTTCCATTCTCCATCGACATGGCGCCACTGCCCGCCGGGAAGATACTCGATCATGACCGGCCGGCAATGATACATGCTCAGTTTCCTGATTTGCCCGAACTCCAGTACCCCGAGATGCCAGGCGGCGTGACGGAAGGCCGCACCGTGACCGACGAAGAGTTTTATCCTGTCATGCTCGCCTGGCGCTAATGCAGACATGGATTGCGACAAATGAGCGGCCACCCGTTCACCGGCCTCCAGCAGGGATTCGGCGCCCTGCAAGGGCAGGCGGTAATGGCTGTCCGCCTTCCAGTCGGCGGGCGGATCGGACACCCTCGGATCCTGCTGCAACACGGCCTCGATCTGTGCTGTCGTGAGGTTGGCCAGGCAACCGACGCCCCTTTCAGCGAGTGCATCATAACTCTCGACCTGCGGTGCTGCCGCAGACCGTCCGGCAAGCCTGTCTGCTAAAATCACGGCCGTCTCCCAGGCGCGCAGCATCCGGGACGAATCGATGTGAGGTACCAGCGACCAGTCATTCCGGACCAGCACGTCATGCATCTGCTGCGCCGCTTCCTGTGCCTGTGACTTTCCCTTGCTGTTGAGTGGCCAGGGCTGGTGGGCACTGGGGGTATGCGGCGACTGGTGATAGTCACCATGCCGAATCAGCGCCGCAATCAGTCTGGCCATTACTCAGAGTGACGCCGCGAGCTTCTGTACCAGCGGCCGCAGTTCTTTCTGTTTCAGCTCACTGGCGGCCTTTTCCGGACTCACCCACTGACGCCCGCGGTGGCTTTCCTCCCAGTCGTCTTCCGCGATGACGCGGGTTACCTTCATGGCGTAGACGGCCACGGTACAGGTGGCACCCCATTTTTCACAGCTGTAGCTGCCGAGCGCAGTCTCCGCAATCTCGCCTTCGACACCGGCCTCTTCCAGCGCCTCCCTGGCGGCTGATTCACGCGGAGACAGTCCCGGCTCCTTGATACCTTTCGGCACCACCAGGTGATGTTTCTTGCTGGACGCTATCACCAGTATTTCCATCTGCCCGTCACGCACACGGTACGGAATTACGGATGACTGGGTGTAGTAGTAGGCGGGGCGGTCTCGCAGTTCCGTGCCGTCCGGCCCGGGGTAAGGAAATTTCTTCGGCAACACTCCGGGGCGCGTGATGGAATCGAGACGGGCGCAGCCGGCTGTCAGGGTACCCCAGTTATCGGGCATCTGTAACCGCGCCAGTGTCGCTGTGGGCAGGAGTTTGCCGTCTTCAGCAACTTCTACAGGTTCATACGCCAACCACATGAGCAAGTCCTCCAGCCCCGGATTATGGCCCACCAGCATGACCCGACCCGCATCCGGCGGGCAGTCAGCAAGCACCTCGAGCAGTTCATTGGGCCCGGCCTCGTAAATACGCTCGTCCTTGAGGATACCCTGAGCGCCGTTACCCATCGCCTTGCAGGCCTTCTCGGCTGTCACCAGTGCACGTTCTGCCGGTGATGTGACAATGACATCAGGCACCATTTTCTGCTGCGCGATCCAGACTCCGATGCGCTGAGCAGATCGTTTGCCACGGTCCTTCAACGGGCGATAAAAGTCATCGACACCGACACTCCAGTCGGACTTGCCATGGCGAAGCAACAGCAGTTCACGTGTCATGTTCATTGCATCTCGTCCCCTGTTGTCCAGAGCATTGTAATGATTCCTGTTGCAGGAGCCGTGTCACACCGTGATTCGCGGCGAGGACGCCGCTCCTACAAGCGCGATAGCTGCGATCAGCACCTCATCGCGGATGCGATCCACCCCTACACGTGCATCGATTGGCGCAGGAGCGCTTCGCAAGCGCGATAGCTGCGATCAGCACCTCATCGCGGATTCGATCCGCTCCTACACGTGCATCGATTGGCGTAGGAGCGGCGTCTCGCCGCGATGCGTTCGAATACATCAAAACAGTCAGGCCAGCAACCCGGACAGGCAACGCTCTGCCAACGCTGAAAAATCTATCCGCCCCCTGGCAACATGGACCGCAACATTTTCAAGTGCCTGCAGGTAGGCCGCTTCATCAAAGCCTGCCGTATCCTGCAGGAAGGAACCATCCGGATACTGGTAGAACGGTCCGGGTGATTTCATCAAGGCACCCAGCAGGTCCCGGTGTGCCGCCAGGTCCACCTGTTCAACGCTCAGTGCCTGGTCACTGTCACGCGACCAGTCCAGTATCAGGAAGGCCGCCAGCGGGGCCTCCGCCACAATCCGCCCGGGTCCGTAGACCCTGTCAATGTGGACGTCGTACTTTTCCTCGAGTTCCCAGAGCTCGGTAGCCGGTAACTGCAGCAAGGCCTCGCGTTGTGCGTCAGGAATGAGACCGTGCAGCTTTTGATTATGAACGATGGTGCCGGGATTGATACGTGGCAGCTTCGGTATACCGCGCGCCATGATGTGGCCGGCATCGGCCTTCATGAACAGGCGGTCATTGGTCAGGTAGGCGGTTTCGTCATTATCAAGCAGGTGCAGCATCAGGGTCGACTTGCCACCGCCGGAGAACCCGGCTATGCCAAGGCACTTGCCGCGGTGGACGAGCCCGGCGGCATGGCAGATCAACCAGCCGCGGTTTTGCAGCCAGTTCATGTACTGGGAATTGATGAAATTGATTACCTGGTTGTCATATTGACGGCAGGGTCCGGCGGCAATGATATGACGCTCACTCTGCAGAAAGACCATACCGGTGCGTACCTTGCGGACCAGGCGTCCGTCCGGCAGGTCCACGCAGGAGTCCTTGCGCCCGGTCTTGCCCGGCTCGCGTTTCCAGTCAATGAAGTCGATACCCAGCTCCGGCGCATCACGTTCTACAGCAATGATGTCGACATCAGGCGTACCCGCATCGCTGACGACATGCGAGAAATAATCGCCAAGGCCTGCCAGCAACTCTGTGGAGTTGGAGCGCAGCCTCAGCCTGCAGCCACCAAGCGCAAGATACAGTTCGTCGGCGCACAGCGGCGCGTTGTCCAGCAATGCATTCGCGGCAGATTCTACTGTGTAATCCATATCATCCCCTTCCCGTGCTCAAGCTTTCAGTTGTCGCAGTACATGTTCTGTATACAGGCCGCCGGCATCGATACCGATGCCCTCGAGGGCGCCGCGGAAACCCCCAAAGGCCGATACCTCGAATACAATCGGGCCGCTGTGTGTTTCGGCAACATCCACGGTGGTGAAGTCCATGCCAAACAGTGCCTGGGCACGCTGCGCAAGTTCGATGACATCATCCGTCGGTGTATGCGCGGCATACTTGCCGCCACTGTGTATGGTCGTGTTCCAGGCATCGCCTTTGGACACCCGGGCATAGCTGCCAAGATATTCTCCATCGAGGAACACCATCCCCAGGTCCCGTCCCGGCAGCTCGATTTTCTGCTGGATATACATCATCGGATTGTCCGCCTTGAAGGCACGTATTTCACGCTCGATGCGGGCCTTTTTATGCGTTGAGTCGATCACACACATGCCACGGGCCTTGGTGGAGTAAAGCGGTTTAAAGACCGCGCTGCCAAAATCCTCCACGGCCGTGAACGCCGCCCCGATATCCTCGGTGACACGGGTCGCCGGCATGGGGATGCCGGCGTTGCGCAGGGTGACCGTACAGCTGAGGCGGTCGATGAGACGCAGAATATGCTCCGCACGGCTGAAGACGCGCACCCCGGCCTGCTCGGCGACACGCAGCAGTTCCAGCCGATCCAGGGTATTCGGGTTGTAGCTGGCACTGATCTTTTTCACAATCAGGGCATCCAGCTGGCACAGGTCCTGCTCCTGGAACAACAGCCGCTGCCGTTCCAGGTCGAGGCTCACCGCGGCCATGTCGATCACCAGACGGTAGCCGGTGCGTTGCTCGACGGCATCCGCGAGGGTCTCCGTCGACCATTTGCCGGGTATGCCGATGACTCCGATTTTGTATTCAGCCAATGAATATCTCCTTAACAGGTACACGAAACGATGCCGGGTCCTTCAGATCTGCAGCCAGCACCCGCTCGAGCAGGTAACGTGCACGCAGGAACATGGCGCGTGCCAGTGACTTGTCGAGGATAAAGCGTGTCGAGGTTGCGAACGACCGCGCCAGTCCCAGGGCAAGACGCAGCTCAAAGGTCTTGTCACCCGACTTGCGGGCAAAGGCCGCGGCAAAGCGGTAGAACTCGCGTGTCGTCATCAGGATACGCTTGCGCAGCGGCGCGTCGAAAATCTGCAAGCGGTAATTGGATACCATGAAGACCGAGACATCCTGTACATAATCCATGTAGCGCGAGCGATGCAGGTCAATGAAATTGATCTTCTTCTCCAGCGGGTCGTAGATAATGTTGTCGACGTTGAAATCGCCATGGATATAGACAGAAAATGGCGCCTTGATACCGGCTTCGAGGCGATGCGCCCGCTTCAGCAAGGCACCAAACGAAGGCAGGGTTGTGCCACAGATACGGGTGTCATCCTGCCGAAACTCGGGGTGGATGGTATACACCTCCTCGAGGCGTTTCGAGAGCTGCCGCATGTAGGCGGCGGACACCGGCTTGCGGGTATGCGTCTCGCGCCATACCTGCGTCAGCGTGCGGTTCAGCTGTTTCCGGGTCTCCCTGAGCAGGCGGGTCGGTTCGTGCAGTAATATCTGTTCGAATGTCAGTCCGGCCAGATGCTCTATCAATAACGAGGCCGACTGACCACGCTTGTGGTAAGACAGAATCCGTGGCGCCAGACCCGGAAATATCTCCTGCCAGTTGACCAGCCCCTTGCGTTCCTCCTGCAACTTGCGCTTCTTGCCGTCCTTGTAGATGGCTATATAACCCGTGTCTTCCTGCCCCGCCGCACTGATACCGGAAATGCCGCTGCCGGAGCGGGTTTCCGCGATCGTCTCGGCAACCAGCTCGGAGGCGTCACTGTTTATATCCAGCTGCTTCATGGAGGCACGCATGGACTGGTAGCGGTCGATATTGATGGGCTGGCCCAGGTTGGCGGAGATAATGGCTTCGCTGATATTGTGCATGGCATCCCCCATCTGCTCGATGCCGTGCACCAGGAACAGCCCTGCGACCAGATCTTCCGTGTGTTTCCTGCGCTTCAGTCCCGCGGTATATTGTGCCACCAGCTTCTGTCTGACCTTGTCGAGGCGCGGTTTGATGCGGCCGATCTTGAGGGCAAGGCGGGTGTCTTTTTGACTGATCGCCTGTTCGGTTCGATCAAGTCCCCGGGAGATGCGGCCAAGCATGAATTTACAACGGCCGGCGCCAGGGCAATGCCTGTTTTGCAACTGCAGCAGTTGCTGAATACATTCACGGCACAAACCGGTGATGCGTTCCAGGTCTGTCGCAATGGATTCAATGGCACGCAGTGACGCCGCATCCGCCCCGGATTCGGCGCTCTTGATGACCTGGTTGTGGCAGCTGTCGTGTATCCGCAGCATGAGATTATAGGCATAGCCGCTGCGGTCGAGGATACGCCGCGCAATGCTCGCAGAGGGCGTATCAAGATAGGACTGCAGGTTGGAGATCTGGGAGCCGACCTCGGCAGTCAGGAAACGGAGATTGTTGCGGATGTTCTTCGAGATTCTCATTACCAGTCGATGGTCCCGAGATAGACCGTGCCGGTGTTTTCCACTGAATTCACCAGGTACGGGGTCAGCGAGCCAGGATTGAGCGGCATACCGGCAAGCTGGTCCAGCCCGGCCCAGACCACCTCGACCTGATGCTTGTCCGGGTGGTGGCCGTTTCTGGGCGCATAGTCACCGGGAACGCTGCACTCGAACAGGAACTCGACAAGGTGACGGGTGCTTTGTGGGACCGTCTCTCGCGGTTTGAAATAGTCCGCCACGTAGACAAGATCGTGGATTTCCACGCGGGTACCGATTTCCTCCAGGCATTCACGGTTCAGTGCCTGTTCCAGGGTCTCTCCGATATCCTGGCCACCGCCCGGCAGTGCAAAGCGCTCACCCTGCTCATAACCGTCCTTGCGCAGCAACAGGATGTGGTTATCCCGCCGGATCAGCGCGCGGACTGCATTGCGAATCGGGGGAATGATCGGTTCCATTTGCCTGCCGTAGCGGTTGTTATATTGTAGACTGCAATCATACCAGTCAAACGCCGGGTTTTATAATACCAGACGCTGTACCGGACTCACCCTGAAGCAACGTTACGGACCTGAATCGTGCCAGCACCGACCACTGTAAGCATCACACACAGCGTACAATTACCCGACCGGGTAAAACTCAGCCGCTACCTGAAAGCCCCCGAACTGGGGCCGCGCATCCTGTTTTTCAGCGGGGGTACGGCGCTCACCGACACCAGTCGCGTCATCAAGCGCTACACGCACAACTCCATACACCTGGTCACACCCTTTGATTCAGGTGGCAGTTCGGCAAAGTTGCGGCAGGCCTTCGCCATGCCGTCTATCGGCGACCTGCGCAGCCGGCTGATAGCCCTCGCGGATGAAAACATTACCGGTCATCCGGAGGTTTACGAGTTGTTTACCTATCGCTTTCCGGCAGATCAACCGGCGAGTGAGTTACTGGCGAGACTCGATCTGATGGCAAAGGGCAAAGACCCGCTGCTGGCGGCAATCTCCAATCCCATGCGACGGCTGATCCGCAACCAGCTGGGCTATTTCCGCGAGGCAATGCCGGATGATTTCGATCTGCGTGGCGCCAGCACCGGCAACCTGATTCTTGCCGGTGGCTACCTGAATAACCACAAGCACCTCGACCCGATCATTTTCCTGTTTTCCAAGCTCGTCAACGTACAGGGTACGGTACTTGCCGTGGTGAATGATGACCTGCACCTGGCGGCGGATCTTGAGGACGGCCATTGCGTCACCGGCCAGCATCGGCTGACCGGCAAGGAAGTCGCGCCGCTGACGTCGCCCGTCAGCCGTCTGTTCCTGTCCAGCAATCCCGACAAGCCGGTACCCGCGAAGGCGGAAATGCGCAAAAAGTACCAGCGACTGGTACAGCAGGCAGAACTCATCTGCTACCCGCCCGGCAGCTTCTATACAAGTCTGGTGGCCAGTCTGTTGCCGACAGGCGTCTGCTCATCCATCGCCGCCACCGATTGCCCGAAAGTCTACATTCCCAACCTTGGCAAGGATCCGGAGCAAATCGGCATGTCCCTGGAGCGTTGCGTACAGACCCTGCTCGATTACCTGCATGCCGACAATACGCAGAAGACGCCCAACGGAAAGCTGCTGAATTTCGTGTTGATCGACAGCAAGCGGGGTAAGTATCCGTCGACAATATCCAGTCCCGTCATGCAGGAACTGGGAATCCGGGTCATCGATACGCAGCTGATCAGCCGGCAAAGCGCCCCTTACTATGATGCTGAACTGCTGGCTTCAACGCTGCTGTCGCTGACTTAGCCTGGACCCCGGCCCTCGCCAGGGTGACGAGTAATATTGCAAAAAATCTATTGTAGGAGCGGATCGCATCCGCGATGAGGCGCTGATCGCAGCAATCGCGCTTGCGAAGCGCTCCTACGCCAATCGATGCACCTGCATGGGCAGCGTCGCACCATAATTCATGCCGGGGACGGCGCTCCTGCAGCACTGATGTTGACGCGTGTGCCCTTCCAGCCTTGGCCCTGCGAATGTAGTTCTTAACCGGTCGGAGTGGCGGCAGGATGGCGTATATTGACCTTGTCGATACTGCGATCCGAGGCCTCGACAATCGTGACTTCCAGCTTGTCGATGATGAATGTTTCATCCCCGCTGGGAATATATTCGGTATGGCTCAGGATCCACAGGCTGACCGTATCGGTGGGTTTGCCCGGCAATTCCAGGTCGAAGAACTCCTCCACCACGCGCAGCTCGGTGCTGCCATCGACGACGATCTCGTGTCCTGAAATACTATCGACATCGAGTGGCTTGTCGTCACTTTCATCATAGATCTCGCCGACCAGTTCCTCGAGCAGGTCTTCCAGCGAGACGATGCCGCGTACATCGCCGTACTCATCCACAACGATGGAAAATACCCGGTTACGCCGCCGCAAGGTCGCAAACAGATCATCGATGGCCTGGTACTGCGACACAAACAGCGGGGTGTGGGCGATATTCCCGAGAGGTTCCTGTAGCTGGCCGCCAGCGGACGCCCTGAGCAGGTCGCGCATGTACAGCACCCTGGTAAAGTTGTCGTTTTCGCCTGCAAACAACGGGACTCGTGAATAACGTTCATGCGCCACCAGTGGCAGTGCCTCGGCAACTGTCAGCGTCCCGTCGAGGGAAAAGATCTTGCCCTTGGGTGTCATGATGTCCCTGACTTTCAGGTCATTGAAGGCGAATACCCGTTCGATAATATTCCTTTCATGGTGTTCGATAGCGCCTTCCTCGACACCGTAGCCGAGCATGCCGATGAGTTCGGATTCGGTGATGGTGGGATCGGAGGTGCCCCCCGTCAGGTGATAAACCCAGGCGGTAAATTTACCGAAGAACCAGACCAGCGGAAAAATCAGGCGCATGAATACCAGCAAGGGAGTGGCGATGAACAGTGATATGCGTTCGGAATAACGGGTCGCCAGGCTCTTCGGTGTGATTTCGCCAAACACCAGGATAAACAGGGTCAGCAGGCCGACGGCGATACCCGGTCCGGCACTGCCAAATTCACGGGTCGCCATGACGGTCGCCAGTGCCGAGGCCCCGATGTTGACGAGGTTATTGCCAATCAGGATCGTCGTAAGCATGGCGGAGGGATCTTTCTTCAGCTGGTACAGGGCGGATGCCCCGTGCCGACCCTCACTGACAAGTCCTTTGACCCGCGCCATGGACAGGGCCACCAGGGCCGTCTCGGAGCCGGAGAAAGTTCCCGAAAAGACCAGCAATACCAGCAATGCCGCGTACTCGTCCACTGTTACCCCGATACCCTCTCAGTGAAACCGGACTTCCTCGATGGCCCGGGTACATGATCTGCCTGTTTTATAAACGGCTTGATGGTGAAATCCTGACTGGAAAATAATGCGGAGAGCACCAGCAGGACGCTAGAGAGCACGACTTCAATCCACAGCGTTGTATCCACCCGGAAGGCTCCTTAGGTTGTGATTCTCATGGCGGTATTGCAAACCCGTTAATATTAATGACACAATAGCGAAATTCTCAATCAAAACATAACAATATTTCAGGTAACGGGTCTCAATAAATTATATGAGCACGGATTCCGGGAGCACTCTGTCTAACAGGGCTGATTGCACAATGTCGATTGTACCGATTTTATCCCTGCCGGTGACGGTTACCGGAAACCCTGCGTGAGCACGTCCCAGGAATTTCTTCTCCCGTCCGAAATGGGGGCCGACGACCTGCTGGCCCGGGTAAGGCAGGAATTCCGGCATCACGCCGAACCACCCCGAATGCTGCAACGCACCTGGTATGACAGTTTTGACTGGCGTCTGTATGCGAATAATTCCACCCTCGAAGACACCCGTGACGGCAACGAGCATACGCTGGTATGGCGCATCCTGAAGGGCAACCAGGGTGATGCCCGGCTGAAACTGAAGAAAGCACCGCGGTTTGCCTGGGACTTGCCGCAGGGGCACTTTCGCGAGCGTCTGGAACCGGTGCTGGAAATGCGCGAACTCTCACCAAAACTCAGAATCCGGTCGCGCGTCAACACCCTGCGCATTCTGAACAAGGATGAAAAGACGGTCGCCTGGGTTGTGGTCGAGGAAAATACACTGCCGCGGCAGAAGGGACTCCGCGCAGGTAAGCTTGATAACCGGGTCAGCGTCATTCAGGTCAGGGGCTTCCCGAAACCTTCAGTGGAAGTGGCTGAACTCCTGCAACAGCAGGGCCTGTCACCGGCACAGGGTGACCTGTTGCAGACCGCCCTGTCCATGTTCGGCGAAGCACCGGGCAGCTACTCGTCCAAACTGAACCTGGAACTGGACCCAGCCATGCGTGCCGACGAGGCAAGCAAGCTCATCCTGCAGCGGCTGCTTGATATCATGATGCAAAACGAGGCGGGTACACGCATCGGTACCGACACCGAGTTTTTGCATGATTACCGCGTCGCGATCCGTCGCACCCGCTCGGCCCTGAGCCAGATCAAGGCGGTGTTCCCGAAACAGATCGTTGACCGTTACAAGACTGAATTTGCCTGGCTCGGACAGATAACCACCCCCAGCCGTGACCTGGATGTCTACCTGCTGACATTTGACAAATACCGCGATAGCCTGCCGGTCAGTATGCAGGCCGACATCGAACCACTGCGTGACTTCCTCATCAGGCACCAGAAGCTTGAAAACAGGGCCCTGGTCAAGGCAATGGATTCAGCGCGCTACCGCCGCATCATCACCAACTGGCGCAGTTTTCTGGAACAGCCGGTCAACGAGCGCAGCACGCTGAAGAACGCGGGCCGTCCCGTGCTGGAGGTTGCCTGCGCACGCATCTGGCGTATCTACCGGGTGGCCCTCAGGGAAGGTAACGCCATCAACGCGGAATCGCCGGCGGAAGCGCTCCATGATCTGCGCAAGACCTGCAAGAAACTGCGCTATCTCATGGAGTTCTTCCAGAGCCTCTTCCCGAGCAGCGATATCAAGGAACTCATTCGGACACTCAAGTCATTGCAGGACAACCTGGGGGATTTTCAGGATTACGAGGTACAGGTGAGCACGCTGAAAGAATTCAGCCACCAGATGGTCGCCGAAGGACAGGTCCCCCCTGATACACTACTCGCCATGGGTATACTGATCGACGGTCTGGAACGACGCCAGCACCAGGCACGTGAAGAGTTTGCCGACCGCTACTCGGGGTTTTCACAGCCACACAACCAGGAGCGCTTCAGGCAACTGTTCGCGTCAAGCCATTAGCAAGGAAACCGCACGCTTGAAAGTCATCGCCACATACAATATCAAGGGGGGGGTTGGAAAAACGGCCACCGCTGTCAATCTTGCGTGGCTGGCGGCCCGTGAAGGCGCACCGACCCTTGTCTGGGACCTCGATCCACAGGGTGCCGCCAGTTACTACTACCGTATCAAACCGAAGATCAAGGGCGGCGGCAAGCGCCTGGTTCAGGGCAAGCGGGACCTGGATGGTTTTATTCGCGGCACCGATTATGAGCTCCTTGACCTGCTGCCGGCGGACTTTTCCTATCGCAACATGGACCTTTACCTGGAGCAGACGAAAAAACCCATACACCAGCTGCATAAACTGCTGAGACCCTTCAGGAGCGAATATTATTATGTATTCCTGGACTGTCCTCCGAGTATTTCACTGGTATCGGAAAACATCTTTGATGCAGCCGACGTGGTGCTGGTACCGACCATACCCACCACCCTGTCGCTGCGCACCTATCAGCAGATCAAGAAGTTTTTCAAACTGCAGGAACTGGACACGGTGAAAGTAATGCCTTTTTTCTCCATGGTCGACCGGCGCAAGCAACTGCATCGCTCCATCGTGGACACCCCGCCGGACTACATGGAAAACCTGCTGACAACACCCATTCCCTATGACAGTAACGTCGAGCGTATGGGCACCCACCGCACCCCGGTGGCTGATTTTGCCCCCAACAGCCGCTCCGCACGCAGTTATGAAGGTCTGTGGGAAGACATCAAGCAACAGTTATCCCGTCTTAAGTAAACCCTTGCCCTGCAGCGCCCACCCATGCCCGGGACTGCCTGACTCATCAGACCGTATTATATTGATCCAGATCAAGAAAACATCACATAACAGCCATTAGGTATTGCTCCCGGACCTGTCTGGTGACAGCATCCCAGTTCTGTCATGTGCCTAAAAATCGGGGGAAGATAAGAACATGAAGCCTGCCATTATTGACATTCCAGGAATCGGACCAGCCGCCGCCGCCGCGCTGGGCGAGCACCGCATCAAGACACTTGCGAGCCTTGCGAGGGCACCTGTCGAGAAAATCACGGCCGTCCCCGGCTTTAGTGAAGCCCGCGCCCTCCGCGTCATCGCCGCCGCCGCCGACTTGCTCGCCACGTCAGCAACCAGCCAGGCAACTGAAACCGAAACGGCCGCAGCAGGCAAACAGGTCAAGGCGGGCGGTAAAGGCAAGAAAGATAAAAAAGACAAGCGCAAGGACAAGAGCAAGAAAGGTAAAAAGGCCAAAGGCAAGAATAAGGGCAAGGGCAAGGGGAAAAAGAAAGACAAGCAATAGTCATGGCTCAATAGATCTGCTCGCACCTGCAGGTGCGAGCAGATCTGCCCTCTCCCCGGAAACCGTAACAAAACGGTAACATTTATATAATATTCTGTCATTTCTTTGGTGGAATACATCCTCATTCGTTCGCTGGATCCTCTCTCCACCAACAGTCGGCTCGCCTGAAACCGGTATCCGGTCGCGGCGAGACGCAACGCAGAAAAATACCGGGCGAAGACCGGCATTTAATATAGCTACAGATACTCAACAGGAGTTCCAAGTTATGAAGCTGAAACCGATTCTTTCCTCCACGCTGCTGGTCTCTGCCCTGCTGGTCACGATGGCCCCGCAGGCACGCACCCTGATTCAGAACAAGGGCTCGGATACCCTGGTTAATGTCGCCCAGGCCTGGGCTGAAGCCTATCCCGAGGTTAACCCCGACGTTGCCGTGGCAGTCTCTGGCGGCGGCTCCGGCACCGGTATTGCGTCCATGATCAATGGCACGGTGGATATTGCCAACGCCAGCCGCAGTATGAAGGACAAGGAAAAGGCGCTGGCGGAGAAGAACGGTCAGCACCCGGTCGAGCATGTCGTTGGTTATGATGCACTGGCGGTCTTCATTCACAAGGATAATCCGGTCAAAGTCATGACGCTGTCACAGTTGAAGGACATCTACGCCCGTGGTGCGAAGGTCAAAAAGTGGTCTGAAATGGGCATCACCGTACCGGGCTGCAAGGACGAGATCGTGGTCGTCAGCCGGCAGAACAACTCCGGCACCTATGCCTATTTCCAGAGTGCCGTGCTCGGCAAGGGCGGCAAGTATCGCCAGGGCACACTGGATATGCACGGTTCCAAGGATGTCGCTGACCTGGTCGAGAAGACCCCCTGCGCTATCGGTTACAGTGGCCTGGCCTACGCAACGGACCACCTGAAGATGGTTTGCATCGAAACAGAGGGCGCGGACGCCTGTGTAGCCCCGAGTGTTGAAACCGCCAGCGACCGCAGTTATCCGATTGCCCGTCCGCTGTTCATGTACACCGATGGTGAACCCCAGGGCGCGATCAAGGAGTACATGGACTGGATCATGAGCGATGCCGGTCAATGTATCCTGGTGAAAAAAGGCTATGCCCCGGTACGCGCCGTGAAGTGCGACTAGGCCACATCGTGAGTACTGGCTCTGCACTGTAGGAGCGGCGTCCTCGCCGCGATGCGTGGCATGAAAAAACAATCGCGCCGGGGACGACGCTCCTACACCAAGAGCTTTTCAATAACCTGGTACAACATGCCGGGTTTGGCCGCAAGGCCATAACCCGACATAAATACGAATATTTCTAAGGTGCAACCACGGGACGCTAGACAATGAGTCACTACGAAGAACGTCTGGAAAGAGACTTGCTCGACATCCGTGAGCAGGTGGCCGGGATGGCCGGACTGGTGGAAACGGCGACCAAAAACGCCATGCATGCGCTGCAAACCGGTAACAACGAACTCGCAGCAGCGACCGTACTGGCAGACCATGTCATCAACCGCTCAATGAGACGGATTGACCAGTTATGTCATAAATTCATTGCGCTGCACCTGCCGAGTGCGGGGCATCTGCGAATGCTGTCCTCCGTGATCAGGGCGAACATCGAACTGGAACGGATTGGCGATTACGCCGTCACCATCGCGCGTGAGTCCTTACAACTGTCTACGCCACCGTCAGGTTCCATGTCCCATGAACTGGAACGTGTCGGTAGTGAGACGTATCTCATGCTAAGCCAGTCCATCAAGGCCTTCAACGAGCTCAATCCTGAAATGGCGAAAGGCACCATGATCATGGAAGAGCAGATGGAAAACGACCTGGACATCATTTATTCCGAATTGATGTCCAATGATGACCGCGATACGGTCAAGAACCTGCTGGCCATGTTCGCCGTATTTACCCAGTTGAAGCGCGTCGCCGACCAGGCCAAGAACCTCTGCGAGGAAACTGTATTCGCGGCCACCGGGGACACCAAGGCACCGAAGATTTACAACATCCTCTTCGTTGACGAGGACAACAGTTGCCAAGGCCAGATCGCCGAGGCCATTGCCCGCAAGAACTTTCCCGAAAGCGGCCGCTATATCAGCGCCGGGCGGCAACCTGCCGCAGCGCTGAATCCTGTCATGGTGGAATTTCTTGAGGGCCATGGCGTTAATCTTGCGGTCACCGCCAAACCCAAACCCGTTGATATGACCCCGCTGCAGCTGACCACACAGCACGTCATTGTCAGCCTGCAGGGACCGGTCAACTCCTACTTCGAGACGGTCCCCTTCCACACTACCCCGCTGGAGTGGGACGTCGGTCCTGCGCCGGAGAGCGGCGATGAAGCCGGCATTCAGCGCCTGGAAGAGATTTACCGTGACACGGCCGTTCGGATCCGTGACCTGATGGAAATCCTGCGCGGTGAGGGAGCATTCTGAGATGCCTGGAGAGGAACTAACGACGGCAGCCGATTTGTCGGCGGCATTCGATCGCCGCAACGCCGACTGGTATATCGACAAGCTGGTGCAGACGCTGGTATTCATTGGTGGCATCTCGGCCATCATCTTTGTCATCGCCATCTTTGCGTTCGTCACCAAGGAAGGTTTCGGCTTCCTTCTTGACCGCTTCGATTTCCAGGAGTTTTTTACCTCGCCCTACTGGTACCCGTCCGATGAGGATGCCCCGGAATACGGCATTCTGGCGTTGATTGCCGGCACCGCCAGTGTCACCGGACTGGCCATGCTGGTTGCCATCCCGTTTTCGCTGGGCACCGCTATTTTTATCGCCGAATTTGCCACTGGCAAGACCCGTGAGTCTCTCAAGGTGCTGGTGGAACTGCTGGCTGCCATCCCCTCGGTGGTCTGGGGCTTCATCGGTCTCACCATCATGAATCCGCTGATTATTGACCTGTTTGACGTCCCGGTGGGACTGAACGTGTTGAACGCCGGCATCATACTCGGACTGATGGCCGCGCCCATCATGACCTCTATCGCCGAGGATGCACTCAAGGCGGTCCCCGACCGCTACCGGGAAGCCGCCGAAGCCATGGGGGCCACACGCTGGCAGGTCATTTATAAAACCGTACTGCCCGCGGCGAAGAATGGCCTGCTGGGCGCCGTGCTGCTCGGTGTCGGCCGGGGCTTCGGGGAAACCATGGCCGTGCTGATGGCGACCGGGCACTCGGTCAATATCCCGGGCAGCGTATTCGATTCGGTG
>CAMYIO010000012.1:0-72789 GCA_947258515.1 uncultured Ectothiorhodospiraceae bacterium
AGACGAAGTCGGCCTGCTGCTGTTCTTTGGCCGTCGGTTGATAGTCTGTCCCGGTACTCGAGGGCGCATCGGCCTGCTGCAGCTGTAACAGGATACTGGGATCGATGCCCAGGAAATAGGCAAGCCCGAGGGCGAGCACGATGGTGCCGATCCCCCCCTTGAACAGCCCCCCGCCCAGGCGGGAACCGCGACGATCTTCAATATGCGAACTTCTGCGCCCGGTTTTCCATCTCATAACGACCTCCAGTATGACTGCAGCGGCCACAGTATAGTGCAAAATCGCGCCCTGCCAGAAGCCGGCGTGGCAGGATATCAACGGACAGTTTACTGTCCTCGCCTTTTCAGTCACTATTCGGATATGAATACCGATACCACACTGAATGAAACGGGCAAGGGCAGCAGCGGCCTGAAAATATTCCTGATTGTACTGGTCACCATCATCGTGACCGCTGCAGTCACCTTCTGGGTCATACGTACCTATATCTTTCCTGCTGAATTCAAGCCGGTGCAACTCTCCGCCAGCGAAGAGCAGGTACTGGAGCAGAAGCTGGAACGTATTGACAGCATCCAGTCACGCCGCACCCGCGGAACAGCGAAGGCGGAACAACGCGCGCAGGATGCCGCCGCGGATGTGCTGGAGCCCGAGGCCTACAGTGAAGAAGGTGCCAGTCGCAGTATCACGCTGACTGAACGCGAGTTGAATGGCATGCTGGCCAAAAACACGGACCTGGCGAAAAAACTGGCCATCGACTTGTCCGAAAACCTGATGAGTGCCAAATTACTGGTCCCGGTTGATGAAGACTTTCCGGTGATGGGCGGACAGATTCTGAAAGTGCGTGCCGGCATGGAGCTCGCCTACAGGGACAATCGCCCCATCGTGATACTGAAAGGTATCAGTGTCATGGGTGTACCCATCCCCAATGCCTGGCTGGGTGGTATAAAGAACATCGACCTGGTCGAATACTACGGCAACGAGTCGGGGTTCTGGAAGGCCTTCGCCGACGGCGTTGATAATGTTGAAATCGAGGATGGCAGCGTCACCCTGTTACTGAAAGAATAACCCTGCTCACCACCCGGCCTGAGCCGGGTAATACGCGTTTACAGGATGTTTCGCATGAACATTAAAACACTGGGTCCCGCTATCCTCCTGGCACTTGCCGGATGCTTCGTTGCCTGGCAATTCGTCAACCCCGCACCACCCGATACCATCACCATCGCCACTGGCCAGCCAGGCGGCGCCTACCTGCTGTTTGCCGAGCGTTACCAGGCCGTGCTCGCGAGGGAAAAGATCACCCTGAATATCCTCGAAACGGCGGGCTCTGTGGAGAACCTGCAACTGCTTGAAAATGCGCCTGACAGCGTTGATATCGCCTTTGTACAGGGAGGTATCGCCAGTGCGGCGGGCAACCCGGGGCTTGTGTCACTCGCAAGCCTCTATTACGAACCCTTGTGGGTCTTCTACCGGGGAGCCGAAACACTGACGCGGCTCACACAACTGCAATCCAAACGCATCGCCGCCGGAAAACCCGGCAGTGGTACCCATGCCGTGGCCATGATGCTGCTTGAAGACAATCGCCTGCAGATCAATCCCGCCGAGATCCTGTCAGTGGGGGGCCAGGAGGCCGCGGAGGCGCTGATCAGTGGCAGGGCCGATGCCGCCTTTTTTGTTGCCTCGGTGCAGTCACCGCGGGTACAGCAACTGTTACGCCAACAGGACATACACCTCATGTCATTTGAACGTGCCGACGCCTATACGCGCCTGCACCATTCCCTGTCCCGCATTACCCTGCCTGAAGGCACCATTGATCTGCAGGAGAATATTCCACCCCGCAACACCCTGCTGCTGGCAGCAACAGCCAATCTGGTGGTGCGCGATGACTTTCATTCCTCGCTGGTTGACCTGTTGCTGCAGGCCGCGGAAGAAGTTCACGGCGCTGGCAGCCTGTTTGACGAGCCCGGCTATTTTCCCAATGACCAGAACCTGATATTCCCGCTCAATGATCGCGCCCGCCACTATTTCAAACACGGGCCATCCTTCCTGCAGCGCTACCTGCCCTTCTGGACCGCCAACCTGCTTGACCGCATGAAGGTCATGCTGATCCCGCTACTGACGCTGCTGATACCGCTGATCAAGATCATGCCGCCCACCTACCGCTGGCAGGCACGCAAGAAGGTCTATCGCTGGTACCGGGAACTGAAGGTCCTCGATTATGAACACCCGGACCAACTGCCGACGGACGCGCTGCTGACCACGATTAGCAAGCTAGATGATATGCAGGAGGAGGCCCGTAAGGTCACCATCCCCCTGTCCTACTCGGACGAACTTTACAACCTGCGCCTGCACATCGACCTGGTACGCCGCAAGCTGAAGAAAGGACTGGCTGACAGGGTATAAGCTATAAATATTTTAGTGAACTCCCGGACTGACTGCGGGAATTGGCTGCGCACCCTGCAAGATTAGCGGATATTCCAGCGCCCAAAGCGGGTGGCTTCCGGTTACGGCTTCCTGCCCAGTAGCTCGATTTGATAACCATCGGGATCTTCGATGAAGGCGATAATGGTGGTACCCGCATTCATCGGGCCCGCCTCTCGTACAATCCTGCCGCCGCGGTGCTTCACTTCTGCCGTCGCCATGTAGACGTCATCGACCTCTATCGCGATGTGGCCGTAACCTTCGCCCGGATCGTAGTGATCCGTGCCCCAGTTATGCGTGAGTTCGATGACGGTATGCTCCGCCTCATCACCGTAACCGACGAAGGCCAGGGTAAACTCGCCTTCCGGGTATTCCTTGCTGCGCAGCAGTTTCATGCCCAGGACATGGGTATAGAACTTGATAGACCTGTCGAGGTCACCGACGCGCAGCATGGTATGGAGTAGTCGCATGATAGTCGTCCCTTTTTAGTTACAAGAGAAAGAAACCGTAGTTACCCCGCTCCCCGGCCCCTTTATACCCCGAGGGGGCTCCCGGAGGAAGGGCAGACCCGCGGAAATTATTTTTTCCTGCGGTCCGTTGTTTTCTGGCGAGCGGCAACACGCATGCGCAGGGCATTGAGTTTAATAAAACCTTCTGCATCCTTCTGGTTATAGGCACCTTCGTCATCCTCGAAGGTCGCAATGCGCTCATCAAACAGGCTGTCTGAATCGGACTTTCTGCCCACCACGATGACATTGCCCTTGTAGAGTTTCAGGCGCACCGTGCCATTGACGTGTTCCTGCGAGGCATCGATCAGTTGCTGCAGCATGCGCCGCTCCGGGCTCCACCAGTAACCGTTGTAAATCAGGGTCGCATAGCGCGGCATGAGTTCATCTTTCAGATGTGCGGCCTCACGGTCCAGCGTCAGGGATTCCATGGCACGATGTGCCTTCAGCAGGATAGTGCCTGCGGGCGTTTCGTAACAACCACGCGACTTCATGCCGACGTAGCGGTTCTCGACAATGTCGGAACGTCCGATACCGTTCTCGCCACCGATCCTGTTGAGCGTTTCCATGATCTGGCCGGGGCTGTGCGACTTGCCGTCGATCGCCACCGCATCACCCTGCTCAAAGGTCAGTTCAATACAGGTGGGCGTATCCGGTGCATTTTCCGGCGATACCGTCCACAACCACATCGCCTCTTCCGGCTCTGCCCAGGGGTCTTCAAGCACATCTCCTTCATAGGAAATGTGCAACGAATTGGCGTCCATGGAATACGGCGACTTGTTGCCCTTCATTTTATCAACCGGGATGCCGTGCTTGTCAGCATAGGCCATCAGGGTCTCGCGTGAAGTCAGGTCCCATTCGCGCCAGGGAGCAATCACCTTGATATCCGGGTTCAGAGCATAGGCGCCCAGTTCGAAGCGCACCTGGTCATTGCCCTTGCCGGTCGCACCGTGCGCGATGGCATCCGCCCCGGTCTCTTTGGCGATCTCGACCAGGCGTTTGGCAATCAGGGGACGGGCAATCGAGGTACCCAGCAGGTATTCGCCTTCGTAGATGGCATTGGCGCGAAACATGGGGAACACGAAGTCACGGGCAAATTCCTCTTTCAGTGACTCGATATAGACTTCCTTGACACCCATGGCATAGGCCTTTTCACGCGCCGGTTCGATTTCCTCTCCCTGGCCAACATCCGCGGTGAAGGTGACGACCTCGCAGTTGTAGACTTCCTCGAGCCACTTGAGAATGATGGAGGTATCGAGTCCTCCGGAATAGGCCAATACGACTTTCCTGATCTCTGACATAGTTACGCCCTGGTAGTTTTTCTGCTGCGCCGCAAGCGTGACAGCAAGCGCCGCGCCATATCGCCAAACAGTTCCGTCTGGGTCGGATGCGGATGGATGGCCCCGGCGACCTGTTCCAGCGTCATGTTACCCGACACCATCATCACGGCCTCACCGATAAGCGTGTCCGCATGATCCGCAAGAAAATGCACGCCGACAATGCGGTGCGTTGCCTTGTCTGCAACGATCTTGATCATGCCGTGGGTCTCGTTATTGATCATGGCCTTGGCATCGATGCTCATGGGCACCTTCACCTCGACCGCATCCATGCCGTTCGCTTTGGCCTGTTCAACCGACACACCGACAAACGCCGCCTGTGGACGGGAAAAGATGACGCCGCAATCCTTGTCCTGATCATAGCGCATGTTTTCGCCAAGAATGGTCGCTGCCGTCACCCGCCCCTGCTGGCCGGCGGTGTGTGCCAGCATCAAACCACCGATGACGTCGCCAACGGCAAAGATGTGCGGCACGCTGCTACGGCAACGGCTGTCCACGGCAATCACGCTGCGCTCGTGGGCAACGCCGGCAGACTCAAGATTCAGGCCGTCCAGCACCGGTCGCTTGCCCGTGGCCATGATGACGTAATCCACGGTGAGGTTGCGTTTCTTGCCCTCGCTGTCGGTGTAGGCCAGTTTCATGCTCCCCGGCACACCGCTGATCTTACTGACCGCCGCCGCGGTGTGAACATCCAGCCGCGGTTCGTCCGCCAGGATAGTCGACAACGTTTTTGCAATTTCGGGCTCGACCTCGGCCAGGATACGGTCCTGTGCTTCCAGCAGTGTGACCTTGCTGCCGAAGTCCTGAAAGATCTGCGCCATTTCCACGCCTATGGCACCCGCGCCGACCACGGCCAGCTTCTTCGGCGGTGCGCTCAGCGCCCACACCGTGTCGGAGGTCAGCACGCCGCCGTTCTCAAGCCCCTCGGCCGCACCGGGAATCGGCGGAATGAAGGGGGGGGCACCAGTGGCCACCACGGCACAACCGAAGGTCAGTGTTTTCTGTGCACTACCCACCGGTATTGCAGCACGGCTGTGCGGATCGTCCTGGTTGGTAGAGGTATGTACCGCCAGTGTGTGCGCATCGATAAACTGGCCAAAGCCCTGCAGGTAGTCAATACGCACGCCCTTGTCCGTCTTCAATGCCATTTCGCCACGGGTTTCCAGTACCTGTCGACGGTGTGCCTCGAGGTCTTTCCATACCAGTCTGGCCTTGTGGGTACCGGTGACACCGAGGTGTGCGTCTTGCGCCCGGTCGCGTATGCGATCAGCGGCGGCGCGCCACGCCTTGGAGGGAATACAGCCCCGCCACAGGCATTCGCCGCCGGGAAACGGTGAATCATTGATCAGCGCAACCTTCAGCTTGTGCGCCACCAGGTCGCGGGCACAGTCCTCACCACCCGGGCCACCGCCAATGACGACCACATCGTAATCCCAGTCGCCCTCGGGGATCGCCGGCCCACCCGGCCCCATCCAGTCGGCGGGACGTTCCAGCAGTGACTTCAGTGTGCGCAGGAACAGCGCCACATCCGCGCCATTGACGACGCGATGGTCCGCGGTAATGGTGAAGGCGCTGCCTTTTTCGGTATTCGAGGAAATCGCCAGTATCGCCGCCAGCCCGGGGGTCGCGATGGCATCGAAGTAACTGACATCGAACATGCCCATGTTGGAGATCTGAAAACTGGCGCCGCTGAATTCTTCCGGATTCAGGTGACGGGTGCGCGCACGTGCCACCAGGTCTTTCCAGTCAGTGTTCAGTTCGGACAACTCGCGCGACTCGCAGGCACGCAATATCGGCACCACCAGCCCGCCGTCGTCGGCGGCCACGGCCATACCGATATCGGCCTGGCTGCGTTCAATCAACTTGTCATCCGGCTGGTAACACCAGTTCATTTTCGGATGTTGCAGCATGGCCAGGCCACAGGCCTTGGCGATCGCCACGGTCACCGAGACGCCGGCCGACTTGGCCGCGCTCATCAGATACTCAAGATGAATGTGGCTCGTGACGCGGAAGGTCGGCATGGAGATGGACGAGGCCATGGCCCTGGAGATGGCCTTCTCCATCGATTTCATCGCTCTGCCATCACCGGCGACCGCGACTTCGAAGGGTGCGGGTGCGCGTTGAATATCACTCGCGGTAACCACACCGCCCGGTCCGGAGCCGCTGATGCGATCGATATCGGTACCCTGCTGTGCCGCCAGCTTGCGTGCCAGTGGCGATGCCTTGCTGCCCTGCGGACGCGGCGTCGGAGCGACACCCGGTGCGCCCGATGGCGTTGCCCTGGCTGTCGCGGCCGGCGCAGCTGCCAGCGGTGCAGCACCGGCTGCGGGCGCGGCTGTTACCCCGGACTGGCTGTCAACGACATCATCCCTGGAATCCACCAGGTAGCCAATCGGGTGTGTGACCGCCACCACCGAGTCAACCGCTGCGATCCATGACGGCCTTGTCGGTTTCCACCGTGGCGACAATATCGCCACGCTTGATTTCATCGCCGATATTCTTTTCCCAACTGACCACGACACCTTCGGTCATGGTGTCGGACAGTTGCGGCATTTTTATTACGTAGGGTTCAGACATTCAGTAATTGTCCAGTTAGTGGGCAAGCAAACTCTTTATGCTCATATTCGAATGACGCTTACTCCTGAGAGACTTGCCACGGAAGCACACGGAAAAACACGGAAATATTTCTGTAATACAATTTATTCTTGTGTGTTTTCCGTGTGCTTCCGTGGCCATTTGAATATTTTATAAAGAGGTCACTCAAGCAAGCATCATTATTTTCACACACCAAAAATTCCGCGTACGGCTGCAACCACGTCACCGGGGTTCGGCAGGGCCGCCTTTTCCAGGGCATGGTTGTAGGGAATCGGCACGTTCAGCGCGGACACGCGCAGCGGCGCGGCATCCAGTTCGAAGAAACATTCTTCATTGATGATTGCCATCACCTCGGCGCCGACACCGACGGCCGGCTCCGCTTCCTCGACAATCACCGCACGATGGGTCTTGCTGACCGAGTTGCGAATCCCGGCACGATCCAGCGGACTGAGCGCATACAGGTCGATCACCTCTGCCTCGATGCCATGATGCTTCGATAACTGTTCTGCCGCCTGCAGGCACCAGTGCACGGAGATGTTATAGCCGAACAGGGTAACGTCGCGGCCCTCGCGGGCAATCTCGGAGCCTTCCAGGGGATGAAAGTATTCTTCCCCGGGGACCTCGCCCTTCATGTTGTACATCAGCTCGTGTTCGTTGATAAACACGGGATCGTTGCAACGCACCGCGGATTTCAACAGGCCATAGGCCTGGCGCGGACTGGACGGCGTCACGACACGCAGGCCGGCGACACCCATAAAGACTTTCTCCATGCGCGCGGAGTGCTGCGAGCCCAACTGGTGGGCGGTGCCGCCCGGGGAACGAATCACCACCGGCGCCGTCAGCTGACCACCGGACATGTAACGTACCTTGGCGGCGGTATTGAAGATCTGGTCCATGGCGAGCCAGGCAAAGTTCACAGACATGATCTCGATAATCGGGCGCACGCCGAGGAAGGAGGCACCGATACCGAGGCCGGTATAACCATTCTCCGATATCGGTGTATCGATGACGCGCGCCTCGCCGTACTTGTCGTAGAGGCCCGAGGTCGCCTTGTAGGTTCCGCCGACGACACCGATGTCCTCACCCATGCAAATCACCATCGGGTCATTCGCCATCTCTTCATCGTGGGCGCGCATGATCGCCTCCCAGTACATGATCTCGGCCATTACTGCACCCCGCCCCTGACCCAGGGGTCATTCTCGGCAAGGACGTATTTCTCCACGTCCGCTACCTTTGGTTCGGGTGATTCCGTCGCAAAGCGAATCACCTCATCCTCGATCTCGTCGAGCACGGCTGTATCCATATCGGTGTATTCGTCCAGTGTCAGTACACCCGCATCGATGAGGCGATCACGCAACATGATGACCGGATCACGGCCACTCCACATGCGTTCTTCCTTCTTCGCCCGGTAGGCATTGGAGTCCGACATCGAATGCCCGCGATAGCGGTAGGTCATGAGTTCAAGAAAGTATGGCCCCTTGCCGGAACGGACATGTTCGACGGCCTTCGTCGCCGCCTTGTGCACCAGATCAAAG
The DNA here is from genome assembly GCA_947258515.1 of uncultured Ectothiorhodospiraceae bacterium. GTDB lineage: Bacteria > Pseudomonadota > Gammaproteobacteria > UBA9214 > UBA9214 > UBA9214. The sequence goes on from CAMYIO010000012.1 coordinate 8,387, forward strand.
TCCTGCCCGTCTTCCTGGGCCGACGGGATGTTATAGGCAGACACGCGCTGGTACTGGTCGAGCACGGCCGTGGAGCGGTCGATGCGGGTACCGATGCCGTAGAGGTTGTTTTCACAGACGTACAGCACCGGCAGATTCCACAGCGCGGCCATGTTGAGTGACTCGTGAAAGGTACCCTGGTTGTTGGCGGCATCACCGAGAAAACAGATACAGATTTCATTACCGCCCTGCATCTGGATACCCTTGGCAATGCCGGCGGCAAGCGGGAACGGCCCGCCGACCAGTGCGTAGCCACCCATGAAGCGGTGCGCCACATCGAATATGTGCATGGAACCGCCGCGGCCCTTGCTGACGCCGGTCTCCCTGGCAAACAGCTCGGCCATGATATGACGCGGGTCGGAACCTGCCTTGATGGCATGCACATGGTCACGGTAACTGGTGATCACGTAGTCATGGCCCGGCTGTGCCGCTTCCAGCACACCGAAGGCACAGGCCTCTTCACCGGGATAGAGGTGCAGGAAGCCGCCAATGTTGCGTTCCACGTACGCCTCGTAGCAGCGTTCTTCAAAGCGGCGCGCGAACAGCATCTCGCGCAACACGCGTTTTTTGTCAGTGTTTTTCATAGTTTAGAGAAACAGCGGTATCCGAATTACAGCAAGCGCGATATGATCAGCGTTTTGCGTTAACAGGTCAAGGCAAAAAGCATGCAGATACCCTATGATCACAGTGAAAAAGTCAAGTTAAATCAACACACAACCCGCCCCGGGAACAGGCAGCTGGATGCCAGCCGGGTCGCCCTGGTGATAATCCCGGAACAGCCGGGCAAGGCCGTCTGGGAACAAATAGCCTGCGCCGACACCCTGAAATCACGCTACCTGCGGCACACGCGCCAACACAAGGACGACAAGCGTCTGGGCACCGACCTGCCGAACAGGAACGGCACGCATGTGATCCTGCAAACCCTGGATGTTAACGCCAGTACCTTTGAGTTGCTGACCACGGCCCGTGAACTGGCGGCAGCGATCCATCGCATTGATCCACCGTCAGTGCTGCTGCAACTGGCAGGCTTTGACCAGGCAACGGGGGCCCGCCTGCTGGAAACGCTGATAGCCGCACTGCTGGCATCAACGTGCCCGATGCCGAGTTATAAAACCGACAAACAGGCTGCGGTCACGCTGCGGCGTATCGATGTCTATGGCCTGGCAGAAAAGGTCGACCTTGCACAGGTCAGCGCCGAGATTACCGGCAACCACCTGGCACGCTGGCTGGCGGCGTTGCCGGCGAATGAACTCACGCCCGGCCGTTACCGGCAGTTTGTCAGCAAGCTGGCAACCGCCGAAGGCTGGAAAATGGACTTCCTCGATACGCGTGCACTGGCACGCAAAAAGGCGGGAGCCTTTCTGGCCGTTTGCCAGGGCAGCCCGACCCGTGACGCCGGTATCGTTCACCTCACCTATAAACCGAAAAAACGTGGCCCGGCGAAAGACAACACCCGCAAGCTGGCACTGGTCGGCAAGGGCATTTGCTTCGACACCGGCGGTGTCAATTTAAAACCGGCGAAGTACATGAACGGCATGCACGAAGACATGCAGGGCAGCGCCGTGGCCCTGGGGACGCTACTGGCATTGAGCCGGCTACGGGTCGATTACCGCATTGACTGCTGGCTGGCACTCGCCGAGAACCACGTCGGCAACAAGGCCTACAAACCCAACGATGTCGTGATTGCCAGCAATGGCACCAGCATCGAGGTCAAACATACCGACGCCGAGGGCCGCATGGTACTGGCCGACACACTGGCGCTGGCCAGCAAGACCAAACCCTATTTGCTGATCGACTATGCGACGCTGACCGGCGCCTGCATCTATTCACTGTCCTCGCGCTACAGCGGCGTATTCAGCAACCGGCAAACCTTAAATGACACCTTGACCACGGCCGGGCGTGACAGCGGCGAACGGGTGTGGCCCTTCCCGCTGGACAAGGATTTTGATGAATCCCTGAAGTCGACCATTGCCGACACCCTGCAATGCACGCTGGAGGGCGATGCCGACCACATACTGGCCGCGCGCTTTCTGCAGCGCTTTATCAATGAGGACATTAACTGGGTGCACGTTGACCTGGCCGCCAGCAATCACAAGGGCGGGCTGGCCCATATCCCGACCGATACAACCGGCTTCGGGGTACGCTACACACTGAACCTTTTGCAGCAACAATCGGTGCTGGAACATACATGGAACTGACCCTGACACGACCGGATGACTGGCACCTGCATGTGCGTGATGGCGCCGCACTGGCAGCGGTGCTGCCGCACACTGCCGGCCAGTTTGGACGCGCAATCATCATGCCGAACCTGCAACCGGCAGTCACCACGACCGAACAGGCCCGCGCCTACCGCAAGCGCATCCTCTCGGCCATACCGGTCGATGCCGACTTCAGTCCCCTGATGACCCTGTACCTGACCGACAACACCACGCCGGACGACATTATCGAGGCGCATGCCAGCCAGCTGGTAACCGCGGTAAAACTCTATCCGGCCGGCGCCACCACGCATTCCGCTGCCGGCGTCACCGAAATCAGCAATACCTATGCGGTGCTGGAAGTCATGGAGAAACTTGGCATGCCGCTGCTGGTCCATGCGGAAGTGACCGACGCGGGCGTTGATGTCTTTGATCGCGAGCAGGCCTTCATCGGCCGCTACCTGGAACCGCTAACCGTGCGCTACCCGGCGCTCAAGGTGGTGCTGGAACATGTGACCACGCGCGACGGCGTGGATTTTGTAGCCAATGCCGCCGACAGCGTTGCCGCCACCATTACCGCGCATCACCTGCTGTTGAACCGTAACGCCATGTTCAGGGGCGGCCTGCAGCCACACGCCTACTGCCTGCCGGTACTGAAACGGGAACGACACCGCACGGCACTGGTCGAAGCCGCCATCAGCGGCAGCCGCAAGTTTTTCCTTGGCACTGACAGTGCGCCACACGCAAAAGAGCGCAAGGAAACCGCCTGTGGCTGTGCCGGCATCTACACGGCACACGCCGCAATGGAACTCTATGCACAGGCATTTGAGGACGCTGGTGCACTCGACAAGCTGGAAGATTTCGCCAGTCATTTCGGCGCGGATTTCTACGGCCTGCCACGCAACACGACGAGCATCACCCTGGAAAAACACGACTGGCAGGTACCGGACAGCTACCCGCTGGGCGATTCGTCAGTGGTGCCGATGTTTGCCGGTGAGACATTGCACTGGCGGATAAAAGAACAGGTCTGAAATTATCACGGCTGCTCCCTGCCCGAATCGCGCATGCGATGCGCTCCTACAATAATCGATACATCTGCGGGAGGTGAGGGGCGTGAGCAGGACGCGCAAGCTTCTCGCCGCGATAGACGCCGTACGATGGCTCTTCCCGATTCGCGCCGGGGACGGCGCTCCTACAGGTGCATCTATCATTGTAGGAGCGCCGTCCCCGGCGCGATTGTCCGGTTAATAGACTCGCGTGATGGTATAACCCTGCTGCTGCAGACGTTCCAGCAGACCGGTCTTGCCTGGCAAGTGCAGGGCACCGACCGCCACGAAGGCCTTGCCCTGCCGCAGATACGGTTGTACCCGCTCGGCCATGTGCTGATTGCGATCATCAACGAGACGCCGCTGGAAGTCGTCGGCAAGCCGCTGGTCACCTGCCTGCATCGAGGCTTCACTGATCGCCAGCAAACGGCCCAGGTCACGTTGCTTGTAAGCGGCCAGCAACTCTGCCTGCATGCTATCCAGCACCTCGAGATTCTCAACCGCATCCCTCAGCAGGGTAACCTGGTCGGCCTCGGGCATGCTGTCAAACAGCTGCAGCTGCTCCTGCATGGTTTCCAGTCCGTATACCGCCTTACCCTGCTGCACAGCATCCTGGTACAGCACCCGATCCAGTACCTCGCCCGTTTCAAGCGCCGGCGTCGACAGGGTGACCGCCACCGCCCACGGCTTCATGCGGTTCAGCACCAGCTCGGGTATACCGCGTGATGCAATCGCCGCGGATACCTGTGCGTACAGTGGCGCACCGATAATATCCGCCAGGGTACGACCATCCAGCATCAGCATGGCGCTACTTGAATACTTCATGGCATCTGCATCCATCAGTATTTCCAGCACGACACTGTTCGAAGCATCGAATGCCTGCCTGACCGGTGCCGGCAGATTCAGCACGCCGGGGTCTTCCGAATGGATAGTACCCAACAGCCAGGACGATGGCTGACCTGGCTTGCCGATCTCCCATAACAGGCCATGACTTTTATCAGTGTCAGCCCGGGTAATGGTCGCCAGCAAAAGCAGCAGCATCACGGCCAGCCATCGCGCCGCATCGAATGGACGCTTCGTCACTGCAATCTGGTTAGGCATATTCCGGACTCCCGCTGTCAGTTTGTTGTCTCTGGTAGAAACAGGCCGTTGCAGACCGCCACACCGGAACCGCCTGTACAGACTTCACATTATGCAGCATCGCCAAACCCGGGGCGATTCGGTATGCTTGATCGATGACCACTGCCGAAGATAAAACGTACATCGCGAGGCGATTCCGGGGATTCCTGCCCGTTGTTATCGATGTTGAAACAGCGGGTTTCAATGCGAAACGCGATGCCCTGCTGGAAATTGCCGCGGTGATCCTGGAAATGGGCGAGAGCGGTATTATTCGTCGCGGCAAAACCATTGCCTGCCACGTGGAACCTTTCCCCGGCGCCAACCTCGACCAGGAATCGCTGGAATTTACCGGTATTGACCCCTATCACCCGTTTCGCATGGCCAGGCCGGAGCACGAGGCGCTGGAACATATCTTCAAGCCGGTACGCCGCGCCGTCAAGGACAGCGGCTGCAACCGTGCCATACTGGTCGGCCACAATGCCGCCTTTGACCTGTCATTCCTGAATGCCGCGGCGACCCGGACCGGCATCAAACGCAACCCGTTCCATCCCTTCAGCACCTTTGACACCGTCAGTCTCGCCGCCCTCGCCTACGGCCAAACCGTGCTGGCACGCGCAGTTAAAGCCGCCGGTTTTGACTGGGATAGTGAAAAAGCGCATTCCGCGGTTTATGATACCGAGCGCACGGCCGACCTGTTTTGCGCGGTTATCAACCGCTGGAATGAATTCAATCCGCAGCAGTCCGGTAACATAACAGCCATTAAAGCTACAGAAGGTATCTAAAACCATGCCGCAACCTGAACTACAAGAACAGATCCTGCAAACCCATGCGGGCCTTATCCACCGTGTCGTCATGCATTGCAACAATCCCGGTTCGGTCCCGGACATGGAGCAGGTGTTGCAAATGGCTGCCGATAATGACTGGACAACCCTGGTGACCGCCATCCGCGACATCATGTCCGGCAACCGCGAAGAGTCCATGCTGCTGCTACTGGATGATGAAGACCGCGTGATTGTGGAATCGATCCTCAGAGGCCTGCAGGATCCGGGCACCCTGCCCAGCCTGGAGACCGACATCGATTCCAGCATGGCGGCACCCGGCATAGCCGGCCTGATACATGCATCCCGCAACGGTAATGCGCAGGCGCTGCAAATCATTGGCAACATGGCGTCACAAATGCTGGAGGCCGGCGGTGACATGGGCATCCTGGCAGGGCGCATCCGCCCGCTGGTCGAGGGTGAACGCGATGCCGACAAGCTCACGGAAAAGATGGGCGATAAGGGTCAGAAGCTGATGCTGGAAATTATTGAAGAACTGCTTAAGCTTGAAGCGAACTGAAACCTGATTAATATTACCTGTAGGAGCGGATCGCATCCGCGAAGGTTTTTTTCATCAAAGCCCTTCGCGGATGCGATCCGCTCCTACACCAAATCTTACTAGAAACTAGGCGTTATCGACGGCCTGCTGGACCATCTTTTGCAAATCACCCTTCTGGTAAAGCTCCAGGGTGATATCACAACCACCGATCAGCTCGCCATTGATGTACACCTGGGGAAAGGTTGGCCAATTGGCGTAGCGTGGCAGATTCTGGAAAACTTCAGGATCCGCCAGTACGTTCACATGGGCAAACTCCTGACCACAGGCGGCCAGTGCCTGTGCGGTACGGCTGGAATAGCCACACTGCGGCAGCTGCGGCGTTCCCTTCATGAAAATCACGACCGGGTTTTCCTTCACGGTAGTATCGATCCTTTCCATTACATCCATTCATCTGTCCTCGGTTAAGTACGTTGAATACAGCTTTCAGTATTCAGGTCATTGTAGCCCTGGCCTGGCACGATAAAAAGCAACCATTCAAGGGGATTTATCAACATTTCTCTGCAACCAGAACTCCAGCAGGGCGAGGTGCCATAACTTGCTGCCCAACAGCGGCGTATGCGCCTCTTCAGGATAATCCAGCAAGGCTCGCACATACGCACGCTGGAACAGTCCACGTTCCCTGCAGGCCCGTGACTCCAGCACCTCGCGCATGAATTCCAGTACCTTGCCACGCACAAACTTCAGCGAAGGCACCGGAAAATACCCCTTGGGACGATCGATGATCCTGTCAGGCAGCAGGTCACGTGCAATCATCTTCAATGGATATTTGCCACCGGATTTAAGCTTTATTGCAGACGGCATACGCGCCGCCAGCTGCACCAGTTCCTGGTCCAGGAACGGCACCCGTGATTCCAGCCCCCAGGCCATGGTCATGTTATCAACGCGCTTTACCGGGTCGTCCACGATCAGTGTGGTCACATCATAGGCCAGCACGCGGTTTATAAACTCTTTTGACTGAAACCGCGACAGGCCGTGTGCAACACGCGGCGACGTGTAGTCGATCCCATGGTGACCGGAGGTGACCATTGACCTGTATTCTTCATGGGTGCGATCGAAATACAGCGGTCGAAAGCGTTCGATGTCAGTGCCGCTCGCTGCCTGCATCTGCTGGTACCAGAAATAACCCGCGAACACCTCGTCGGCGCCCTGCCCGCTCTGCACCACCTTGACCTGCTGCGAGACACGTTCGCCAAGCAGGTAAAAGGCCACGGCATCCTGACCCACCATGGGTTCTGCCATATTGTCAATGGCCTCCGGCAAGCGCGAGAGCACCTCCTCGTTGGGCACGGTAAAACGGTGGTGTTGCGTGCCATACAAATCGGCGACCAGATCGGAGCATTCAAACTCGTTGCCCTTCTCTTCCGGCTCATCTTCAAAACCGACAGAGAAGGTCAGCAGCTCACCGCCTCCGGCTTCTGCCAGCAAGGCAACCAGCAGGCTGGAATCAAGCCCGCCCGATAACAGGATACCGACCGGCACATCCGCAATGGCGCGTCGTTTTGTAACCGCCTTCCGCAGGGCATCATGAATCGCATCGATCCATTCCCATTCACTCATGTCCCTGTCCAGCGGGGTGGTATCAAGCTGCCAGTAGCGCCTCAGGGTGCGTTCGCCACGCAGACTGAATGTCTGGCTATGGCCGGGGCGCAACTTGCGCAGCCCCTGCAGCAGGGTTCGCGGTGCCGGGACCACCGCATGCAGGGAGAAATGATGATGCAGCGCAACCGGGTCAATCGCGGTATCAAGATTACCACCGGCCAGCAAGGCCTGGCTGGTGGACGCAAAGCGCACACCCTGACGGGTAATACTGTAATAGAGTGGTTTAATACCAAAGCGATCACGCGCCATGAACAGTTGCTGCGTGTTGCTGTTCCAGATAGCGAAGGCAAACATCCCTTGCAGATGCTGCGTGCAGTCCTCTCCCCATTCCGCATAGGCCTTCAGGATAACCTCGCTATCGCCGTCTGAAAAAAAACGGTATCCCTTGTGCCGCAACTGTTCACGCAGTTCCGGGTAATTATAAATCGTGCCGTTGAACACCAGCACCAGTCCCAGCACGTCATCCACCATGGGCTGACCCGAACGCTCGGAAAGATCAATCACCGCGAGGCGTCGATGACCGAACGCCAGCGGCCCGGAAAAATACTCGCCACTCGCATCCGGGCCACGACGTGCCAGTGTCGCGGCCATTCGCCTTAATGCCGCCCTGTCAGGCGCCGTACCGTCAAAACGAAGTTCGCCGCATATTCCGCACATGGGTTGTTAATCCTGTTTCAGTTCGCTGGCGCTGGAGTCAGCAGTCACGGCTCCCCAGCCGCCACCACCCGGGGTCGACACGGTGAGGCGCTCACCCGTGGAAAATTCGGCACTGATCTTACCCGGCAACAGCACCCCGTTGCGACGGTTTTCGCCGCATTGACCGGGCGCGCCCGCCTGCAAGCCCCAGGGAGGGTGGCGTCGGCGCTCGGTCAGCAGGGTCACCGTGGCCGGGGCCAGGAATTCAAACTCTCTCAGCAGGCCGTCACCGCCGCGGTGTTTGCCGGCGCCTCCCGATCCGCTGCGTATCTGGTAGCGATGAACCCGCAGCGGGAATTCCATCTCCAGCACCTCGATCGGCGTGTTCAGTGTATTGGTCATGTGCGACTGGGTTGCATCAAGTCCCGCCTCGCGGCTGCCAGCACCCGTGCCACCGCCCATGGTTTCGTAATAGTCCCAGCTGTGCTCTCCCGCACGCGCACCCATGGCAAGGTTATTCATGGTTCCCTGGCTGGCAGCGGGAATACGCCCTGGCAGTGCCTGCGCCAGCGCGCCCATGACCACGTCCACGATGCGGCTGCTGGTTTCCACATTACCGGCCGCCACCGCGGCAGGGCGTTGCGCATTCACCAGGCAAGCGGGTGGCGCAGACAGGTGGATCATGCGAAAGCTGCCGGCGCAGGCGGGGGTGTGAGCCGGCATCAGGCAACGAAATACATAAAAGACGGCGGCCGCGGCAACAGACAGCGGACAATTGATATTACCGGCCACCTGCGCGGCCGTACCGGCAAAATCGACGTTGATCTCGCCTCGATTGACCCACAGCGTCACTTCAATGGGAATGTCCACCGCACCAAGCCCGTCATCGTCCATGACATCCCGAAAGCGATAGCAACCATCGGGTATGACACGCATCTCACTGGCCGCGAGCCGTTCGGCATAATCATTCACGGCTGCCAGACCCGTGCAATAGCTGTCGATCCCCATGCCGCGGGCCAGTTCCAGCAACCGCTCTGCTCCGGCCCGGTTGGCGCTCAACTGCGCGGCCAGATCACCCTCCATCTGCGACGGCCTGGCCGTGGCAGCGACAATATCCCGCAGCGTGTCGCCGTGCAACACGCCAGCACGCACCAGCAGAACCGGTGAAATAACCAGTCCCTCTTCATCGAGGTGCGTTGATATGGGCATGGAACCCGGTGAATCCGCACCGATATCGGCGTGGTGTGCGCGGTTGGCCACGAAGCCAAGGCAGCTATCGCCCAGGAACACCGGTGCAATCAGGGTAATATCGGGCAGGTGTGTCCCCCCCAGATAGGGGTCGTTCACAATCAGCACATCTCCCGGCGACCACGACGTCCCCGCTACCAGGCCCTGCATGGCAAACGCCATGCTGCCAAGATGGACCGGGATGTGCGCCGCCTGGGCACAGAGTTGACCCGCGGTATCGAATACGGCGCAGGAGTAATCCAGCCGGTCCTTGATATTGGTGGAAAAGGCCGCGCGCCGCAGCACGGCACCCATCTCGTCACATACGGCGGTCAGGCGACTGGAAAACAGGCTCAGTTCAATCGAATTCAATGTCATGTGTTTTAGACCGGGCAAGGCTTCACCTCGCCACAGGGATGTTATTTTAAAGCCATATCTATCAGAGTGTTATCACGAAAGGCAAGTACAATACGGCATATTGCATTGTCACCATGGCTGCCGTATCCTCCCATTCCCGAGTAATTTAGTCACCTATTTCATTTCCCGCGGGCATAGCCTCTGCGGTCTACCAAGGAGTAAACAATGAATCCGTTAACATCTGTACTGGGCACTATTCTTTCAGGCTTCATACTGGCCATACTGATCGTCATGGGCCTTGGCATGTCAGGCCTCAACCTGTGGGCGCTGGAAGTCTGGTTCCACGTGCTGGCAGGCGTCGTCTGGATCGGCCTGCTGTACTACTTCAACTTCGTACAGGTACCCGCCGTGGGCGAGGCACTGGGCGATGAAGGTGGCCCGGGTCCTGCCGCAATCAACAAGTATGTGGCCCCGCGTGCCTTGCTGTGGTTCCGCTGGAGCGCCGTTGCCACCTGGGTGACCGGTGCCGCTGCACTGGAAACCATGGGTATTGGTCTCGTCAATGCCTTCACCCTGCAGGAAGGCGCCGCGGTCATCGGCATTGGTGCCTGGCTGGGGACCATCATGTTGTTCAACGTCTGGGTACTGATCTGGCCGAACCAGAAGAAGATCCTCGGTATCGTCGATGCCAGCGCAGACCAGATTGCCGCGGCCAAGAAGGTCGCTCTGATGGCCTCGCGTACCAACACCCTGCTGTCCATTCCCATGCTGATGTGCATGATTGGCCACGGTCACGGTCTTCCCTTTTAAACAGGGGCACCCTTAGCCGATACAGGATCATCTCGGTACAAGCAGGTCTGATTGACAGCTGTCATGAAGCGCAAACCCGGTCACTGGCCGGGTTTGCGCTTTTCAGGCAAGTGGCGATAAAATCAGGGTCAATGAATGCTGGCAGTCTGTAACGGACTGCCTTTTCTATTTTGGACAAGGTAAAAATGGCAGATCACATCATGTCGACCTACAAGCGTCTTCCGATCCAGTTTCAACGGGGTGAAGGCATCTGGCTGTGGGATAACGAAAACAGACAATACCTCGATGCACTGAGTGGCATCGCCGTCTGCGGCCTCGGTCACGCCCACCCTGCCGTGACGCGGGCGATTTCGGAGCAGGCCGGCCTGCTGGTACATACCTCGAACCTTTACGGCATCGCGTTGCAGGAACAGCTGGCGGACACACTGTGCGAGCTATCCGCCATGGACCGGGTGTTCTTTTCCAACTCGGGCGCAGAAGCCAATGAAGCGGCCATCAAGATTGCACGCCTCTATGGCCATAGCCGGGGTATCGATAACCCGGCCATTATCGTCATGGAAAAAAGCTTCCACGGCCGCACGCTGGCGACCCTGACCGCCACCGGCAATCGCAAGGTGCAGGCCGGCTTTGAACCGCTGGTGCAGGGGTTTATCCGCGTACCCTACAATGACCTGGACGCCATCCGCACCGTGGCTGCAAACAGCAACAACGTGGTTGCAGTACTGGTTGAACCGATACAGGGTGAAGGTGGCATCAATATTCCGGATGATGATTACCTGCAGGGCATCCGCCGTCTGTGTGATGACAACCACTGGCTGATGATGCTGGATGAAATCCAGTCGGGCATGGGGCGCACCGGAAAATGGTTTGCCTGGCAGCACAGCACTGTGCTGCCCGATGTCGCCACCCTGGCGAAGGCACTGGGTAACGGTGTCCCCATCGGTGCCTGCCTCGCCAGCGGCCAGGCCGCCTTGATGATGCAGCCGGGCAACCATGGCAGCACCTTCGGCGGTAACCCGCTGGCGTGCCGCGCGGCCATCGCCGTGCTGGAGGCCCTGAAACAGGAACAACTCGTCACCCATGCCGCCGCACTCGGCACGCATCTACTCGATGGCTTTAACACCGCCCTGTCCGGCCTCGAGGGGGTCACAGCCATCCGTGGCCGTGGCCTGATGATCGGCATCGAACTGGATCGCCCCTGTGCTGAACTGGTGGGCAGGGCCATGGAACAGGGCCTGTTGATCAATGTCACTGCAGAACGCGTTGTACGCCTGCTGCCGCCCCTGATCACCACGGTCAAACAGGCTGATATAATCATCGAACAGGTCGGTGAACTGATACGCGAATTCCTTACCCCTTGATTATGAGCCACCAGAATTTTCTTACACTGCTTGACCTCGAGCCGGAGACACTCCGTGGCCTGGTTAGACGTGCGATCGAGCTTAAAAAACTGCAACAGGCCGGCACTCCGCACGAGACGCTGAAGCACAAGATACTCGCCATGGTGTTCGAGAAATCCTCGACCCGGACGCGCATGTCATTCGAGGCCGGTATGGCACAACTGGGCGGCCATGCCATCTTCCTGTCGCCGCGCGACACCCAGCTGGGGCGCGGCGAAACCGTCGAGGATTCTGCGCGCGTACTGTCACGGATGGCGGATGTCATCATGATCAGGACCTTCGAGCACGAAAAGATCGAGCGCTTTTCGGCACATTCCAGGGTGCCCGTCATTAATGCGCTGACCGATCTGTATCACCCCTGCCAGTTGCTGGCGGACATGCAGACCTACTTTGAACAACGCGGTGATATCAGCGGCAAAACCGTTGCCTGGATCGGTGACGGCAATAACATGTGCCATTCCTACATCAACGCGGCACGTCAATACGGTTTTACACTGAACATTGCCTGCCCGGAGGGATACGATCCGGAAGCCGGCATCCTGCAGGCCGCTGGCGCCAGCGCGCTCATCATTCGCGATCCGCTCGATGCCGCCCGCAATGCTGACCTGGTGGTTACCGATGTCTGGGCCAGTATGGGACAGGAAGAGGAGCAGGCAAAACGCGAGCGCGCCTTTGCCGACTACCAGGTGGATAGCCGCCTCATGCAGGCGGCTGCCGGTGACGCGCTGTTCATGCACTGTCTGCCGGCACACCGCGGCGAGGAAGTGACTGCCGGGGTCATTGACGGACCACAAAGTGTCGTCTGGGATGAGGCGGAAAATCGCCTGCATGCCCAGAAGGCCTTGCTTGAATTTCTGCTTCGCTAGACAGGCTTGTCAGATTACCAGGACCATGTGCCGACTCGCCGCCTACATTGGACCTGACATCACCCTGCAGCAATTTCTGCTGGATCCCGATCACAGTCTCTATAAACAGTCATGGGAACCACGGGAACTGAAGTATGCAAAGTTCAATGCCGACGGTTACGGTTTTGGCTGGTTCAGCGAGGAAGGCGTACCTTCGACCTACACCTGTATCCTGCCCATCTGGTCCGACAGGAACCTGCCGGCGCTGGCACGCACACTGACGAACTCCCTGTGGCTTGCCGAGGTACGCAGTGCCACCGCGGGTAACCCGGTGCACCAGTTCAACACGGCACCGTTCTGTGATGAAGAACGGGTATTTGTTCATAATGGATTCATACGGGATTTTCATGCGCAGCTGCTGCCGGAAATCACCACCCTGCTGGCGCCGGCGATCACTGCTGAAATCCACGGCAACACGGACTCGGAATATCTTTTTGCCTTGCTGCGCCAGATCCTGCTGGACAATGATGACCTCGACCTGGCCGGCGCGCTGCTGCAGTTATTCGAATGGCTGGCTGCACGGCTGACAAAAAAGGAAGCACTGCTGAATATTATTATCAGCGACGGTGACCGCCTGTATGCAAGCCGCCATGGATATAACCATGAATGCGCGTCACTCTATTACACCACCGATGACGAACAGTTCCCCGGCGGGCAGCTGATCGCCTCCGAACGTTTCTCTGAGGACAGCTTCTGGCAACCGGTGCCCGAACACCACCTGTTGATTCTTGACCGCCGCAACCCGCCCGAGTTACTGCCCTTGTGAGTTCAGCGGCACTCCTCAACGAACTGCAACTGGCGCAGGATCTGGTCACGGCGCTGCTCGAACCACTGGATGATGACAGCCAGCGACTGCAGTACCACAGTGAATTAAGTCCGCTGGGCTGGCACCTCGGTCATTGCACCTATACCGAGTGTTACTGGCTGCAGGAAATCGTGCTGCAGGACAATCGCTACACGGCCCCGGTAGAGACGCTCTACACGCCCGCCAGGACACCTAAACCCGAGCGTGGCAGACTACTGCCGCCACTGGACGCCCTGCTGCAGTGGGTACTCAGCATGCAGGCCATGAATCGGGATATCTTGAGTGCGCCCTCTCCGGATCTGCTGCAACATCCATTGATGCAGGATGATTACCTGCTGCATTTTCTGATCCAGCATTACAGCCAGCACTATGAAACCATGCTGTCTGCCCTCACACAGCGCGCCCTGCATGAAGACAGCGGACCCTTTCGTGTGACGACCCCTTTTACCCCGGTGCAGCCAATCACTGACAGCATCAGCATGCAACCCGGCCACTACCGGGTCGGCGGCCGCGCACCCGTTGCCTGTGACAACGAATTACCGGCACAGCAGGTCATGCTGGGGCCCTACAGGATTGCACGCAATCCGGTCAGCAATGCCGAGTACCTTGCGTTTATGGATGACGCCGGCTACAGCACGCAATCACTGTGGAGTGATGCTGGCTGGCAGTGGCGCACACAGGCCATGGCAGGCAGCCCGGATCACTGGCGCCAGGACGACGCCGGCCACTGGTACGGCAGCGGTGTACGCGGTGCCTATGAGCTGGACGGCTCGGATGTTGTGCATGGCCTCTCGCATCACGAGGCCAGCGCCTATGCCGGCTGGGCGGACGCTCGCCTGCCCCACGAACACCAGTGGGAGGTAGCCTGCCGCCTGCACTACCTCGAGCAGACGGGACGTGCATGGGAGTGGTGTCACAACCCGTTTTTCCCCTACCAGGGCTTCCAGGCATTTCCTTACGATGGCTATTCCACGCCATCATTCGACAACAGGCACTACACTCTCCGTGGCGGCAGCTTTCATACCCGCCCCGCCATCAAGCGGGCCAGCTTCAGGAATTTTCATGAACCCTGCAAACGGCATATTTTCGCGGGACTGCGACTGGTATATTGATGTATTGCATGAGTGACCCGGATAAGACAGCGGCATCGACGAACACCATTGGCAGGGGCATGGTCATAGCCGCCTGGGTCATATTGCTGGTGCTGCTGACGGTATTTTTTAATGGCCGCCTGGACAGACAAAACAACCCCAATCGCCAGCTGGCCACGGTAACGACCGACGGTATCCCGGAAGTCAGATTGCAGCGCAACCGTCACGGTCATTATGTCGCAACCGGTTTGATTAACGGCCAGGCCGTGGAATTCATGCTCGACACCGGTGCAACCGATGTCTCCGTACCCGCGTCAATCGCGGCAAAACTGGGACTGGAACGCGGCCGTGCGATGACCTACCAGACCGCCAATGGCACCATCACCGCGTGGCAGACAACACTCGATACCATCCAGCTCGGACCCCTGCGACTGGGATCCGTGCGTGCCAGCATCAATCCCAACGACAGCAGCGGTGCGGTGCTACTTGGCATGAGTTTTCTCCGCCACCTGGACTTCAGTCAGCAAGGCAACACCCTCACGCTCAAATACCCGACCAGGGAGATGCACTGATGGACCTTTTCACGCGACTGACGGAATGGAGCGGCGAGCTGTCCGGCCTGCTGTGGGGAAGCCCGCTGACCCTGATCGCCTTGCTGGGTACCGGTCTCTATCTGACGATACGCATGGGCCTGATACAGGTGCGCGGTTTCGGTCATGCCGTTGGCCTCATCTCGGGAAAATACAGCTGTCGCAGCGACAGCGGTGAAGTTTCGCACTTCCAGGCCCTGTCAACGGCACTGTCAGCCACCATCGGTACCGGTAATATCGCCGGTGTCGCAACAGCCATCACCCTCGGCGGGCCGGGGGCACTGTTCTGGATGTGGGTGACGGCCTTCTTCGGCATGGCGACCAAGTTCACGGAATGTACCCTGGCACTGAAGTTTCGTGAAATATCACCCGATGGCGAGGTTGCCGGCGGTCCCATGTACACGCTGCTGCACGGCCTGAAAATGAAACGCACGGCCGCTCTGTTTGCCATCTTCGCACTGGTGGCCTCTTTTGGTATTGGCAACATGGTACAGGCCAACTCCGTCATGGATGGACTCGGTTATATATTTCCTGAACTGGGAGAATACAAATGGCTGGGAGGTGTCTTGCTGGCAACCCTGGTCGGCATGGTCATCCTCGGTGGCGTCAAGCGTATTGCACGTGTCGCAAGCGCGATCGTGCCCTTCATGGCCATCATCTATGTTTCTGCTGCACTCATAGTCCTGTTCAATCATGCCAGTGAAATACCCTCGGCCTTTGCACTGATCTTTGACATGGCACTGAACCCGTGGTCCGTGGGTGGCGCAGCGGTCGGCGAGGCTATTCGCTGGGGCGTTGCACGTGGCCTGTTTTCCAATGAAGCGGGGCTCGGTTCATCGCCCATGGCACATGCGGCAGCGCGCACCAGTGAACCGGTACGCGAGGGACTGGTTGCCATGATGGAACCCTTCATCGATACACTGGTGATCTGCACCCTGACCGGTCTCGTTATCGTGGTCACGGGTGCCTGGCAGGAAAGCAGCGACTCGCTAATGGGCGCCGCATTAACCGCACATGCCTTCAGCAGTACCATCGGCGATGCCGGCGCCATGGTTGTCGGCATCGGTCTGTCGCTGTTCGCCTATTCAACCATCATCGCCTGGTCATACTACGGAGACCGCTCGGCCTACTACCTGTTTGGCGAAAAGGCCGTACTGCCCTACCGGGTCGTCTACACCCTGCTGGTTGTCGTCGGTGCCGCCGTCCCGTTGAAACTGGTGTGGAATATTGCCGATGTCACCAATATCCTGATGGCCCTGCCCAACCTGCTGGGACTGATATTGCTTGCCGGGCTGGTTAGCCGCATGAAGAACGACTATTTTTCACGGCCCCATGTAAAATCCGGGGAACCCTCCGCAGGATGAACACACGCTACATTCCCGTTCCAGACCTGCGTAAAATACACCTGAACACACACCAACAAGACAGGAACAACCATGACAGAGATCACCACAGACACCGGCCTGCGCTATACCGACATCCAGACAGGCAGCGGTGAAACCGCTACCGGCAAGGGTCAGACCGCCATTGTGCACTACACCGGCTGGCTGGAGGACGACACCAAGTTTGATTCCAGCCATGACCGTAATGAACCTTTCAGTTTCCCGATTGACTGTGGCTATGTCATTCGCGGCTGGGATGAAGGCGTCAAGGGTATGCAGGTCGGCGGAATCCGGCGCCTCGTGGTCCCGGCCGAGCTGGGCTACGGTGCACAAGGTGCCGGTGGCGTCATCCCGCCGAATGCAACCCTGGTGTTTGAAATCGAGCTGCTGGAAATCTCGACCTGAATGTTGCTCGACGTGCTTGATGAGGAACTGCTGCACACGGTGCGCATTGCACTGGCTGAAGATATCGGCAGCGGTGACATCACCGCGGCACTGATCCCGGAACAGCAGACCGCGCAGGCCACTGTCATCAGCCGTGAAACCGCCATCGTCTGCGGCATGGCCTGGTTCAATACCGTCTTCGAAGAACTGGACAGCCGTATCAGGATCGACTGGCTGGTGCAGGATGGTGACCAGGTTCACAGCGATCAGCCGCTCTGTAAACTCTCGGGTCCCGCCAGGGCACTCCTCAGTGGTGAACGTACGGCACTGAATTTTTTGCAGACCTTGTCTGCGACGGCAACACTCTCGCGGCGTTATGCCGAAGCCGTGGCCGATCTGCCCGTCATGATCCTGGATACACGAAAAACAATCCCCGGCTTGCGCAATGCCCAGAAATACGCGGTGCGCATCGGCGGCTGCGACAATCACCGTAGCGGCCTGTATGACGGCATCCTCATCAAGGAGAACCACATTGCGGCCGCGGGATCGATCAAGCGCGCGGTCACGCAGGCACGTGCCGGGAATCCGGGCATGCCGCTAGAGGTAGAGGTCGAAAATTCATCACAGCTACTGCTGGCACTGGATGCCGGTGCGGATCGACTGCTGCTTGATAACCACTCTGTCGCCGAACTGGGCACCGCCGTAAGAACGGTGGCCGGTCGTGCCGGGCTCGAGGCCTCGGGTGGTGTCACCCTCGATAATATCCGCGAAATCGCCCTGACAGGTGTTGACTACATCTCCACGGGGAGTCTCACGAAAGACATTAAGGCAATTGATTTATCGATGATATTCAATTAATTACCTGTACCCTGCCGGCAGCCGCCCCGACAACAGCGACGGCAAACCGCGGCACTGTCCGTTGAATTTAGAAAACAGCAGCCGCAGTCGATACAGTCTCTGCGAGATTTCTAACAGGTTGCCCGGTCACTGGCAGGAAAACGGTATGACACACTATAAAAACACCCGGGGATTCACGCTTCCCGAAATCATGATTACACTGGGAGTGATTGCGATCGTACTGTCGACCGCCGTCCCGGGCATCGGCTCAATGTTCAAGGACAACGCGCTCGCCAACCAGCTGAATACTGTCGTTACAGCTGTCCATTACGCGCGTGCAGAGGCCGTTAAACGCGATGTACGTGTCATCCTCTGCAGGAGCGCATCGCCCAATGCAACCTCACCTTCATGTGGCGGCAGTACCCAGATATGGGAAAGCGGTTATATCGTTTTCGCGGACGACGGCAACAACAGTAATAATGTATACGACGCAGGCACTGATACCCTGTTATTACGCGGGCAAGCTGCAACATCAGGAGTAAAGATGCGCACCAACTCGACCTGGAACATAAATCTGGAATTCAACCCGGACGGATCAACCAACGAAACCGGATCTACCGCCATCATGGTGCTGTGTGACGACCGCGGCAACACCCATGGCCGCATGATACAGGTCGCCGCCAACGGCGTAGCCAGAATGTACGCGGACAACATAGCAGACTGTTACCCCTGAACATTCGCTTGCAAAAAAAGCCCGCAATGATTTGCGGGCTTTTTTTATTCTGGTGCCGGAGAGAGGAATTGAACCCCCGACCTTCTCATTACGAGTGAGCTGCTCTACCGACTGAGCTACTCCGGCGATGCGGAGAGGGACTATAAAGCAGGCGAAGAAATAATTCCACGAAACTCAGTTTGTAGCTGTCTCAGCACGCACTCGTATAATGACATCCACACCGGCGGCTACCGTGCCTTCCGGAAGTTCCGGCAGGTCTGAGATCCGCAGATCGGAAGTATCGATATCGAGCAATTCACCCGTGTCGATATTATAGAAATGATGATGATCACTGGTGTTTGGATCGTAGAACACCCGTGTCGGGTCGACGATCACTTCACGCACCAGGCCATTTCGTGCAAACAGGCCCAGGGTATTATAAACAGTCGCCTTTGATACCCGGTCACGGCCGTCGTTCACGGAATTCATGACCTGGTCAGCGGAGTAATGTTGACGACGGGAAAACAGCACGCGCGCAATCATCAGCCGTTGCTGTGTCGGCAATATCCCGTGAGCACGCAACATACCGGCCACATCCGGATTTTGCGTCATTTGATTCTCTTTCAGACTTTCCATAGAGGCTTTCCCGCAAGGCCGTACTGCGCCCATAGATTTTGTCCACAGGTGGAATTATAGGCATGCGAGCGGGTCACCGTCCATGCCTATCAGGCCTGTTGACGGCTTCGCACAGCCCTCTGAAAGGATTAATTTACAGGGCGTACGGCTCAAAGCCGGTAAAACTTTCCCGCTGCAGCATGCAATCAACCAGTAATTGCGCCGATCCCGGCGCCATGACCACACCGTTGCGGAAATGTCCGCTATTCACATATAACCCGGAGATTTGTGGGTGCTCTCCGATATAAGGGACACCTGCAGCCGTACCCGGGCGGAGACCTGCCCAGTGCCTGATGACAGGGTAACCAGCAAGCGCGGGCACCAGATCCAGCGCCTTTTCAATCAGAGTCTTGCGTGCAGTTTCTGTGGTTGCCTTGTCATACCCCGCGTATTCGAGGGTGCTGCCAGCCAGCACCAGCCCGTTCTGGCGCGGAATCAGGTAATGATCGCCGCACATGGTGATATGGCGCAGCAAGCCCGGTATTGTCTCGAACATAATCATCTGGCCCCGTACCGGCTCTATAGCAAGTTCCAGTCCGGCATGCTGCATCAACAGGGGACTCCAGGCGCCGCTGGCGATGACCACGCGCGCAGCGGTAAAGTCACCACGATTTGTTTGCACCCCCAGAATCCTGCCCGACTGCAGCATAAGGCCAGTGACCCCGGTTTGCTCGTGCACATCAATACCCTGCATCCGGATCGAGCGGGTCAGCGCCGTGCAGAACAACGGGTTGCGGATCTGCGCGACAGCCGGCAGCAACACGCTGTCACCCTCTGCCTCTACCAGCTGCGGCTCGTGCCGACGAACCTGCGCTGGATCCAGGGACTGGATGACGCAGTTGAACTTTTCAGCCCATTGACTGATGTCTGCATCCGGGCGTGTATTCAGAAACAACAGGCCGGACTGCACCCATTCGGGATCGATGCCGGTTTGCATCAGCAGCTCTTCCACCAGTAGCGGATAGTAACGCTGGCTCCATACCACCAGTTCGGATACGGAATCCGGGTACTGCCAGGGGATCAGGGGTGAAAGTATGCCGCCACCGGCCCAGGATGCCTCCCTTCCTGCCTCACCCCGTTCCAGAAGGGTGACCGACAACCCTTCATTGCGAAGGGCGCGCGCAGTCAGCATACCGAGCAAGCCGCCGCCCACCACAATACAATCAACGCTCATATTATTTCCTGCCCTGCACCAGCCGACCTGCCGGCACTGCTATTTATGAAATCACTATCAAGAAATCACCCGCTCAGCCGATGATAATTGACTGGGCCTGTAGTCTTTAGATTCCACCACCTTATACTTGCACATCACGAAAACAACCCGACAGACATGATCGCGAACGAATCAATCCACTCGTCGGGTAATTTAAACCGCTTATCTTATAGCGGATGACATCGATGAGCGAGGTTTGTACAACTATGTATATGCAAAGTAAAAAAGGATTCACGCTGGTTGAACTGCTGATCACGATAGTGGTTGTCAGTATATTACTGGCCACGGCAGTACCCAGCGTTATGCAAATGGTCAAGAACAACCGCGTGACCACACAGGCAAACAAGCTGGTTACAGCCATACAACTGGCCCGTAATGAAGCGGTCAAGCGTGGCGCCCGTTCTACCATCTGTGCCGCGAACACCACCCTGGATGATTGTGCCGGCAGTACCAACTGGGCCAATGGCTGGATTGTTTTTTCCAACCTGGATGGCGATATGACGGCCGACACCGGCACAGATGCCTGCCTGGTGACTGAAGACTGCCTGATGAGGGCATCGGACGGTGCAGGCAAAAGCACCCTGACCGGTGACGACACTGCCATACACTTCCTGCCGACCGGCTATACAGACAACGGTCCCGTCACCTTCACCCTCAAGGCCGATAACTGTGAATACGAGCAGGAACGCTCCATCATCGTCACCCTGCAAGGTCATACAACCATTGCCCAGCAGGCATGCACACCCTGATCAGGAATTTATCCATCATGTCCCGAACATCAAACCCGTTAGCTAAAAAACAGTGCGGCTTCACATTGCTGGAGGTGCTGATCGCGCTGCTGATTCTGTCGATCGGACTGCTGGGTCTGGCTTCACTGCAGACCAATGGACTGCGCTCGAACCAGATGGCCAGCATGCGCACCAATGCCACGCAACTCGCCTATGACATCGCTGATCGCATGCGCGCCAACCCTGGCGGCGTTGATGCCCAGGATTATGTTATTGCCACCGACGACGCTGACCCGACCATACCCGGGGGCGAGAATTGTGAAAGCACTACCTGCACATCCGCGCAAATGGCCACCTACGATCTTGCCCAGTGGCGTGGCGCAATCAGGGCCCTGCCCGGTGGCACCAGCTCGATTGCAAGGACTGTTACCGGTGCCGTTGTTACGCACACCGTCACCATCTTCTGGGATGAGTATCGTCGGGGGATCTCGGGCACCGACTGCGGTCCTGACCCCAGCGTCGATCTCCGTTGCATATCACTGACACTGTAAACGAGGCACACATGAACCCTACTCGCAACACGACCGTCAAAACGCCTCGACACAACCAGGGCTTCAGCATCGTCGAAATGATGGTGGCCATGGTGATCTCCCTGATCCTGCTGGCCGGTATTGCACAAATCTTTATGAGTTCCAGGCAAAGTTTTACCCTTCAGAACACGCTGGGCCGGCAACAGGAAAACGGCCGCTATGCATCTGATGTCCTTGCCCAGGACCTGCGCAGAACCGGTTACTGGGGCGGTAATGCGGATGTCACCGGCGTGACCGGCACGGAACCGCCCGTCGCACCGGCCGCCACCTGCAATAGCGGCGACAATACCTGGGCACGCATGATTGACCGGCGGATTTTCGGACTCAACCATACTGAAACCGCCGCACTGGGCGCCTACGCGTGTATCAATGACGGCAACGGACATTCCTCGCGTGACGTACTGGTAATGCGTTTTGCCTCGCCGTGGCTGGTGTTCCCGACACCCGTCACCAATCAGCGCCCGATTGAAAACAACAGCCGCCTCTATATCCGTTCCTCGCTGACCATCTCGGATCAGGCCGGACGCATCTTCAAGGGTTCGGCTAAAGCCGATTCCGGCAATGACATGAATGACGGGGCCGCGGCACCGCCATCGGAACGCACTTCCGAGCTGATTGCCCGGGCCTACTACATCGGTCCGTCAGGACAGACATGCAACGGCATTGCCGTACCTTCGCTATACCGCGAGGAACTGGACACGGATGGCCGCCCGGTCGCCGAGGAAGTTGCCTACGGCGTTGATAACCTGCAGGTTCGCTATGGCCTGGATACCAACGGCGACGATTCGGTTGATGCCTATCTCGATGCAGGCAGCAGCGGACTCAATGAAGACAGCGAGTGGCTACAGGTGATTGCCGTGCGTTACTGGCTGCTGACGCGAGCCGAATGTCCTGAAACCGGATACACCAACAGCAATACCTACAGCATGGGTGATCATGACTACACACCCGCCGACAATTTCCGTCGCCAGCTTTATACATCAACCGTACAACTCCGCAATATCTAGCCGCGTTGCAGCGATGAGGACTGACACCATGAACACTTCGACACCGGCAACCGGTCACAAGCAGCGCGGCGCAGCGCTTTTTATGGCCCTGATTTTTCTTCTTATCATGACCATCCTGGGTGTCTTTGGCATGAACCTGTCACGCATGGAAAACCTGATGGCAGGTAACAACCAGTTCCAGACACTGGCGCTCAATCAGGCCGAACTGATGCTGGAGGCCGGCCTGCGGGATGTCGAGAACAATATCGGCCCACCCTATATAAACCCGGACACCGGTGGTGACCACATCTACCTGAACACGGCCGCATCGACCCAGACCATCGATCCAACCGCGATCAACTGGACATTCAACACCGTCAGCACGACCCCACCCGGCGGGGATGCCAGGTATGCCTATGATTACGCCATCGAATACATTGGCGCACTGGACGGTACCGAGAACGCCCTGTGTTCCGCACAAACCGGCACCGGGGGCACCCTCGATGACTGCATTCGTGAAATCTATCTGGTAAGCAGCCAAAGCGTTACCAGCCGTGGCGCAAAACGCATTATTCAATCGGTTTTCGTATCAGGGGATCAAATGTAGCAGGCGACACATCCGCACCTGTCTGGAGAATTATTATGGAATTAACCAAGAAAACACGCTATCTACTTGCCGGTACAGTGCTGACCGTACTGACAGCCTCCCTGTTTGCCGCCATGCGTTTCATCCCCTCTACACAACCGGCAGCCGTCATCGGCAAATACGCGTTGAAGGATACCAGCCTGGCAGGCGGAACCATTGCCTACCGGCCGTTCTTCGAAAACGGCGCCTGGCAGGGAGACATCATTCAGTATGAAATCTCTGCAACCGGTGTACGCACGACTGACGCCAGCGTCGGTTCGAATTCACCGGTAGTCCCGGGCTCTTCCGGTGGCTGTGGCAAGACCGCACCGGATGGCTGCTGGATGGCACGTGCCACCTTTGAAAGCAAGGTGGCCAGCGTCACTGATTACTGGAAAGAAATCGATGGTGGCAGAAACATCTTCACCTATGGTGACACGGATGATGACGGCGTCGCCGATACCCAGGTGGATTTCCTGTGGAGCAACCTGAGCGATATACAACGCGCCATACTGGACCCGGAAACCGCGGCAGTCCTGAATCCGTCACCGCTGACCGCTGCCTATGACAGTCCCATACTGAACTTTATCCGTGGCGATGACAGCAACGAAAAGGCCAATGGCGGCACCTACCGCAACCGCTACAGCCTGCTTGGTGACATCATCAATTCCTGGCCGCTCTACATAGGTGCACCCACCGAGAACTATACCATATCGGGATTTACCGCCTTCAAAAACGCGCATTCAGGTACCAACCTGCGTGACGGGCGCATTGCCGTCGGCGCCAACGACGGCATGTTGCACGTCTTCGATGAAGACGATGGCTCCGAGGTCTATGCCTACGTGCCCTCCATGCTGCACGGCAAACTCGATCGCCTGAAGGTCTTGCCCTACGACAGCGTCAACCACACCTACTACGTGGATGGCAAACTCACCTCGGTCTCCGCACAGATCAATGGTGCCTGGAAAACCGTATTGACGGGCGGCCTGGGTGCCGGCGGCACCGGCCTGTTCGCACTGGATGTCACCAACCCGGACCCCAGCAGCGACAAGATACTGTTTGAAGTCACCGGCAGTGATGTCGGTTATATCTACAGCCAGCCCAGTGTTGTTCGCCTCGACGATGATAACTGGTACATCGTCACCGGCAATGGCTACAACACCGGCGGGGCCGGCAAGCTGCTGCTGATCAGCCTCAACACAGGCAGCTACACCTCGATATCGACAGGCGTCAACGCCGGTTTGTCAGGGGCAACACTGGTGGATACCAATTCGGATACCTATGCGGATATCGCCTTTGCCGGTGACGAAGACGGTAACCTGTGGAAGTTCTACCTGGGCAGCAGTCCGCCGTCACCCAATCCAGAAAGGCTTTACCAACCGCCGTTGGCGATTGGCGACAGCGCTTGACCAGCATAGTGGACGCCGTGGACCCGAGCTACCCGACACAGGCCCTTTATGGCATCTGGGACAGTGGGCCAGGCGAAGTCATCGTTACCCAGACACTGGCCGAGGTCACCGACGCGACGTTCACCTATGGTGCAACCACCACCACGGAATCCATCCGTTATGTCGTGACCAACAACACCATTGACTACAACTGCGTGGCTGACGACGCCACCTGTGATATTGGCTGGAAGATCAACCTGCCCAACACGGGTGAACGTGTGGTCGGTCCTCCACAGCTGCGCAACAGCCGCATGATCGTGGTCACCAGCAATCCACTCGGTACCAGCGGCGGCTCCGATCTGGCCGGTGACAGCTGGATGATGTCGGTAAACTATCTCAGCGGTGGCGACAACAACGTCGTCGTCCTGAACCTGAACGGTGATGCGGATCTGAATGCCGCAGATGTCGTGGATATCGGTAGCGTGGATGACCCCGATCTGCGCGCGCCGGTCGGCCTGCACCTGGGTGACGGCAATATCTCGCAGCCGACACTGGCCAGTATCACGTCCGGTGTCGATGCCATCTTCATCAATGGCCTGCGCATGCCGCTGCCGATCATCCCGCAGGTGAAAGGGCCACTGCTCGCCGGCCACCTCGATGTCGAGACCGACAGCCCGAGTGGCGGCAACATCGCCCCGAACAGCGTCAGCAAACTCAGTGAAGGCTACAATATCGAGACCAACGACGGCCTTGGCCTTGGCGTTGACGGTCACTTCCATAACTATGACACCAGCAACAACGTCACCTATGTGGATATCTTCCAGCTGGAACCGCGTCGCGGCAAGGCCAGCTATGACCCCGTCTCGGCACCCTGCAGTAGTACAGAAAACGAGAAGACCATTGATATCACCGGTGAGGGAGATTGCCTGCAGGCGCTCGAGGGCGAACTGAACCGCGCCTACGACACCCTGGCAACCGACCGGGACGGCAATACAGATGCGGTCGCATCCGAGGTCTATGCCCAGGGGACTGCACTGCCAATGGACAAAGATCAAGAGTTCATCGTGGTGCTTGCGAACGCCGACCTGTCACCGTCCGCCGAGCTGCAGATCGGCTGCCGCACCTGGAACGCGCAAAAATACCAGGACATGATCAGAGATCAGTTAGAGGATGATGGACTGACACCGTCAGAGCTGCGAGATACCAAACCCGAACACGGTAATGCAACACTAATCTTTACGGCAGCCGACATCGCCTCGGGCGCTAGCGACCCGGGCGGCGTCAAATGCCCCGTGGACAGCCCGGACCCGACGTTGCGCATCTACTTTGCCAACTCGGACATCCTGCAGGGCGGCATCCACGGCACCCGTTCCCAGTGCGTCCTCGGCCTGCACGACTACCGCGACCCGATCAACTACTGGGATAACGAGGTGCTCTGCTATGCCCCCAAATATAACAGTGGCGAAACAGTTGACTGCAGCGGTTTCACTAACCGTGACGGTGATCCGCTGCGCGATCCCGGTAGCACCTATATCAAGGACCCGGCCGATAGCCTGCACATCACCAAGCTGCCAAGCACTGAGGGTACGGGCTACCGCTGGCGCAACGGCGCCCTGACCGTGCAACTGCTCGAGGTCAACGATGGCAGCGCCGCCTACACCCTGCAGGACCCTGGCTTGCTACCGTCCGCGAACCCGGGTGGACGCTTCGGTGGCACCCTTGCACAGGGATTCGAAGAAATCGGCAACGGCGCTACTGCCCGGCCGGCACCGCTGGAAGGCACCGATGAAAATGGCTTGCCAAATGAAAGCGGCCTGCTGCACGAGACCACTATCTACTGGCACCTCGGCGATCTTTCCGAGGGTGTCCAGCGCGGCGACCCGTCCTCGGTGCCGTGTTACGGCGATTCCAGCTGGAGCAGTGTCTGGTCCCAGGAAACCCGCGGCCTGACACAGGGCCAGTACCAGGCTCTGTACGATGATATCTTGGACGAGACACTGGCGGCCTATGATGCGGCGGTACTGGCCTTGCGCGCGGCGCTGGCCGCCGGCGATGAGGCCGCCGCCAACCAGGCACTGCTGGACCTGGGTGAAATGCTTGACCCCGATGTGGATAAGGACGGCAAACTGGCACGCTACCACCGCTACCGCGATTATGGCCCCGGCGCGGTACCGGAACAGCACCTGCGCAAGATTGACCAGGACCTGACCGATGACCCGAATGACCCGGATGACGACCCCAGTGTCGATGACGGTACCCCGGGGCAGGTCGATGACCTGACGACCGGACCCGGCACCTCGCTGAACCGCGAAATCCTTGGCCCGAACTTCGCCATCGGACGCCGCACCTGGATCGACTTGCGGCAATAAGGCCCCGTACCCGGCAGCCTGGCTGCCGGGTACCGACAACCCGTTACCCGGTAACAACAGGACCGTAGTTATGAAAAATTCTGTACGTGGCATGACGCTGATCGAGCTTATGATTGTGGTTGCGATCCTTGGCATCATCACCGCCATTGGCTATCCCTCCTACCTGGATTATGTGAAGAAGACACGACGTGCTGAAGGCATGGGCGAACTGCTGGAACTGGCCGATCGCATGGAACGGCACTATTCCGATATCGGCACCTATGACAAGGTTGTTTCGGGCGTTGTTTCAGATATGACTGCAGCGGATATCTATCGAACGACCACGGCGGGTGGCTACTACACCCTGTCGATCGCTGCCGGCACCACCAATGTGACCTTCACGGCCAGCGCGGCCCCCACCAGCAAGGGGCAACAGAACACTGACAAGTGCGGCACGTTTACTATCAGGGCCGATGGGAGAAAAACCGTGAGCGGAGGGTCCCTGTCTGCCACTGACTGCAACTGGCGATAAGCAGAACGGCAAACGCCGGCTGGCTGTCGACCCTTGCTGAGGTTCTGCCACAACCCTGTAGGAGCGCCGTCCCCGGCGCGAATCGGGGTATGACCAAAAACAATCGCGCCGGGGACGGCGCTCCTACAATCATCTTTTGATTGCGTTAACTCGGCAAAAAACGTCAGGATCGTACTGCCGGCTTTAATTCAGCCGGCAAGGCAAAGGTCACCGGCTCTTTCTTTCCCCGGGATTCCGGCGCCAGCACGGCACCCCAGTCACACAACTGCTGTACGACCCCGGTCACAATGTCCTCCGGCGCAGACGCACCGGCAGTCACGCCAATGCAGTGTTTGCCGTTAATCCACGCTTGCCGTATCTGGCTTGCCTCGTCGATCAGATACGAGGGAACGCCCTTGTTTTCACCGAGTTCACGCAGGCGGTTTGAGTTGGAACTGTTGGGGGAGCCCACCACCAGGATCACATCGCACTGCTGTGCGAGCATCTTGACGGCATCCTGGCGGTTCTGGGTGGCGTAGCAGATATCATCCTTGCGCGGCCCCTGGATCTTCGGGAAGCGCGCTTTCAGGGCATCGATGACACGCAAAGTATCATCGACCGACAGGGTCGTCTGGGTCACGAAGGCCAGCTCATCAGACTGCTTCACCTGCAAGCAGGCAACGTCCGCGGGTGTTTCGACGAGGTACATGCTGCCACCCCTGGACTCATCATACTGTCCCATGGTTCCCTCTAACTCAGGATGGCCCTTGTGGCCGATGAGGATGCACTCGCGCCCTGCTTCGGCGTGCCGGCTGACCTCCAGATGCACCTTGGTCACCAGTGGACAGGTCGCATCAAAGACACGCAGGCTGCGGCGTTCGCCTTCTGTATGGACCGCCCGTGACACACCGTGGGCGCTGAAGATGACCGTGCTGCCATCCGGCACCTCGCCCAGTTCATCGACAAACACGGTACCGCGCGCGCGCAGGCCTTCAACCACATGACGGTTATGCACGACTTCATGGCGCACGTAGATGGGGGAACCAAACAGTTCCAGCGCGCGTTCGACGATCTCGATGGCGCGATCGACACCGGCACAAAAACCACGTGGATTGGCAAGAATAATCTTTGCAGGGCTGTTCGTCATGTCTGTGATTATAGGTGATTAGCGGGTCCGGGTAGCGCCTGTCATGCCCCTGCCGGCACGACCGCAAGGATCTCCACCTCGAAGACAACGACCCGGCCTGCCAGGGGATGATTAAAATCCACGCTGACGGTTTCATCGTCCAGTGAAACGATGGTACCCGGCAGTTCCTCACCCGACGGGGTATCGAAACCGATGATAACGCCCGGTTGCAGCTCCAGCTCGGCGGAAAACTCCTTGCGGGCCAACGCATGCAGCTTGTCCGGATCATGCAGACCAAAGGCCTGTTGCGGCTCCAGTACCAGCCGCTGCGTAGCCCCGGCCCTGAGACCATAGAGTCCCAGCTCCAGTCCCGCGACCAGGGTGCCATCACCCATGGTGAACGTTAGCGGTTCATCCTCAAAGGTACTTTCCGCGACCGTACCGTCTTCCAGCGCCAGCGACAGGTGCAGGGTAACGGTACTTTCAGGACTGATGGGGTATTTCACGTAACACTACCTTGATAGTTTGATTAATTTGTAGGAGCGGCGTCTCGCCGCGATTCGCGCCGGGGACGACGCTCCTACAATATCTGCAGCACTAGGCTGCTGGGGATGCTTTGCCTTGGCCCCGGAAAGCATCCAGTATCAGCAGGAACGCACCCACCGAGATAGCCGAATCGGCGATGTTGAACGTCGGCCAGTGCCAGCTGCCATAGAACACATCGATAAAATCGATCACGTAACCGTACACCAACCGGTCGATCAGGTTACCGGCAGCCCCGCCGAGGATGAGCACCAGTGCCAGCCGGGCGGTCGTGTCACCCGGCGGCAGGCTTTGCGCCATCATGGTATTAAGGTATCGCACTGTCTGCAGGGTGCACTCCGCGCACCGCATTGATTCACTGGTTCAACCAGAGGCTCCCTAGACAAAATGGCGCGACTCGCCGGTTGCGGCTATATTCTCGACACAGCGGCCGCATAGCTCCGGATGTTCCGCATGGCTGCCCACATCCTCACGGTGATGCCAGCAGCGCACACATTTTTCAAAGCCGGACGGGCTGACCTTGATACTGAACGACAGGCCGGGCACGTCGGCCACCACCGCATCACCGGGGCATTCGGCTTCATCATGCACGCGCGCATAGGAGGTGATCAGTAAAAACCGCAGTTCATCCTCGATGGCCATCAGCTGGAAGCGTGTCTCGGCATCGGCATACAGGTCCACCTCGGCATCCAGTGAGGAACCAATACTGCCATCGGCACGCAGCTTTTCCAGCTCCTTGCTGACGGCCTCACGCACGGCGCCAAGGCGCTCCCAGAAATCAACCCCCATGCGCTGCAGGATTTCGCCTTCCGAGTAATAGGCGGGTGGCAGCTCATACCAGCCCGACAGGAATACGGAGTCCTCGCGCGTGCCGGGCAGGTGTTGCCAGATTTCCTCGGCCGTGAAGCTCAGGATGGGTGCCAGCCAGCGCACCAGCGCCTCGGCGACATGGTACATGGCCGTCTGTGCCGAGCGCCGCGGGATACTGTCTGCCTGCGTGGTGTACTGGCGGTCCTTGATGATATCCAGGTAGAAACTGCCCATGTTGACCACGCAAAAGTTATGCACCAGCTGAAAGATGCGGTGAAACTCGTACTGTTCGTAGGCGTCCTGCACCTGTTCCTGTAACTTGCGGGTACGCTCCAGTAACCAGTGGTCCAGGCACAACATGTCTTCCGGGTCGAGCAGATGCAACGCCGGGTCAAATCCGGCCAGGTTGGCAAGCAGAAACCTGGAGGTATTGCGTAGCCGGCGGTAGGCCTCTGCCGTGCGTTTCAGGATCTCGTCCGAAACATTCATTTCGCCGCGGTAATCCGTTGCCGCCACCCACAGGCGCAGTATGTCGGCACCCAGCGAATTCACGATCTTCTGTGGCGCGACCACATTGCCACGCGACTTGGACATTTTCTGCCCCCTGGCATCCACCGTAAAACCGTGCGTCAACACCGTCCTGTAAGGTGCCGTTCCACGCATCGCGATGGAGCTCAACAGTGAAGACTGGAACCAGCCACGGTGCTGATCAGAACCTTCCAGGTACAGGTCAGCCGGCACACCCAGGCTGGCGTTGCGTTCCAGCACGGCAAAATGCGTCACTCCGGAGTCGAACCAGACATCCAGGGTATCGCCGACCTTTTCATAGGCAGCGGCCTCATCGCCCAGCAGCTCTGCCGCATCGAGTTCAAACCAGGCATCGATGCCTGACGCCTCTACGCGCTGCGCAATCTCCTCGATCAGGCGGCCGCTTTCCGGGTGCAATTCACCACTGTGTTTATTGACAAACAGGGCAATCGGCACACCCCAGGTGCGCTGCCTGGAGATACACCAGTCCGGCCGTCCCTCCACCATGCCCTCTATGCGCGCCTCGCCCCAGTCCGGCAGCCACTGCACGTCCTTGATAGCCTTCAATGCGGCCTCGCGCAGGCCGTTCTGTCCCATGCTGATAAACCATTGCGGCGTGGCACGAAAGATAATGGGGGTCTTGTGCCGCCAGCAATGCGGGTAGCTGTGACGCAACATCTGCTCGTGCAGCAAGTTGCCCTTGCCCTTGAGTACCTCGATGACATGGCCATTGGCGGCGAACACATGTTCACCGGCAAAAAACTCCGTATCGGGTAAAAAGCAACCGTTACTGTCTACCGGGTTGTCGACCGGCAGGCCATAACGGCTGCCCACCACGAAGTCGTCCTGGCCATGTCCCGGTGCCGTATGTACCGCACCCGTGCCCGCCTCGGCAGTCACATGATCACCCAGGATCACCGGCACTTCACGGTTGTATAAAGGATGCCCGAGCAGTTGCCCTTCCAGATCACTGCCCTTGCAGTAAGCAACAACCTGGTATTTTTCAATACCGAAACGCAGCATGACGTCCTTCAGCAGGCACTCTGCCAGCAGCAGCCTTTCGGCCCCGGCATCGGTATCGCACTGCACCACGGCATATTCAAAGTCCGGATTCAGCGCCACCGCCTGGTTCGCCGGCAAGGTCCAGGGTGTCGTCGTCCAGATGACAACCGAGATCGGTCCCTCGCCGTCATGACCATTGATGTGATGACAACAGGACAACAGGCCGTCCTCGTTCAATACCCGGAAACGTACGTCGATGGCGGGGGAATTCTTGTCTTCGTACTCGACCTCGGCCTCCGCGAGCGCCGAACGGCAATCCGTACACCAGTGTACCGGCTTGGAACCCTTGTGCAGGTGCCCGTTCTCCACGATCCTTCCCAGCGCACGGATGATATCCGCCTCGAAGTGATAATCCATGGTGAGATAGGGAGCCTGCCAGTCACCGAACACACCGAGCCGAATGAAATCCTTGCGCTGGCCGTGCACCTGCTTGCCTGCGTAATCACGGCAGGCCTTCCTGAACGTCGCTGCATCGACCTTCACACCCGCCTTGCCGACCTTCTTCTCGACATTGAGCTCTATCGGCAAACCATGGCAGTCCCAGCCCGGCACATAGGGGGCGTCAAAGCCACTCAGGGTCTTGCTCTTGACGATGATGTCCTTCAACACCTTGTTGACGGCATGTCCGATATGGATATCGCCGTTGGCATAGGGTGGACCATCATGCAGTACAAACCGGGGACGGCCCGCTCCTGACTGCCGCAGCCTGGCGTACAGTGCCATCTCCTCCCAGCGCTGCAGCTGCTGTGGCTCGCGATTGGGCAAATTACCCTTCATCGGGAAAGCCGTTTTGGGGAGGTTCAGTGTGTCTTTGTAGTCAGTCATGTGTACAGCTACCGCCAGCGCGCAGAAGGCGCAAAGTTATAACCCAATAAGCCAGTGAATCCCACTTATCTTTAGTAATGGGGGGATAACGGCATCCTTCATGCGGCTGTCTCCCTGAAAAATTCACGGGCCTGCTGCGCATCCCGCCGGATTTGCTGTTTCAGCATCTGGAACGATTCAAACTTGTATTCCGCGCGCAGCTTCTTCAAAAAACTGACCTGTACATGACGCCCGTAAATGTCGCGATCGAAGTCAAACAGGTGCACCTCCAGCAACGCACGGGTGCCACCGACGGTTGGCCGGGTACCCACGTTCGCTACCCCCGCTATCGGGCGATTATCGAGTCCGCGCATTTCCACGGCGAAGACCCCGTCGACGGGGACCGCGGTTCGGTGCAAAAAGATATTCGCCGTCGGAAAGCCGATCGTACGTCCGCGCTTGTCGCCGTGCGCAACCCGGCCGCTCATCCAGAAAGGCCGGCCCAGCAACGCCGCTGCCGTGTGTAAATCACCCTCCCGCAGGGCCGAGCGAATGCGGGTGCTGCTGACCCGCTGCGTGCCGACATTGAAGGTCGGCGTCGTCACGACCGGAAAACCGTGCGTGTTTCCGGCCTGTTCCAGCATCGCATGATTACCGGCACGTTCCCTGCCAAAACGAAAATCGTCACCGACAACCAGGTATTTCACGGCCAGGCCGTCAAGCAGGATCCTCTGGATAAACTCATCCGCTGTCAGACCCGCGAGGTAGCTGTTGAAACGCAGGCACACCACCCGGTCAACCTGACAGTGCCGCAGCACTTCCAGCTTTTCCCGAAATCGCGTCAGCCTTGGCGGTGCCGACTGCGGCGCGAAATACTCGCGCGGCTGTGGTTCAAAGGTGATCAGCGTCACCGGCAGGCGGCGTTCCCTGCCCTGCTCGGCCAACTGTGCCAGCACGGCCTGATGACCCAGATGGATGCCATCGAAGCTGCCAATCGTTGCCGCACAACCCAGGTGCACAGGGCGCAGATTGTGTAAACCACGAACCAGTTCCATCAGCGGCAATCCAGCCTCAGTTGCGAAATGCGCAAGTATAAATCATTCAGGCACCTAACCTTCATCATGGTGCTGCTGCAACAGCGTCTTGATACGCAATCCGCAAAGATGCAAGGCAATGAAGTAGCTGGCCGCCCCTGCCAGCACCCACACCAGCAGGCCGCTTACACGCGACCAGGCGGACCATTCCAGCCAGGCCTGCAACGCGGGCATGCCCAGCAGCAGGACAGCGGCAAGCGCTATCGCTGCGCAACCGAGTTGCAGGGACAAGCGCGGCCACCCCGATTCCGGTCGATAGACCTGTTTCTTTTTCAGCATGTGAAACAACAGTCCGGCGTTGACCCAGGCGGCGAGCGAGGTGGCCAGCGCCAGCCCGGCATGCGGTCCGGGAATATCCAGCAGTACCATGGGCACGACAAACAGCAGGTTCAGGACGATATTGGTCAATAGCGCAGCAACCGCAATGCGCACAGGTGTCACGGTGTCCTTGCGGGAATAGAACGCCGGCGCCAGCACCTTCACCAGCATGAAACCCGGCAACCCGACCGCATAGGCCATCAGGCTCAGGCCGGCCATGTCCACGTCAGCGGCACCGAAGTCACCGTAATTGAAGAGCGTCACCAGCATCGGCCGTGCCAGTAAAAAGAGTCCGACGGCCGAGGGTATACCGATCAGCAGCACCATGCGCAGGGCCCAGTCCACGGTACGCGAGAATTCATCAGCCGACTCATTGGCGTGGCTGCGCGACAGGCTCGGCAGGATTACGGTGGAGAGGGCAATGGCAAACACGCCCAGCGGAAACTCCACCAGACGGTCAGAGTAGTACAGCCAGCTGACGCTGCCGGCTACCAGGAAGGAGGCAATCAGGGTGTCGAACAGCAGGTTGATCTGCGCCACAGAAGAACCCAGGATACCCGGCAGCATCAGTTTCATGATGCGACGCACACCGCTATCCTGCCAGCCCCAGGAAGGCCGGGGAAACAGGCCGATGCGCTTCAGGGAGGGGACCAGGAACAGCACCTGTACAACGCCTGCAACGAACACACCGGCAGCCAGTGCCATCTCGGGTTGTGCCAGGTGCGGTGATACCAGGATTGCAGCCCCGATCAATACCACATTCAACCACACCGACACGAAGGAAGCGGCGGCAAAGCGGCCATAGGTATTCAGTATCCCTGCCGCAAAAGCGACCAGGGAAATGAACAGCAGGTAGGGAAAGGTCAGTCGCAGCATCAAGGCCGCGAGCTCAAACTGTGCGGGGTCGCGGTAGAGAAAGCCGGGCGCGAAGAGGGTCACCAGTACCGGGCTCGCCAGCACCCCGATAACGCACAGGACAGACAGCACGCCCAGCAGGGTACCGCCCACCTTGTTGACCAGTTGCTGCACCGAGGCGTGGTCACGCTGTTCCCTGTATTCGGAGATGATCGGCACGAACGCCTGCGAAAAGGCGCCTTCAGCGAACAGGCGGCGTAAAAAGTTCGGTATCTTGAAGGCCACGAAGAAGGCATCCATGTTCGCATTGGCCCCAAACCAGCGCGCCAGCACCATGTCTCTGAGCAGGCCCAACACCCGTGACACCAGCGTCATGCTTCCCACAATCGCTGTGTTTTTCAGTAACTTATGGCGCATGTAACGGATATTTTCCAGACATGGACTGACTTTTCCTTCGCAGCAGTTGAAAAGGTTTCAATTAAAACAGTAGCTTATCAGCAGATTCGGCAAGGCGCACCGTTTTGATGCCGCTGTTGCATGGCGACACACTAGGTTGCCCCGACTTACCTAAAAAACGCGACCAATGACGTTCGCAGGATTGACAAAGAATACTGAAATCCGCATAGTACGCCGTCTTTCGCAGCATGAAATTACTGGAGCAGCTCTTTTGGCCAACTCAGCACAAGCAATCAAACGCGCACGTCAGGCGGAAATCCATCGCCAGCGTAACGCCAGTCAACGTTCAAACATGCGCACCACGATCAAGAAAGTGCTCGCATCCATTGAAGCCGGCGACCGCGACGCTGCCAGGCAGGCGTATGACCAGGCCGTGCCGGTTATCGATCGCGCCGCAGGTAAGGGGCTGATTCATGCCAACAAGGCCGCACGCCACAAGAGCCGTCTTAACCAGCACATAACCAAAATGTAAGTAACGGACAATATATTCAACAGGAGCCGGTCAGTGACCGGCTTTTTTGTGTCCGCCATTCAGCGGCACAGCACCAGGTTATCCCGATGGATGAGTTCCATCTCGTCGATGTAGCCCAGCAGTTCCTCGATGCGACTACTGGGTTGTCCAATAATCTGTTTTGACTCGGCGGCATTGTAGTTCACCAGGCCACGCGCCACCTCCTCTCCTGCCGGATCAAGGCAGACGACAAGGTCACCGCGATCGAATTCACCCTCAACACGGGTGACACCGACCGGTAACAGGCTGCTGCCGGCACTGCGTAGCACGTTCACCGCACCGTCATCCAGCGTCAGGCGTCCGCGCACCCGTAACTGGCCGGCAAGCCATTGCTTGCGGGCCGCAACTGCACCACTCGCCGGCATCAGCCGGGTACCCAGCTTTTCATCCGCCGCCAGCCGCTGCAGGATATTGTGTTCGTTACCGGAGGCAATCAGCGTCATCGTGCCGGAGCGGGCAGCCCGGGCGGCCGCGCGTACCTTGGTCAACATGCCTCCGCGCCCAAGCGCTCCGCCGCTGCCGAGGGCCATTTTTTCCAGTGCGATATCACCGGCCAGTGCCTCGGGAATCAGGCGTGCATCCGGATTTGAGCGTGGATCTGCATCCAGCAACCCTTGCTGGTCCGTCAGTAATACCAGCAGGTCCGCTTCGACCAGATTTGCGACCAGTGCCGCCAGCGTATCGTTATCTCCGAGACGGATTTCCTCGGTCGCCACCGTATCGTTCTCGTTGACAATGGGGATCACACCCAGATCAAGCAGGGTGTTGAGGGTGCTCCGGGCGTTCAGATAACGCTGACGGTCAGCCAGGTCCTCATGTGTCAACAACACCTGCGCGGTATGCAGGCCGTACTTCTGGAAACGTGACTCGTAGGCCTGCACCAGGCCCATTTGTCCGATGGCCGCTGCCGCCTGCAGTTTATGCAAGGCGTGCGGGCGTCGTGTCCAGCCAAGGCGGGTCAGACCCTCGGCAACAGCGCCCGAGGAAACCAGCAAGACTTCCCGGCCGCCCTGCCTCAAGGCGGCAATCTGCTCGACCCAGGCATCAATGGCCTCAACAGCCAGCCCCTGGCCGCCATTGGTCAGGAGTGCGCTGCCGATCTTGATTACCCAGCGCTGGCAATCGCTGATATTTACTGCATTCACCATAACGAAAGGTTACCCGTCTTCGGCGCTGTCATCCAGACGCTTCCTGTTCTCGACAAAGTCCATCACCGCGTGCACCAGCGCATCAGTCCCGCTACGAGCAAGTGCGGATATTTCGAACACCGGGCCGTGCCAGTGCAGCGCCTTGACGACGTCGCGGCAGCGCTGCGTTCGCTCGGCTTGCGGAATCAGATCCGTTTTATTCAATACCAGCCAGCGGTCGCGTGCCGCGAGTTCGACATCAAACTGTTGCAGCTCGGCAGTAATCGTTTTGGCATCGGCCACCGGATCACAGTCCGGCCCCATGTCGAGCAGGTGCAACAGCAGATGGGTACGCGACAGGTGTTTCAGAAAGCGGATGCCGAGACCTGCACCTTCCGCGGCACCCTCGATCAATCCGGGAATATCAGCCATTACGAAGCTGCGGTGCGCAGAGGCTCTCACGACACCCAGGTTCGGGTGCAATGTCGTAAACGGGTAATCGGCAATCTTCGGGCGCGCGGAAGAGACCGCGCTGATCAGTGTGGATTTGCCGGCATTCGGCATCCCCAGCAAGCCCACATCCGCCAGCAGTTTCATTTCCAGGTGCAGCAGACGCTTTTCACCCGGCGTACCCGGCTTCGACTGGCGCGGGGTACGGTTGGTCGAGCTCTTGTAGCGTGCATTGCCGAGACCGTGAAAACCGCCCCTGGCTACCAGTAAACGCTGGCCGTTACGAACCAGGTCGCCAATCAGTTCACCGGTCTCGTCTTCATGGACGATGGTCCCGACCGGCACCTTGACGACTCGATCATCGCCCGACTTGCCGGTACAGTTCCTGCCCTTGCCGTTAGTGCCGCGTTCGGCAAGAAATTTCCGCGCATGTCGAAAATCAATCAGGGTATTGATACCACTGTCCGCTTCCAGGTAAACACTGCCACCATCACCACCATCGCCACCATCAGGTCCGCCATGCGGAATATATTTTTCACGCCGGAAGCTGACACAACCATTACCGCCGTCACCGGCACGGACATCAATGGTTGCTTCGTCAATAAATTTCATATTACTGATCCGTCACTACCGGCATGGCCCAGGCCAGCCTCTCGACCGGTTCCCGGTCTCACCTTCTCCCTGCCTCTCGCGACATACCTACGATGTACAAGGACGTACGAGTGTCGCGAGAGGGCAGGGATGCCCGAAGCGACCATCCCTGTAAGTAAAAAACCCCGCTCTTGGCGGGGCTTGATAAATCCTGGTGAGCGCCGGGTCTAGCCCGTAACAATGTCAATAAACTTGCGCTTCTTGGCACCACGCTGCACAAACTGCACCACGCCGTCACTCTTGGCGAACAGGGTATGGTCACGGCCACAGCCGACATTTGTGCCCGGATGGAAATGTGTTCCCCGCTGGCGGACCAGTATATTGCCTGCCAGCACGGTCTCACCGCCGTAGCGCTTCACACCCAGTCGTTTCGATTCTGAATCGCGGCCATTACGGGTACTGCCGCCTGCTTTTTTATGTGCCATTGAATAATCCTCTGCAGCGTTTGACTAACCGGTAATAGCGGTTATTTCAACTTCTGTGTAATTCTGACGGTGTCCCATGCGCTTCATGTGGTGTTTGCGACGACGGAACTTGATGATCTCGACCTTCTTGCCGCGGCCGTGCGCCTTGACAGTGGCAGTTACCTTACCGCCATCCAGCAGCGGGGCGCCAATCCTGACGTCTTCGCCTTCACCTACCATCAGCACCTGGTCAAAGTCGACGGAATCACCTTCATTGGCATCCAGCGTTTCAATCCGCAGGGTTTCTCCCTCCGAGACGCGATACTGCTTACCGCCTGTCTTTATAACTGCATACATTTCAGGAACTCCAGACTACATCCGCTGCATTGTCGAAAAAGGCCGCTAATTCTAATGATTGCGCACGACAAGGTCAATCAAATCCCTTCTGGCACACAAGACATATCCCCGTTAAACTTGTCGTCATGTCAGTGAGCCGGGCGCAGCACTTTGAGGCGTCATCGAACCTGTGTGCAAAAATGCTAAAACTTGTTAATAATCAAAAAGATACAGTTGACCTCGGCGCTATCAGAAATCTGCTTGCCGAAGACATGGACGCCATCGACGCACTCATTCAGGAGTGCCTGCACAGCGATGTCGCCCTCATCAACCAGCTGTCACACTATATTATTAACAGCGGCGGCAAGCGTTTACGCCCGATGCTGGTGCTGTTGTCCGCCAGGGCCTGTCAGTACCGGGGTAATCAGCACATCAACCTCGCCGCCGTCATCGAGTTCATTCACACCGCCACCCTGCTCCACGATGATGTCGTCGATGCCTCCCAGTTACGACGCGGCAACATGACTGCCAATGCCGTGTGGGGCAATGAGGCGAGCGTACTGGTCGGTGATTTCCTCTACTCACGCGCCTTTGAAATGATGGTCAACGCCAACAACATGCGCATTATGGAGATCATGTCGCATACCACCAACACCATCGCCGAGGGCGAAGTACTGCAATTGCTGAACTGTCACGATGCCGAGACCACGGAAATTCGCTACATGGACGTGGTCAGCCGCAAGACCGCCCGGCTGTTTGAAGCGGCCGCCCAGATAGGCGCCTTGCTGGCCCAGCAGCCCGAGCACATCGAAACCGCACTGGCCAACTACGGCCTGCATCTTGGCATTGCCTTCCAGTTGATTGACGATGTGCTCGATTACAGTGCCTCTCCGCAAGATACCGGCAAGAATGTCGGAGATGATCTGGCCTAAGGGAAACCCACCCTGCCCCTGATACATGCCATCCACAAAGGCACGCCGAACCAGGCCCGACTGCCATCCACAAAGGCACGCCGAACCAGGCCCGACTCATTCGCAAGGCGATAGAGAATGGCGGCCATGACAACATGCAGGACGTGTGCGCCATTATTGAATCGACCGGGGCCATCCCGTACACTGCGCAGGCCGCGCAACGGCAAGCTGATCTGGCCATAGAGGCGCTGAATCCGCTACCGGATTCCGCCAGCAAGGAAGCGCTGTACGGCCTCGCAGAATTTTCTGTCAGCCGTAGTTACTAAACGGGCAGTAGCGCAGTCTGGTAGCGCACTTCGTTCGGGACGAAGGGGTCGGAGGTTCAAATCCTCTCTGCCCGACCATTTAATAACAGCCAGATTCCAGACAGGGTTGCTGGGTTGCACCCGGGTCATTTCTCAACCTGTATCACTGTTCGGCGCATAATAATCGCCCCGATACTATGGACGCATAATGGCTAATCTTCCTCCAGGTGGTGATCGCAGGAGCCCGCAGGTTTTTGATCGCCGCCGCACCACCATGGTGTCCGGGCACCTCGAATTACTCTCCAAAATGAGCGGCCACCTGGCCGTCACGCTTAATCTCGATGAAACCA
This sequence comes from uncultured Ectothiorhodospiraceae bacterium, assembly GCA_947258515.1. Taxonomy (GTDB): domain Bacteria; phylum Pseudomonadota; class Gammaproteobacteria; order UBA9214; family UBA9214; genus UBA9214. Next base: position 48,603 of record CAMYIO010000012.1, read on the forward strand.
TCCAGAAGGCGCTCGACCTGATCGTCAAGTTCGTCCAGGCCGAGGGTGGCGCCCTGTTCCTGCTCGAGGAGAAATACGGCACCCTGCTCTGCAAGGCGAGTGCCGGCCCGGTAGATATACGCGGCATCCGGGTAAAAATCGGCGAGGGCATCGTCGGCCATTGTGTCACGGAAAATACCAGCCGCATCGTCAGGGATGTACAGCAGGACGCCGACTTCGATCACACCATTGATGAATCCACCGGTTTTCAGACACGTTCGATAGTGTGCACCCCGATGATCGTCAACGGGCAGAAAATCGGTGCCATTGAACTGGTCAACAAGCACACGGACGACGGGCTGTTTTCCGATACCGACCTGTTAATGCTGCAGACACTGGCCTCTGCCGCCGCACTGGCAATTAACAACGCCCACATGGCGGAAGAACTGGTCGAACAGGAGCGCGTCAGCCGCGAGCTGGAACTTGCCACGGAAATGCAGCGCAGCCTGTTGCCGGTCACACCGACGGACAGGTTTCCCGTCGCGGGGATCAACCTGCCTGCCAACGAGATGTCGGGTGACTTTTACGATTTTTTTGTACTTGAAGACGGCCGCATATACTTCAGCCTGGGCGACGTCTCCGGGAAGGGTATGGATGCCGCCCTGCTGATGTCAAAAACCGCCAGCCTGTTTCGCTGCCTCGGCAAGACCATACTCGAACCGAATGTGCTGCTGGCCACCATCAACAGGGAACTCTGCGAGACGGCCATTCATGGTATGTTCGTCACCATGGCCTGTGGTCTGCTGGATCCGAAAACAGGCATTGTGGAGCTGGCGAATGCCGGCCATGAACCGCCCCTGATACATGCCCGGGACGGCACGTTTACAGCGCTGCCAGCAAGCGCACCACCACTCGGCATCATGTCACTGCAGGCCGGAGACAACGGCATCAGGGAGGAGACATTCAATCTGGATGGCGGCACGCTGTACATTTTTACTGACGGCGTCACCGAGGGCTGCCTCGAGGATGGCAGCCGTCTGGAACAGACGGGCTTCCAGGATATCATGCGGGAACGCTGTGACCTGCCGATAGCGGCACGCATCAAGGCAGTGGTGTCGATTCTCAGCGACACCGGACGCAAGCGTCATGATGACATTACCTTGCTGGCGATTGAAGACACCCGGCCTGAACTGCGTCACCATGCCTCCGGGGATTGGCCGCGAATGGTTGCCCGCTTCACTTTCCCTGCCCGTGCGGATGCACTGCAGTCGGTTCGCGAGGTTGTCAATGATGCCTGCGAGACCTGCGGCTGTGTCACGGAGGATGCCACGGATATAATTATCGCCGTCGGGGAAGCCTGCCAGAACATCGTCAGACATGCCTACAAGGGACTCGATGAAGGCGATGCCACATTGGAAATCTACTGCGAAGACGGCATACTTGAGTTTCGCCTGCAGGATTCAGCTCGCCCGATAGACCGGGAGAAAATGCAACCAAAGTGGCCGAAAGAACTGGGGCCCGGCGGTCTCGGTATATGCCTTATCCATGACATAATGGACAAAGTGGAATACCTGCCGCCCCCCGAAGGCCAGGGGAACCTGTTACGCATGGTAAAATTCATCAAGAGAAAAAACAGCAATGAAACATGAAATCGTGGAAAAACAGGGCGCATCCATCGTGGTTTTCAAAGGCGAGATTGACCTCGACAGTTCACCGGCGGCAAGAAAAACCCTGCTTAGATGTTCCGATAATACCGGTAACGTGATTGTCGACCTGTCGGGCGTAACCTATATCGACAGTTCCGGCGTTGCTTCACTGGTGGAAGCATTGCAGGCAGCAAAGAAAAACGGCAGCCTGCTCTCGCTGGCCGCGGTCAGCGAACCCACACGCCGCGTACTTGAACTGGCACGTCTCGACAAGGTATTTACGATATACGGCAGCGTCGATGAGGCGCTGGCAGGCAAGGGCTAGACACCCGGACTCCGCAAACGGCACGAATAACGGATACCACTGGAATATGCTGAAGCTGGTTGAAAAGCTCGGGAGCAATTTTCTGTACCTGCTGGAAACAGTCGGCAGGATGGGCATGTTCTTCGGATCAGCCACCGCCAACATCTTCAAACCGCCCTTCTCTCTTTATGCCATTGTTCGACAGATCTACTTCTTCGGGGCACGCTCCGTCATCGTTATATTAATTGTCGGCCTGTTCACGGGCATGGTTCTGGGCCTGCAGGGCTACCATAACCTGAAGCAATTCGGATCCGAGGAATTGCTCGGTTCCGCCGTTGCCCTCAGCCTGATACAGGAACTGGGTCCGGTACTGACCGCGCTGATGGTCATCGGCCGGGCCGGTTCGGCGATCTGTGCCGAAATCGGCATCATGCGCAATTCTGAACAGATTGATGCCCTTGAATGCATGGCCATCAACCCGGTCAAGTTTCTTGTTGCCCCCAAGTTTGTTGCCGCGCTCATCTCCATGCCGGTGCTGACATTCATCTTTAATATCGTCGGTATATTCGGTGGCTACCTGGCCGGCGTTGTGTTACTCGATGTTGCCGAAGGCGCGTACTTCCAGGGCATGTATAACAGCGTTGAATGGGTCGATATCCGCCTGTGTCTTATCAAGTCGATGATCTTTGGCCTGCTGGTCGTGTGGATCACCACCTTCAAGGGGTATTTCCTGCACCTCAATCGAGACGGGGTGTTCGGCGCAGAGGGTGTCAGCCGTATCACCACGGATGCCGTGGTCCTGGCCTCGGTTTCGATTCTGGTCTGGGACTACCTGATCGGCTCAATCATACTTTCATAACATGCACAGGACGTACATTGACTGGCACAACCGGGGTTAGTAATGAAGAAAATAAATCTTGAAATCATCGTGGGCTCCTTTTTGCTGGCAGGGTTCATCAGCTTTTCCTGGCTGGCCGTGAAAATGGGCGATATCAATCTGTTCCAGCCTGAAACCTACCCGGTAACGGCGCGCTTTACGTCAATCAGTGGCCTCAAGGAGGGCTCGACCATCGAGCTCGCCGGGGTCGTTGTCGGCAAGGTCAGCCGCATTGAACTGGATACCGGCGATTATGAAGCGGTTGTGCACATGAATATCAACAAACAGGTCGAGTTGCAGGATGACACCATTGCATCCATTCGCACCTCAGGCATAATCGGCGACAAATACATCAAGCTGTCACCCGGAGGGTCGGAGATCATCCTCGCGGCTGGTGATGTCATTGAGGAAACCGAACCATCCATCAGCCTTGAAGAGCTGGTCAGCAAATACATTTTTGATAGTGAATAGCCACCGGAAGCGCCAGTCATGATGGAAAAACTCCTGCTCGCGTTGCTGATCTTTATCTTGCCACTGACGGCACTGGGCGTTGAATCACGCAGGGGCTTTATAGAAACTCATGAGGCACAACCTGAATCCGCTGAAGCGGTCACGCCGCCGATTCTGGAAGAGATGGAGTCTGACGGTACGGACGACGAAAGCGCGCCGTTCATGGACGATGATGACCTGTCATTCCTCGATGAAGATGATGAGTTCATTGAAGTCTATGACCCTTTTGAAACATTCAACCGTGGCGTGTTCTGGTTTAATGACAAGGCCTATATTTATGTAATGAAGCCTGTCGCAAAGGGCTGGCGCTGGCTTGCCCCGGAACCATTGCGACTCGGCATCAGGAACTTTTTCTCAAACCTGCGGGCACCGATACGCTTCGTCAATGCCGCCTTGCAAGGCAAGTTTCATGATGCCGGCAATGAACTGACACGCTTTGGCGTCAATTCAACACTGGGTATCGGTGGCCTGTTCGACACAGCGAAAGGGAATTTCGGGATTGAGAGAAAGACAGAAGATACCGGACAGACCATGGCCCACTACGGTATTGGCCCCGGCCCCTACCTGGTGTTGCCGTTCCTGGGACCCTCAAATGTCAGGGACGGTATTGGCCTGCTGGGCGACATTTACTTCAGTCTGGTGCCCGTGCTGTTTGAAAACCGTTACTACTGGATGGCCGTGTCCGGTGATATTATCAACTTCCTGTCGATCGACAAGGATACCTATGAAGGTATCGTGAAAGATTCACTCGATCCTTACCTGTTCCTGCGAAATGCCTATGGCCAGTATCGCAGAAATCTGATACTTCACTAGTCACACAAGTACACTTTGATTCAAGAGGTAGCTGCAATGCTAAAAAAAATCTTTCTGACACTCATAACCGGATTTACACTGGCATTTACCGCGATGTCACTTGCGGCTAGTTCGCCGACCGATGAGGTACGCATCTCTGTGGATGCTGTTCTTGCCATACTGGACAACGAGCAACTGAATTACGAAGACAAGCGCACACAAATAAGCGTCATAGTCCAGGAACGCTTTGATTTTCGGGCCATGTCACAGCGCACGCTTGCCACCAACTGGAGTAAAACCACTGACGAGGAGAAAGAAAAGTTTGTCGGGCTGTTCTCGCAACTGATCGAAAACAGCTATGTGAGTAAGATCGAGTCGTACACCAACGAGAGAGTGGATTATCCCGGCGAGAAGGTCAGTGGCAGGAAGGCCGTCGTGGAAACCCTCATCATCACTTCCAGCGCCGACATACCTGTCGACTACAGGCTCTACCAGAAAGGTGACCAGTGGCTGGTATATGATGTCATCATCGAAGGTGTCAGCCTGATCAGCAACTACCGCAGCTCCTATCAGGAGATAATGAAAAAAGAAGGTTTTGATGGTCTGCTGGCAAAGATGCGGGCAAAGATCGACGAACTTGCGATTACACCATCATAAGCTGCCGGCAGCATGGGTGAGCACCTTCACTAGATCCGTTGCTGGCTCCGGTCAGCCGTCAGGCGCGCGAGGTATTCATCTGCATTGATGGCCTCATCCCTGGGACGGCGGTTGATCATGTCCTGTATTGCCTCGATACCACTGTGCTGGACCTCGTCAACAGTGCCGGTCATCAACAAATGCCCGTGTCCGAGTACGGTAATACGGTCGGCGATCTTGAAGGCACTTTCCAGCTCGTGTGTAACCACAATAATGGTTACCTTCATCGCCTGCTTGAGACGCAGGATCAACTCGTCGAGTTCGGCAGACACGACCGGATCAAGTCCGGCGGACGGTTCGTCAAAGAATAACAGGCTCGGATCCATGATAATGGCGCGCGCCAGGGCCGCCCGTTTTAACATGCCGCCCGAGAGTTCCGACGGCATCAGGTTTTCAAAACCCGCCAGGTTAACCACCTCGAGTTTCATGCGAGACATGATACGCATGGTGTTTTCATCCAGCTTGGTGTGATGTCTGAGCGGCAATTCTATATTCGCCGCGACAGACATCGAGCCGAGCAGGGCACCCCCCTGAAAGGCAACGCCTATCTTGCGCCGGATAGCGTACAGCTCGCGACTGCTAATCCTGGTGATATCCTTGCCGAAAATGCAAATACTGCCGGAGGTGGGCTTGATCAGACCCAGCAAGTTGCGCATCAGCGTGGTTTTACCGGAACCGCTGCCGCCCATGATCACCATGATCTCCCCTGCACGGATATCCAGATTGATGCCGCTGAGAACAGCGCGATCACCATAGTGCATGAACAGGTCTCTGACCTCGATCACATTCTCGGGAGTTTTGTCATTCATGGCGAATTACCCTGCGGTTACAACTTGTCAGTTGTACCGGATTGCATAGCCTTTCACAAGAAAAGCTCACCGGGACGCTTCCTGTTCCTTGGCCTTTTCCCAGTAATAGTCGAGCGTGTCCAGATCAGTATCGGAGAGTATCTGCCCGGCATCCTGCAGGAACTTCTCCACCTGTTGAAAACGACGTGTGAATTTACTGTTACCCTTACGCAGCGCCAGCTCCGGTTGCACACCGGCGTGCCGTACGAGGTTAACGGCCGCGAATAACAGGTCACCGGCTTCATCAGTCAATTTATCGATTCCTGCATGACTGCTGATCTCCTCGTTCAACTCCTGCAGTTCTTCTTCAACCTTGTCTGACACGCCGTGAATGCTTGGCCAGTCAAAACCGACCCGCGAGGCACGTTTTTGCAGTTTGTACGCGCGCGTCAATGCCGGAAGTGACAGTGGAACACCGTGCAGCGCACTGTTCTGTTCACCTCGCTCGCGCTCCTTGTGATGCTCCCATGCACGGGTCTGTGCCTCTGCGGTCTCGATCACCTCATCGGCAAACACATGCGGATGACGGCGCACCATTTTTTCGCAGATACCTGAAACGACATCGTTGAAATCGAACCAGCCACGCTCTTGCGCCATTTGTGCGTGAAAAACGACCTGAAACAGCAGGTCACCCAGTTCATCCTGCAGCGCTGTGGAATCATCCCGCTCAATGGCATCCACCACTTCGTAGGCTTCTTCCAGTGTATAGGGCGCAATTGAACGGAAGTCCTGCTCCAGGTCCCAGGGACACCCCCCCTGTGGATTACGCAACCGCGCCATGATTTCCACCAGGGTTTCTATCGTCGCCGGTGAAGCATCATTACTGGCCATCAGATTATCTCCATGGATAGTTGCATTCCGCACGGTCTGTGAGTACAGACACCACACCCCTGTCAACCGGGGTATTTATCTGCTGTGAAGCCAGCGGGGGCCGGCCTGTGCACAAGGCGCTGTTACACCTCCCTGTGCAGCCGTTTATTCCGGAAATTGAAGTAGTTCCTGAAGCTAATGTACGCCACCCGCCATGGCAGATATGACGGCGTCCTCGAGCTGAATGCGTTCGGCTATACACTCCCCGAGGTTGGATAAATCAACGGCAAGGAATTCAACACTGTTGTCCAGGGACATGGACTCGTATTTGTCGTTAAAGCGCAGAATCTGGTCGGTGGTTTCTACTATCTTCGGGTAGATCTCATCTGCGACCGAGAGAACCGAAGTGCGCCGTTCGCGGTTATCAGACAAATAGCGGTACAGCTGAAAGTGTGCGCTGGCGGTGTAGTCGATCAGGGCTTCGCAAAACGCGCGCAGTGCCTTTTCCACAGACGGTTCGGGGTTGAATGGCTGACGACCCGCCAGCTCAGTGAGCAACGACAGTGTCGCGTTGCGTGATGACACCAGTGCATCCAGCTTCTTGCGTGACCGTTGGCGACGATCGACGCCACCCTGTAAATCTGCTCCCATTTTCTGCTCCTGCCTGATTTTCAATTTAAATTTTTTATGGCTGCGCCGGCCGCGTGCTTATTATCAACCACCATCACCGCTGCAGGCTGGCATTGTAACAAACCCCCGTTGGATGTCTCCACGTTATCTATTCTTGCCGGGTTCAATGAAGAAACTGGTTCGGTTTTAATCGTTTAGAGCAGCCCGACCAGGCACATACCTTAATGCCCGCAAGGATAGTAATGTTATTATCGCTGCCTTCCCCACCTGATATACCCACATCAGGATAGTTTATAATTAAGCCACTGATAAATATTAATTTTTTGTGCTATTATCACATAACTCAACGGGTATAAATCTTGACTAAAAGACTCAACTATTACTATAGTATGCCCATGATATCGGCTGGTTTCACTTTCATGAATCCAGCACCGGAGCACTGGAAAATCTGAATACAGGATACGGACCAGCGCTACCGGCAGCGACACGCGGTACCGTATTCATCGAGGTTAGTTATGAAGTTATCAACAAAAGGACGCCATGCCGTCACCGCAATGATGGAATTGGCACTACAGCACAAGAAAGGACCGGTAACGCTGGCTGATATATCCGCGCAGCAGGCCATATCGATTTCTTATCTTGAGCAGCTGTTCGCACGACTGCGTCAACACGGTCTGGTGACAGGCATGCGCGGACCCGGTGGCGGCTACTGCCTTGCCCGTCCGGCATCTGAAATCACCATTGCCAATATCCTGGCCACGGTTGATGACCTCACGCGGCGCGAAGAGCAGCCGCACACCCAGGGAGAAATCCCTGCCGGTGCCCAGATGTGGCTGCGTTTGAGTAACCGCATCTATGACTACCTCAATAGCATCACCCTGGAGGAGGCCATTGAGTCTGCCACCAGTGACGCACAAACCTCGCTGCTTGGATCCGGTTTCCGGCAGACAGCGGCATAGCGATACTTTGAAATATTTCAGCTTGCAGGAGAATTGAAATGGCATATAGCGATAAAGTACTGGACCACTACGAAAACCCGAGAAATGTCGGTTCATTTGAGAAGGGTGACAAGCAGGTCGGTACCGGCATGGTTGGCGCTCCGGCCTGTGGTGACGTCATGAAACTGCAAATCAAGGTCGGTGACAACGGCGTCATCGAGGATGCCAGGTTCAAGACCTATGGCTGCGGCTCGGCCATCGCCTCAAGCTCGCTGTTGACGGAATGGGTAAAAGGCAAGACGCTGGATGAGGCCCGTGAAATCAAGAATACCGACATCGCGGCAGAGCTTGCACTGCCACCTGTCAAGATTCACTGCTCGGTACTGGCTGAGGATGCCATCAAGGCGGCCATCCAGGATTACCAGGGCAAGAGTGTCGACGTACCGCAGGCAGCTGAAGCCTGATAGCCGTCATTAACAGACACCGATAACGGGGCCGGAAGGCCCCGTTTTTATTTATACCACCGCATTAATCTATCGACGGGATACTGTATATCCCCGGGGACGCATGATCATGCAGACACCGGTAACCCGGCTCTATCCTGCAGCAGACGGCCCGCAGCCGCTGGAAGGGCTGTACCTGCAGCATCAACTGCATCTGAAAGGACGGCCAGACGCTCCTTATGTCTACAGCAATTTTATTACTACTCTGGATGGCCGCATTGCCCTTGGCGATAACGACAGCACAACACACACCGTGCCCGGCGCGACCGTCAACCCGCGTGACTGGCGCCTCTACCAGGAACTGGCCGGGCAGGCTGACCTGCTGATGACCAGTGGCCGCTACTTCAGGCAAAGCCTCATTGGCGAGGCGCAGGACCAGCTGCCGGTCGCTGCCCAGGCGGCATTTGGCGACATCCGCGAATGGCGCCTGGCACAGGGGTTACGTGAACAGCCGGACATCGCCATTCTCAGCGGCAGCCTGGACATCCCGATTGCGGCACTGGAACCCTACCGAAACCGCCGCATCCTGGTCATGACCGGCGAGACATCAGACCCGGATCGGGCCCAGGCATTACAGGAAGCCGGCATCGAGGTCGTTCGTGCCGGCGCCGGTTCCCTGGTTGAAGGTGGCCGCATGGTCTCGCACCTGGCGGCACTGGGGTACCGGAGCCTCTACGCGATCGCCGGACCGGCCGTTTTCCACACCTTGCTTGAGGCGAAGGTGCTTGATCGCCTGTACCTGACCATAGCGCAGCAGCTGCTGGGGGGAGACGTCTTTGACACCCTGACACGAGGTCCCTTGCTGACACCGCCCCGGGGCATGACATTAGTCAGCCTCTATCACGATCCACACGCCCCCGCCCACGCCGGCCAGCTGCTCGCCGTGTTTGAGCCACAGGCTTGACGCATGCCCCGCAATCTTTCTATTCCTGTTGTGCCATGCATTCCCGCAGCGCACGCCGAATAGTCGAGGCTGCCACCACCCTGCCCTGGTTGATGCCCTCACATCGTCGTGCCTCCCGGTTCCATGCCGCGGCACTGCCAAGCAGCTCCGGCCAGAACGGGTAGGTCCGGCATTGAACGGGGCGAACGGCGTACACCCGGCACTTGTCTTCGCAATCCAGAAAGATGCAACGCTCGTCGGGTCCGGATGCCAGCACCCGATCGCCATCCCCGAGACGTTGCAGGTAGCGACGCCGGAACCAGCCGCGCGACAGTTGCAGAAAGGTACGAATCCTTTCGGATTCCTCGTCATTCAGGTACACATAATACTCGCCGGCAGTGGCGCAGCATTGTCCACACTGCGTACATGAGAACCGCAGCGCCTGTTGCATGTAAAATGGCTGCATGGAGTAGCGCCACTGAAGAGGAAAACCGGATTGTCTCACACTACCAGATCTGTATTCCAAGGCCGGGTTGTGCAACTTGGCATTGAATCCCTGACCCTGCCCAACGGCGAGTCGGTGGAGCTTGAAATAGTGCGTCACCCGGGCGGAGCCGCCGTGGTGGCACTGGATGAACGCCAGCATGTTTGCCTGCTGCGCCAGTACAGGCATGCCAGCGGCGGCTGGTTGTGGGAACTGCCGGCGGGCAAACTGGAAGCGCATGAAGGTCCGCTGGCGACAGCAAAACGCGAACTGCTGGAGGAGGCCGGGATAGAGGCTGATCAATGGCAGACGCTCGGTGACATACTGGTAACACCGGGTTTCTGCGACGAGGTCATTCACCTGTTTGTTGCGCGCGGCTTGACACTTCTTGCCGCACAACCGGAGGCACACGAGGTGATAGAGATACACTGGCTACCCTTCGACGAGGCACTGGCGCAGGTATACAACGGCACCCTTCGGGACGCCAAGACCATGCTTGGCCTGACGCTGGCGGAAAAACACCTCAGACGCTAGCAGGCTGCTGCGTGCAAACAATGATTCGCCAGGATTTGCAGCGGCATTCTATGCTAATGTCGGACAACACAATAACCACCCGTTTGTGACCGTACCCCTATGATCTATTGCAGTAATTGCGGTGAACGCGTCATCGAAAAAGTCCCTGCAGGCGACAATCGCACACGCCATGTCTGTGATGCCTGCCAAACGGTACACTACCAGAATCCGAAAATCGTGGCCGGCTGCCTGCCCGTATGGGATAACCGCATATTGCTGTGCCGCCGTGCCATTGAGCCGCGCTATGGTCTGTGGACACTCCCTGCCGGCTTCATGGAAAACGGCGAATCAACCGAACAGGCGGCCGCGCGTGAAACATGGGAAGAAGCCTGCGGCAAGGTCACCGATCTGGCACTCTACGGCGTGTTCAGCATTCCACACATTAACCAGGTCTACATGATGTTTCGTGCGCAGCTGGAGTCAGAGGATTACCGGCCTGGAGATGAAAGCCTGGAGGTCAGGCTGCACGAGGAACACGAAATACCCTGGCATGAGCTGGCCTTCCCGGTCGTCAGGCTGACGCTTGAACGCTACTATAAGGATATCAGGAGCGGCCACTTCCCGGTGCACGTCGAGAATATTGCGCAGCACCCTGCACGCACCAAATAATGCCACCCGGCTATCGAGGAGAACCCATGTACAGACACACCCTGCCCCTTATGCTTGTCCTGTTAATGCACAGCGCACCGACTTACGCACTTGAAATCGAGGGAGTTGCAATTGCGCAGACCACCCCCTCCGGCGACAGCAAGACCACACTGCTGCTGAACGGTGCCGGCCTGCGGGAAAAACTCTATATAGACGTCTACGTCGGGGCACTTTACCTGCCGGCGAAAACAACGGACGCCGGCGCCATACTCGCTGGCGAGGGACCCGCCAGCGTCCTGATGCACATTCTCTACAAGGAAATCAGCAAGCAAAAGATGACCGATGGCTGGATAGACGGGCTGGATGCCAATCTTTCAAGCAGCGAACTGCAGGCAATCCAGCCGCGGCTGGATGCCTTCAACAAACTGTTTACTGCCGCACACAAAGGTGATGTCCTGAAAATCGAGTACACGCCCGAAAAGGGCACAGAGGTGCGCATCAACGGCGAATGGCGCGGCGCTGTTGCCGGCAATGACTTCTTTCGTGCCCTGCTGAAGATCTGGCTAGGCCCGAACCCGGTCGACAAGTCCCTCAAGCAGGACATGCTGGGAAGCAGCTAGGACACCATGCGTGGCGTGTTCCTTGATAGTGCGACGGTAGACCGGCATGACCTCGACCTGGATGCCCTGAAATCCAGCCTGACCGACTGGTCGATACGCAGCGCCACGCCTGTCGACGAGCTCGGAGACGCGCTGCGGGATAGAGACATTGTCATCAGCAACAAGGTACCGCTGAACCGGGAGACATTACAAAAGGCTAATTCCCTGAAACTGATTTGCGTGGCAGCCACCGGCACCAACAATGTAGACCTGACAGCAGCTGCGGAACAGAAAATCACTGTCTGCAATGCCCGCGGTTATGCCACTACATCGGTGGTTGAGCATGTTTTTTCCCTGATACTGGCCCTCACCCGTCACCTCAATGACCACCAAACCGCGGTCAATGAAGGCAAGTGGCATGCTGCCGGGTCATTTTGCCTGCTCGACTACCCTATCAGGGAACTGGCCGGGCAGACCCTGGGTATTATCGGCTATGGAGAACTGGGCAATGCAGTCGCCGCAATGGGCAGGGCATTTGGCATGAACATCCTGGTTGCACAGCGGCCGGCAGGAAGCACGCAGGCAGATCGCTGCCCACTGGAGCAGCTGTTATCGCAAGCAGACATTATCAGTCTGCATTGCCCGCTGACCGACACTACCCGCAATCTGATCGACCACGCTGAATTTGCACTGATGGGCAAAGATACCCTGCTCATCAACACGGCCCGGGGCGGCATCGTCAACGAAATCGCATTGCGGCAGGCATTGGCGTCCGGGCAAATTGCCGGCGCCGCAATCGACGTATTGAGCGAAGAGCCACCGCGCAAAGGCAATCCACTGCTGGATGAAATTGTACCCAACCTGATTGTTACCCCGCACATTGCCTGGGCAAGCATTAATGCACGACAATCACTTATCAATGAACTGACTGATAACATTCATGCCTTCCTGAGAGGCGAACCGCGCAATGTGGTTCATGCATGAGTGACGTATCGATTTGAGCCGCATGTCGCTATTATCCAGCAACATCAAGATCAACCTTGGCAGCATCCGTGAACGCATGCAGGACGCGGCGACGCGTGCCGGACGCAACGTCGGCGACATACGTCTGGTCGCGGTTACCAAGTACATGCCAGCCGAATACGTACAGGCAGCCATGTCAGCAGGGCAACACTGTTTCGGTGAAAATACCCTGCAGGATGCACTCGGCAAGCAAGCGCTGCTGCATAATCCGCTGAACGAGTGGCACTTTATCGGACACCTGCAATCCAACAAGGCAAAATCAATCCCCGAAAACTTTGCGTGGTTGCATACGCTTGACAGTCTCAAACTCGCGAGCAAATTGTCTGCCGGCGCCACGCGCTCACAGCGCACGCTGAATGTTCTGCTGCAGGTCAACATCGCCGATGATCCGGACAAATTCGGTCTGCCGGCAGCGTCGGTCTATGCATTTGTTGAAGACCTGCTGGGCGCCGGACTGTACGGCATCCGCCTGCGCGGCCTGATGGCCATCGGTCGCCGCAATGACAGCCCCGAGGCAACACGCGCGAATTTCGCCGCCCTGCGGGAACTGGGTGAGGCCTGTGCAGCGCGCTTTGATGCCCGCCATTTCAGTGAACTCTCCATGGGGATGAGCAACGATTTCGAGATTGCCATTGCCGAGGGCGCCACCATGATTCGTGTCGGCAGTTCTATCTTCGGTCAGCGCCCGACAGCTGCGCCCGATTACTCGTGAAGAGCATTATGAATACTTACTACGTCGTTGTTTACATGAAATTATAAGCATCTGCAGTTGCGACAGAGGCCAACCCGGGCCCGAGATTTAATTGCGCGCATTTTCCAGTACAATGTGCCCCGGAATCACCCGCGCCGCGATGCGCGATCACACTTGCGAGGTCTCACCATGGTAGAGCTGAATGGAACGAGCGCCCTATGGATAATCGGTGCACTGGGCGTCCTGCTGGGTACTGGACTTGGCAGTATTGTGACTTACACCCTTACCCGCCGAAACAACCGCAACGAGAATCTGCAGACAGAACTGGACCAGCTGGTAGATCGATTTGCTGAATACCGTGAACAGGTCAGCCAGCACTTCATGCATACATCGGATCTTGTACAGGAGATGACCCGAAGCTATCGGGCGGTTTATGAACACCTGGCAACCGGCGCCTATCATCTGTGCGCGGAACAAACAGACGCGCCTTCACTTGGACACCAGTCAGCTGATGCACTGGCCACTGATAAGGCCGCCCCGGCGAGCGATGACCCCGAGTACGATGAGCTGGCTGAACTCTCCAGCATCAGGAATGACATTGATTCATTACTGAATGACTCACCCCGCTTTTCGAAAGTTGATGTGAGCACCGAGGACGATGAACTCAAGTCGATAAAACATTGAGTACACAAACCGGTAACACGGTAACTATCAGTCGTCACCTTTGATTTCATAGGGCGCCATGGTGTCCACCAGCTCATCCAGCACCATCTGCCGTTCGTGCACACTCAGATGAGCCACTTCTGCAAACACCTCACCAGCTCTCAGTAACGCAATATACGCGGAGACACGCACACAACCGTGTTGACACAACGATTCCACGCATTGTTCAACGCTACTGTTTGCCACGGCCATGCAACTGTCCTGAATCCTCGCCAATACCCTGTAGTTTACAACGTTTTTAGCCTTTAAGTAGCGGATCACAGTTTTATCCCGTCACACATCCTAGGCTGTATGCTGAGAAGCGCGGAACATGCCAGCAACCCCTGGCAGCCCGACAGACCCTGGAGAGCGCGATATGAGGATTCAGGCGGTAACGATCAGTACCTCGACTATCGCCCTGCTGGCACTACAGGGCTGCGCAACACTCTCCGGCACAAGTTCCCGCACAAATCCTGTCGCCGCCGGCTATATTCCCGCTGCAGATCCGATGCTGGATCACTACATTGCCTGGGTTCCACGAGACAGGGCGCAGACCGCAACGGTTGCAGCGGCGATGACACACATCTCACTGGTGAATGCCCGGGAAGAAACGGCAAAGCTGCTGTGTCACGGCGAATGGGTGATGAATGGCGAGGTCACGGACAATATTGGCCCACTCCCCGCCAGCGCACCCGAGTCAGCGGGTGGCTATCCTGCCTGGTACTATCGCATCAGCCATCGACCCGGATTGCACGGCTGCCAGAGTGCGGATGCAGGGAAACTCTATCACACGCTGCGGGAGAACCTGCCGGAATGGATGGACATCGAGCCTGCCGGTACGGCAGCCATCAGCCTGCTTGAATAGTCAACGCCCTGCCATCACCTGTACAGCCGCCTCCAGTTCTTCATCAACAGACTGCACCATACTCCTGAGCGTTAGCTCGCCGAGCGCCGACTGCCGGGCCGTATTCAATTCCACTACAAGCTGCTCGATGGCTTTTACAGGTGTCAAGCGCTGCAGACTCAATACCCGGCTCTCGCGCGAGCAACGAACATCGGTAATCACATCGATGAGCCGTATATTTTCAATATCATGCAGGGGCAGATAGGCCGGCGTACCGTCGTTGTCTATCTCGATCAGGTAGCCGGCATCAACAAGTATCCTGATCGTACGAAGCACCGGTTCACCGGGCAGGTCAAGATAGTCGACGAAATGATCGAGTGTCCAGGCTGCCTTGCCATGGTAATAGTTATACCCGACCAGGAACATTATCTGCAGCGCAAGCTGCTCACGCATTCGATTGCTGAGCACCATGGGCTCGCGGTGCAGGGTCATGTACTTCGGGTGCTGTACAAAATAGGCGATCTGTGAACCCACCAGCAGGATCAGCCAGCTCAGGTACATCCAGATCAGCAACATGATCATGATGGCGAAACTCGAGTAGATCGCCGCATACTTTGTGGATGTAGCGATGAATGCCGCAAATCCCCAGCCGGTTATTTTCCACAAGACACCGGCAATCACACCACCCACCAGGGCCGCAGTAAACTGCACATGCGTATTAGGGATGAAGATATAGATAAGCGTGAACGCCAGGCATACCAGTATGTAGGGGACCAGCTCGCTGCCGTAAAACATCAGGGTACCGAATGGCTCGATCGAAACCAGCTGTTGTGCAGTCTCCGTATTCAACACCGTGGCTGTAAAACCAACCGCGCTGAAAATGAGCACCGGGCCGATCAGGATCACACTAAGATAGTTGCTGACACGCTGCGAAAGTGACCGCAGATGATCAATCTGCCAGACGAAATTGAAGGCAGACTCGATTTTCTGTATCAACGCAATGACCGTGTAGATCAGCAGCACGACACCGATAGAACCGAGCACGCCGACTTTGACATTTTCGACAAAGCCGATAATCCTGTCGGTAATTTCCACACCGTTCGGGCCAAGCGGTGTCAGCAGATTATAAAGCAGCGGTTCAATCCTGTTATGCACCCCGAAACCCTTGAGTACGGAAAAACTGACCGCAAGCAATGGCACAATCGACAGCAGCGTGGTGTAAACGAGACTCATGGCCCGCAGGTTTAACTGGCCACCAATCAGTTCCTTTACCAACAGGTTCAATACACGGGACACGAACACCAGGTAGCGGTGCAAGCCGGACAGCTCACGCATGTCATCATCCCAGACAAAGGCGTTGAGACGCGCAAGCAAGTTATGAATTCCGTTAACCATTCACTCGACCTGTTCAGCTTACATACGGCCGCTGCCGCTGCCGGGCATCTGGCATATCAGGGTGTACAGATTACACCGCATCGGCTGTCGGCTTGACAGCTTGACCCGGCCAGATGCCGACTCACTGGTAACACATCATAGCATCAACCATCATGGGCCAACGACCCCCGTGGCAGAGGTTAAAGATAAGACCCCGAAAGCCGATACGACTGCAAGAATCATCATGTCAGCACAGGCAATGTAATGAGTGAAGAATCAGTCAGGAAACAGCGGTTATTGATTGTTGACGACTCCAAGGTTATCCGGGTCACGGCACGAAAAATCCTGCAGGACCATTTCGAGACAGTTGAAGCCATCGATGGTGATAATGCATGGGAACTGCTCAACAATGCCGATCCGTTTTCCCTGGTTGTCTCTGACCTGACCATGCCAAACCTCGATGGCTATGGTCTTCTGGAACGCATCAGAAAATCCAATCACCCGCAGATACAGGCTATCCCCGTCATTATCATCACCGGCGCCAATGATTCCGAATCAACCAAGGAGCGGGCCACGCAGGCCGGCGCCACCGATTTTATAGGCAAGCCGTTCGATTCCGTGCACTTGCTAGCACGCACACAGGCTCATGCAAGCGCACATACCACGACCCAGGCGCTGGCGGCTGAAAATATCGAGTTTGAGACGCAGGCACTGACAGACCCGTTGACCGGTTTGGCAAACGAAGCCGCCTTTATGGACCAAAGTTACCAGCAGCTTTCGTATGCTGTACGCCATAAAACCAGCCTGGCTGTTTTCCGTATCGAGATCGATGACTTCGGCGACCTCTTCAAACGTTATGGCAAGGACGTATCCGAGTCAATAATCAAATCGGTGGCGATGGTACTGCAAGCGGGTATTCGACATGAAGACATGGCCGCTCGCATCGGCACCGCCCGTTTTTCGCTGCTGCTGCCGGGCATGAGCACTACCGGAATCCGCAACCTGGCTGACCGGCTAAACCGGGACATCAGTTCACGCATCCTCAAGCAGGGCGAACACAAGGTTCGTTACACGGTCAGTATCGGTGTTGCGGCGCCCGAGATTCGTCGCGATACCCGCTTTGACGAGTTGCTGTCGATAGCCGATAGCCGACTGGTTTACGCCATGGCCCAGGGCGGCAACCAGGTGGTCTTTGAAGAATCCGTGCTGGCGGCAGCAACGCCACATGACCAGGCACCCGTCCAGGTGACGGTACCGTTGTTGCTGGATGAAGACATTACCGCAATGATCAGTCAGTCTGTCGACTCCGCAATAGAGTATGAAAGTATCACCATCGAAAATGATGAATCACTGACAAATGATCACGCAATTATGCCGGATGAAACAGCCGTGGTTGAATCCCGTGCCGCACAGGAGCCTGATGATCTGCCGAGTATGTTTGCCGGCCCTGTACCCGAGCTGTCAATTACAGCGGCGACTGCTGCCACGCAGGCAGAGACGCAAAGGCATGCAGCGGCAGGGCTTGCTGCCTTCAGATTCGCGCATGCAGCTGATGATGATGAAACCATTATCATCACCGCGCCATTCGATATACATGATTCTCCCGATGAACCCGCTGCAGCAAAGCAGGGAACTGAAAAAACACCAGGGGCAGACGCCACACCCGACCACGATCCAACCACTGAGAATCACGGGGGCACATGCAATAACCGCTATACTCGTACCTTACAGGTGCCCAATGACGATACCCGGACCGAAGCAACGTTTGAAAGCATCATTCTGCCACGGCCGGGTATTTTCCGACGCATTCTGTCTTCGATAGCATCCCTGTTCCGCCGTTCCAGTCAGCCCGACTAAACCGGGTACGTTCCCAATACCGGATTCAAGCCATGGCCAGTCTTTCTGGCCATGTATTTATCTATTGCCCTGTTTTTGAATATAATGATGCGCCCTTGGCAAAGCGCCCATTATTTGCAATCAGGAGCCGATATATGCCGTCCTTTGATATTGTTTCGGAAGTTGATCAGCATGAAATCAGTAACGCCGTTGACCAGGCCAACCGGGAAGTCGGCACACGCTTTGACTTCAAGGGTACAGACGCACGTGTTGAGCTGAAAGAAGCAGTCATTACCGTACATGGCGAAAATGAATTCCAGATTCGGCAGGTACTCGACATACTCCATAACCGCATGTCAAAACGCGGCATTGATATTCTCTCCCTGTCGAAAGGCGAGGTCCGCAACAGTGGCGGCAAGGCATCGATGCTGATCAATGTCGTACAGGGCATTGACCAGGATTCCGCAAGAAAACTGGTTAAAAAGATCAAGGAGTCAAAGCTGAAGGTTCAAAGCAGTATCCAGGGTGACAAGGTCCGTGTCACCGGCAAGAAACGTGATGATTTACAGAATATTATCAGTCAGTTGGATAGTTACGGCCTGCTGCAGCCGCTGCAAACCGTTAATTTCAGGGACTAGCCCGACCCGCTATCCCTTCTCCCCGGCAGGGTGTGCAATGACGAGTGCAGACCCACCTCAAAGTAGATTAGAATACCCTGATTAAACCAAGACAGGTTATTCGCTTTCACAATGACGCAATCATTCCAGGCTGAACCACATACCCCACACATCAGCAAAAGCAGTTATTCCCACGAGGAGCTGCTCGACTGCGCGCATGCCAGGATGTTTGGTCCGGGTAACGCCCAGTTGCCGTTACCTCCCATGCTGATGTGTGACCGGATCGTCCATATCAGCAATGAGGGCGGTGCACATGGCAAGGGGCATATCGTCGCCGAACTGGATGTAAGACCGGATCTGTGGTTTTTCGACTGTCATTTTGAAGGTGACCCGGTAATGCCCGGTTGCCTCGGTCTGGATGCCATGTGGCAACTGGTCGGGTTCTACCTCGGCTGGGCAGGCAGCCCGGGACGTGGCCGCGCACTGGGTGCCGGGGAAGTCAAATTCACCGGCCAGGTGACACCCAAAAACACCTTAATTACCTACCGCATTGACATGAAACGCGTCATTCAGCGCAAGCTCAACATGGGCATTGCCGATGGCGTCATGGAAGTCGATGGCCGGGAAATCTATCATGCCAGCAGTTTGCGAGTAGGTCTGTTTACCTCAACCGAAAATTTTTAGGATTATTATCATGCGTCGCGTTGTCATCACCGGACTTGGCATTGTTTCAAGTCTTGGAAATAACAAGCAGGAAGTCAGTCGTTCACTCAAAGAAGGGAAATCCGGTATCGAATATATACCGGAATATAAAGAGCTTGGTTTTCGCAGCCATGTAGCGGGCACCGTCAACATTGATACCGAGGCATTGATTGACCGCAAGCTGCGCCGTTTTATGGGCAGCAGTGCCGCCTACAACTACATCGCCATGCAGGAGGCCATCGATGATTCCGGCCTTGCGGATGACATGATATCCAATGTTCGCACTGGCCTGATTGCCGGCTCCGGCGGGTCATCCACAGAGAACATCTCCCTCGCCATCGACACCCTGCGCGAGAAAGGCCTGCGGCGGGTTGGTCCGTACATGGTACCGCGCACCATGTCGAGCACCAATTCCGCCTGCCTGGCGACACCGTTCAAGATTCTCGGCGTCAACTACTCGATCAGTTCTGCCTGCTCCACCAGCGCGCACTGCATCGGTAATGGCTATGAACAGATCCAGTTTGGCAAGCAGGATATCGTGTTCGCTGGCGGCGGCGAGGAACTGCACTGGACGCTGACGCTGATGTTTGATGCCATGGGCGCACTCTCCTCCAAGTACAACGAGACACCGCAAACGGCCTCGCGCCCGTATGACGCGACCCGCGATGGCTTCGTCATCGCCGGCGGCGGCGGTATGGTGGTGCTTGAAGAACTGGAGCACGCACAGGCGCGCGGCGCCAGGATCTATGCCGAACTGGTCGGTTACGGTGCAACATCCGACGGCTATGACATGGTCCAGCCCTCGGGTGAAGGCGCGGTGCGCTGCATGCAACAGGCCATGTCCACGGTCGATGAACCGATTGACTATATCAATGCCCATGGCACCAGCACACCGGTCGGCGACATGCGTGAACTGGAGGCGGTAGGCAAGGTGTTTGGCGACAACATTCCGAAAATCAACTCGACTAAATCACTGTCCGGCCATTCACTGGGCGCCGCGGGCGTACACGAAGCCATTTATTCACTGCTGATGATGCAGGGAGATTTCCTCAGCGCCTCGGCCAACATCACCGATCTGGATCCGGCCGGCGAAGGGTTCCCGATCATCCGCGAGCGCATCGACAATGCCGGCACCAATGTCATAATGTCCAACAGCTTTGGTTTTGGCGGCACCAATGCCACGCTGATCTTCAAACGCTGGCAGGACAGCTGACCCGGGCCGCGCTACTCCAGCAACATCGGGCTGCGCCTGGCTCGCCAGCGCTGGAATGTCGGATACTCGCGGTAGCCACCACTGAGGATGTAGTCCAGCACATTGCGCAAGCGGTAGAACTGCACAACGGAATCGACACGCATGATTTCACGGCCATTCCGGTCGAAAAATATCAATGTAGGCGTATAGAAAAGGCCCAGTCTTTCTGCCCATTGTTTTGCCGTCAGGCGCTCTCCCGACGGTGTTATGACCCGGGTATCCGACCAGAAAGGCAATTGCACATTTTCCATTTGCTCGAGTCGTAGCATAATCTCCGGGTCCTGCAGTGGGCCGGTATGCAACACATCACAGGCATGGCAGTTCCCCTGCTCGAAAAACACCACCAGTGGCCGTTCGCCCGGCCTTACCGTTCGGTCCAGCATATAGGGTCCCGGCATGAACAGCGGCTCATCGATGAGGTCACCGGGTTCAAACACCAGCGGCACATCGGCACGTGCCAGGTATTGACGATAATTTTCTTCCTTGTAGTGCGCATCAGCGACATATTCCAGTGCCGCTCGAAAACGGTACGGCGGATAATATCCGCGCAGGCGCAATACCTCTTCTCCTGCGGTGTTGTAGAAAATCACTGACGGGGTAAAGTTGGTCCTGTCCCGGATAGCCAGCGCATTCTCTGTCAGCTCCCTGCCCTCCAGGTCGGTCACCGTACGGTCGCCGTGGATATCGATGCCGATGATATCGAAATGCCCACGCAAGTAGGCCTGGATGTCCTCTGCCTCCAGATCCCCCTCCAGAAACTGCTTGCAGTAGGCGCAATATTTCTGCCCGAAATAAACGATCAGCCCCTGTTTGCCTGCCTCCCGAACCTCCTCTATGTCCTCACGCAGATCCAGAAAACTGAGCTTGAACCAGTCCGGAAAGGCCAGCGGCTCCTCGAGGGGCGCATCATCGAAGCTTACAAAGCCATGATCGTAGCTAACCTCTGCTGCCATCGCATGACTGGCTGAACACAGCAGCACGACCGGACATGTCAACCATGCAAGAAAGCAAGTCCTGCCTGTTATCCCGGCCGGACGGTTCATGGTGCTGGCTGCATCATTGATCACTCATTGCGGTTGTTACTGTAGCTGGCGTAGCTGGTTTCCGTCTCCCACAACTTTACATCGGTCACTGGAAAACCTTTTGCAGCGACATACTCATAGATCATTTTTGCAATGACCTCGGCCGTCGGATTCTCCTCTGTCATCCTGACCCGCTCACCACTTTCCTGCAACAAGGGCAGGATGGGGTCATCCTTGTGCAGTAACAGGGTATGGTCAATTTCGCTGTCCAGCCATTCCCATACCAGCCGCTTCAGTTCACTGAAATCTTCCACCATGCCGCGTTCATCGAGGGTATCGCTCTGCAGCGTGATCACCGCGCGGGCGTTGTGTCCATGCAAATGCTGGCATTTACCATGGTAGTTGAGCAGTCGATGACCATAACAAAAGGAGACAGATTTCGACACGCGGTACATGGTCAGCATCCATTATCAGTGTGTTACAAAATAGAGTTGAATCGGTATATCCGCAGTCAGCGCTAAACCTCGACTCACAGGCAAAGATCAACCCGAAGAATAACTACATTTTATGGCCCCTACCCAACATTGGCTATACATATTGCCGGTAAATTACTAGAATGCCCGCTATGTTAATGAAACTACTGACGTTGATCGCCTGCTGATGGCCGGCATGCCGACATGGACTATTCTCGGTGGTGGCTACCAGTCCTACCTGAAAGGCGACTACCAGGCGGCCTTTGAAGAATGGTTGCCGCTGGCCGAACTGGGGGATGTCGAGGCGCAATACAACCTCGGCGTCATGTACGATGAAGGCACCTGCGTGGAACAGGACCTTGTGAAAGCCGCCGAATGGTACCGCAAGGCCGCCGAGCAGGGTTTTGTGGACGCACAGGCCAACCTCGGCATGATGTACTACCATGGACAGGGGGTAAGCCGTGACCTCGAAGAGGCGGCGCGCTGGTTGCAACTGGCGGCAGACCGCGGGGATACCGAGTCAGCAGCAATACTGCGGCGCATCAGCAACGACACGACAGCGGCAACGTCGACAGAAACAGCATAATATAAAACCTAATAAACAGTTAGTTACAAGCCATTCCAAACCTATCCCCGGAACACCAGGTAACCCGCGCCATGGCTGAGGCACCCAACAGCACCGACCATCCAGAGCTCCCGGGGATACTGTATCCGCTACCCGGCAGCGTCGCTCAACCGGAATATGACAGCGGTGAGCGCGACACCCTGATCGCTGAAATCAAACAATTGCTCAGGGAAAAAGATGCCGTACTGGTGGCGCATTATTACACCGACGATGACCTGCAAATGATCGCGGATGAAACCGGTGGCACCGTGTCTGATTCTCTCGAGATGGCGCGCTTCGGCAACCAGCACCCGGCCAGCACCCTGGTGGTCGCCGGTGTGCGCTTCATGGGGGAAACCGCGAAAATACTGAACCCGGAAAAGCGTGTCCTGATGCCGACCCTGAAAGCCGAGTGTTCACTGGATCTCGGCTGCCCCCCGGAGAAATTCATCCCTTTCTGCGATGCACACCCGGAACGCACCGTAGTGGTCTATGCAAACACCTGCGCAGAAGTGAAGGCACGTGCCGACTGGGTGGTGACCTCAAGCATAGCGGTTGATGTTGTGAACCACCTCCAGCAACAGGGCAAGAAGATACTGTGGGCGCCCGACCGTTACCTTGGAAGCTACGTGCAACGGGTAAGCGGTGCCGACATGCTGCTCTGGCAAGCCAGCTGCATCGTGCATGAACGATTCAAGGCCGAGGCACTGCAGAACCTCGCCGCACTTCATCCGGATGCAGCAATCCTGGTGCATCCGGAGTCCCCGCAATCCGTAATCGCACTCGCCGACGTGGTGGGCTCGACCACGCAACTGATCAACGCCGCTACACGACTGCCAAACAAGGAATTCATTGTCGCCACGGACAACGGCATCTTCTACAAGATGAAACAGGCTGCGCCGGGTAAAACTTTTCTGGAGGCCCCGTCAGCGGGCGAAGGCGCCACCTGCGAAAGCTGCGCCCATTGTCCGTGGATGGCGATGAATAATTTACGCAACCTGGCCGAAGTGCTCAATAATGGCAGTAATGAAATACATGTCCCGGAAACAGTCCGGATAAAAGCCCTTACTGCCACCCAGCGTATGATTGATTTTGTCAAAAGGCGGAAGGACATCGACTGACCACAAGGAGCGATAACGATGACCGCAGGTAATTATACGATGATGGGTACTGTTGCCGCCGTGATCGCACAAACCCTGCGCACAATCTACGATTGCGATCCCGAACCCCTCTTCAGGGAGGCAGAACTTGATATGGCCCTGCTGTCCAACCCGGATACCCGCTACCCCGGCAACCGTGTACAACACCTCTGGCAGCTTGCGGTTGATGCCAGTGGCGACCCCTGTTTCGGTTTTGTCGTGGGCGAACAGGTGCAACCCGTGGTGCT
>CAMYIO010000012.1:72808-90538 GCA_947258515.1 uncultured Ectothiorhodospiraceae bacterium
ACACACTGCGGGATGCGCTCATCCGTCTGGTGCGATACTCACGCCTGATTTCCACGGCTGCGAATATGCGTTTACAGGACACCGATGACGGTCTGGACCTGGTATTACTGCCGCCAGAAGGGGTAAAGCTTACCCCGGCTTTCCAGGATGCCGGCATGAGCGGCTTCCTGCGCATGTGCCGTTTGACCGCCGGTGACGGGATTGACCCCGCACATGTCTCGCTGAAACATCCCAGGCCGGGCTGTGACAGTAAGTTACAGGCGTATTTCCGGGCACCGATCGAGTATGACGCCGCCAACAACATCCTGTCCTTCAGCAAGCAACTGGTTGATGCACCATTAATCAATGCCAATCCCGGTCTGGCACGCATCAATGACCAGTCTGTCGTGGATTACCTGGCTCGTTTTGACCGTGACAGCCTGACCATGCAGGTGCGTTCAAAAATTATTGAACGCCTGCCCGACGGAACGCCCAATCAGGGAACTATCGCACAATCGCTGAATGTCGGCTTGCGCAGCCTGCAACGCAAGCTCAACAACGAAGAAACCAACTTCAAGGCACTGCTCGAGAGTACCCGCCGAGAACTGGCATTGCACTACATTCGCGAAACGCATCGCTCACTCGGTGAAATCACTTACTTGCTCGGGTTTTCCGAACCCAGCAACTTTACCCGCGCGTTCAAACGCTGGACAGGGGTATCCCCGCACGAGTACCGTGAAAACAGCTGACGGACCCGGGATCAGCCTGTCGAGACAGGAGCCACGTGGCCGCTCCGGACAGTTGCTGTTCACCCTGCTGCTGTTTTCACTGTTGTTACTCCCGGCCTGTGATGCCGTCGAGGATACTGACACGCTCGACGTACCTGTCAGTTCCACACTCGGCCCGCAGCACCTCGCGCTGATTATTAATGACGAGGACCCGTTGAGTCGCCGTATTGGCGAGTATTACCTGACGAAGCGTCATATACCCGCCAGCAATGTCATCCATGTAAAATTCAAACCGGGCAACAACGTCATGCGTCCGCAAACCTTCAGGTTGATCAAGGCACAACTGGATGCACAGGTGCCGGCAAGCGTACAGGGTTATGTGCTGACCTGGACGGTGCCCTACCGGGTCGGGTGCATGTCAATCACCACGGCCTTCGCGGCCGGTTTCGACGAAGCATTTTGCGTGCAGGGATGCAAGGCAACCAGGCCGAGCCCCTATTTCAACAGCAACAGCCAGCGACCGTTTACCGACGTTAACTGGCGTCCGGCCATGATGCTGGCCGGGGAGACGTTTGCAGCAGTGAAGGCACTCATCGATCGCGGTGTTGCCGCTGACAGTACGCACCCGGATGGCAGCGCCTACCTGCTGAGCACATCCGACAGGGCCAGAAACGCCCGGGCACGGTTTTATAACGGCATTGACCTGCTACAGACAGATCGTTTCAAGGTAGAGGTGATTGAAGGCAATTCCCTGCAACATCGCAGCGATGTCATGTTTTACTTTACCGGACTGGTGCACGTTGAGGGCATTGACAGTAACCAGTACCATCCCGGTGCCATTGCGGATCACCTGACATCCGCCGGCGGCAAGTTAACCGGCAGCAGTCAAATGAGCAGCCTGCGCTGGCTGCAGGCGGGCGCTACCGGCAGCTATGGCGCCGTGGTCGAACCGTGCGCCTTCGTGCAGAAGTTTCCACGCCCGAACATCGTCATCGACCGCTACCTGAATGGCGAGACCCTGCTCGAGGCGTACTGGAAAAGTGTCGAATGGCCCGGCCAGGGGGTGTTCATCGGCGAACCGCTGGCAGCGCCATTCA
Source organism: uncultured Ectothiorhodospiraceae bacterium (assembly GCA_947258515.1). Lineage (GTDB taxonomy): Bacteria > Pseudomonadota > Gammaproteobacteria > UBA9214 > UBA9214 > UBA9214. Next base: position 74,613 of record CAMYIO010000012.1, read on the forward strand.
GGTAGACAGCCCTGCCCGTAACATGTAGTCTTATCTCTTTGTATTATATGTATTTTATGAGCAGCGAAGACGACACCCTGAGCCTCAAGTCTATCCCGGATAACTGGATCGCCTGTAAAGACTGCGACCTGTTGCTCGAGCGTGTGGATACGCCCCTGGGTGAGAAGGCGCTGTGCCCGCGCTGTGACAACCCGCTGTATCAACCGCGAGAGCAAACCGTAGAACGCACCCTGGCACTTACCCTCACCGGACTACTGCTGTTTATACCTGCCAATCTGTTACCGGTCATGTCACTGAGCCTCGTCGGCCAGGAAACATCGACAACCATTTACCAGGGCTCCCTGGTACTGTTTAATGAAGGTTTGTACTGGACGGCGCTGCTGGTCCTTTTTGCCAGCATCGTGATTCCGTTCTGCAAGCTGCTGCTTGTGCTGTTCGTCTCCGCGCATCTGCACCTGGAACGATCCAGCGCGCTCCTGCCCTATGCGTTCCGCTATTACCATTATCTGGATGAATGGGGCATGCTCGAGGTGTATATGCTGGGCGTGCTGGTTGCCGTGGTAAAACTCAAGGGCATGGCCAGCATCATCCCCGGCATCGGGCTGTACTGCTTCGTCGCCCTGTTGCTGGTAACGACACTGATGTCCTCCTTGCTGGACGAGGACGACTTCTGGAAAAGGATCGAGCAGGCCCTGAAGAGGCAGTTGCGTTGAAACAGCCGGCAACCGCCAGGCAAATGGGACTGATACGCTGCCATACCTGCGGCAAGCTGGCGTTCGATGTCGGCCATGACGGCTACGAAGAACATTGCCCGCGCTGCCGGGCGCACATGCACATGCGCGCCACCAACAGCCTGTCGCGTACCTGGGCACTGTTGATCACGGCTGCAATCCTCTATGTACCCGCCAATGTCCTGCCAATAATGACGGTGACCTATTTTGGTTCCGGACAAGCTGACACCATCATGACCGGTGTTATAACCTTGCTGCAGCACGGCAGCTATCCGGTCGCTGCCGTGATATTTATTGCCAGCATCCTGGTACCCGTCCTGAAAATGGTCGCGCTGTTAATCCTGCTGTTGTCGGTACAGTTAAAATGGGCGCTTGACGACCGCCAGCGTACCTGCATGTACCGCGCCGTCGAACTGGTCGGCCGCTGGTCAATGCTCGATATTTTTGTGATTGCCCTGCTGGTTGCACTGGTCAGCTTCGGCAGTATCGCGCAGATCATATCGGGACCCGGTGCCACCGCCTTTGGCAGTGTCGTGATATTGACCATGCTCGCCGCCACCACATTTGATGCGCGCTTGATATGGGATAAAGAGGTAACTGATGACTGAACAACCGGACACCGGCACCCTTTCCGGCAAACCGCAACAACCCGTGCTGAAGAAAAAACGCGGCATCCCGTTCATCTGGATATTGCCGTTGCTGGCCGCACTCATCGGTGCCGGTCTGATCATAAAAAGCCTGCTTGATGCCGGCGTACCGATTCAAATCGTATTCAACACCGCCGAGGGCATCGAGGCCGGTAAAACCAAGCTGATGTACCGTGGTCTTGAGGTCACACGCGTCAAGTCAGTCGAACTCAATCCGGACTTGCAGTCGGTCACGGTCCACATCGAGATCCCGCGCGGTGCCGAGCAGCACCTCAGGTCGAATTCAAAATTCTGGCTGGTGAAACCGGAAATCTCTCTTGCCGGTGTCACCGGGCTGGGTACACTGCTGTCAGGTAACTATATCGCCGTCAAACCCGGGGATGGAAAAAAGACACGCAAGTTCAAGGCGCTGTCCCGTCCGCCCCCGCACGACGTCGATACCCCCGGACTGCACCTCACCATTACGGCTGACAAGCTCGGCTCGCTCAGGCAGGGTGCGCCCATCTACTATCGGCAAATTATCGTCGGGCGCGTACAGGAACATGCCCTTGCTGAAGATGGTAACAGCGTCAACATCAACGTCTTCATCAATGAGCAGTATGAATACCTGGTCAGGAAGACCAGCCGTTTCTGGAACGCCAGCGGCATCAGTATTACCGGCGGACTTTCAGGCCTGTCCGTTGAAACCGAATCCCTGACATCGGTACTCTCCGGCGGGCTGGCATTTTTCACACCGGCCAACGATGCGGAAACCATCCCCAGCGAAGATGGCGATGTGTTTCCCCTGTTCGATAATTTCAAGGTTGCGGAAGCCGGCATAGACATCACATTGCACCTGCAACACGGGGAAGGCCTCAAGGAACACAACACAGCCATCATGTTCGAAGGCATCGAGATAGGCCGTATTGAAGAGATCAGCATTGAAAGCGACCTTAGCGGTGTGGTGGCACGCGCATCGCTTGACCCGCGTACGCGACCCCTGCTCACCACAAGCACACGCTTCTGGCGGGTCAGCCCGAAGATATCACTGAAACAGATATCGGGGCTGTCGACACTGCTATCAGGCGAATACATAGCCATACAACCCGGCGAGGGAGAACCGCGATCTGACTTTTCCGTACTGGAAGAACCCCCGGTATTGCCCGCCACGGACCCGGGGCTGCATTTCAAACTCAGCGCCAATGACCTGGGTTCTCTGTCAAAAAGCACCAGCATTTACTACAGGAGAATTCCCGTTGGAAACGTACAGGCCTATCGCCTCGACAAATCGGGAACCCGGGTCATCATAGACGCCCACATCGAGGAACAGTATGCACACCTGGTGCGCAGGAATACGCGTTTCTGGAATAGCAGCGGTGTTAACCTCAGCGGCAGCGTTGCGGGATTCAAGCTCAGAACAGAATCGGCCACCAGCATCATCTCCGGCGGTATCGCCTTTGCGACACCGGACAACAATGCTTCCGCGGCGGCGCTGGCGAAAAACGGCAGCACCTTCAAGCTTTATACGGATTATGATAGCGCCTCGGAAAACGATACCCTGTTTGGCAACAAGCGCGAACCCGGCCTGCACCTGGGCGTACGCACCAGGGATCTCGGGTCACTGGCAGCCGGCTCGCCGGTACTCTACAAAAGGATTACCGTCGGACAGGTCGATGGTTATCGACTGGATGAGGACAATGAAACCGTACTGGTGCAACTGACCATCAGACCACGATACAAACACCTGGTACATACAAATTCACGCTTCTGGAATGCAAGCGGTATTGAGCTCAGCGGTGGACTGGGCAACTTCCATTTAAAGAGTGAATCCATCAAGTCACTTCTCGCCGGTGGCATCGCCTTCCATACACCGGACAAACCGGGCGCTGCAGCACAGGAGAATGCGGTTTTTCCCCTCTACAGCAATGCTCGCAGTGCCACGGAAGACAGTGTGCCGATTCGCATAACGTTCAATTCGGCGGCCGGCCTGTCAGCCGGTGCTGATATCAAATACCAGGATATCCCGATCGGTCGCGTTACGAAGGTATCACTCAGAAACAACAGTAATGGTGTGACTGTCCATGCGGACCTGTTTGGAACTGCCAGTCACATGGCCAACACGGACACACACTTCTGGGTAGTCAGCGCGAAACTCGGTCTGGCAAAAACCGAACACCTCGGCACCCTCATAACCGGCAATTACATAGCCGTGCATCCCGGCACTGGAACACCCGCCACGCACTTCACGGGCCTGGAGCATGAACCCTTCGAAAAACGCCTCGGCGACGGTCTCAATTTACAACTGAGGACGCAGCGACTCGGATCTCTTGATGGCGGTGACCCGGTCTATTACCGGCAAATACCGGTTGGCAGTGTCATCGGTTACAAGCTGGGTGCCAATGCCGACGAGGTCGTCGTGTTTATCAACATCAGGCCCTACTATGCCCCGCTGGTGCGCAGCAATTCGGTATTCTGGAATGCCAGTGGTATTCGTATTGATGCCAGCATTGTCGGCGGTGTAAAGATTGATGCCGATACCATGGAGACGATCCTTGATGGCGGTATTGCCTTTGCCACGCCCGACAACACCGACATGGGGGACGCCGCCAACCAGGGAATGTCCTTTCAACTTCATGACACATACCTGGGCAGCTGGTTGCACTGGTCGCCGAAAATCCCGCTGGGCCCGACCTAGCCACTGCAGATATCTGCCCCGCTACATGACCTCTTCGCGCGTGTGCCATTCTCCATGCTCTGCTTCAATTTCGCTGCGGTGCACACCAATCTCACCCGAGAGCGCACGTTCAATGGCCTGCTCGACTGCACGTGCCGTTTCTATACGCTGCAGAAACACATAATCCGCACCGGCCTGGTACAAGGCACGACTCTCTGACAATTCAATCGCATTTGCGATGATCACGGCATCCGGATTGATATGACGGGCCGCCTCGACGAGTTTGCGGTTGGTGGTGCCTTTCAGCACATCATCGGGGATGGTACAGGCAATCACACGCGCCTTGTCGACCCCGGTATGGTGCAAAGTCTCGGCGCTGCACAGGTCACCGTACTTGACCGTCAGCCCCTGTGCGGCAATTCGCGAATGTAAATTGACATTGAAATCCACCACCAGTGTCTTTTCCAGCAGTCCGGGATTATTCTTTTTGAGCTCATGCAGCAACGACGAGGTTATCCGGTGGAAACCCAGCAATGCCAGGCTATAGGACTCTTCCTCGCCGGCCTCGCTGCTGGGTGGCTCCCTGAAACCCAGCCGTGCCAGCATGCCGGACAGCCGCTCATGAATGGCATCCGCCTGCTGGAACAATAGCGGTGTCAGCAAGGCGGTAATGACAAAGGCGAAAATGATGGCACTGTTCAAATCACCTGAAATATGCCCGAGCTGCACACCGATAAAGCCAATCACCAGGCTGAACTCCGAGATCTGTGCAAGCCGCACCGAGGTCACCATGGCATTGCGGCGATCCAGGCCGGCCACATAGAGCAGTGGAAAGAACACCACGTAACGGGCCAGTAAGGCAATCACGGCGAACAGCCCGGCAAGCATCAGCACATCCGCGCCATCCGGCATCGGGATGCTCATCCCCAGACCAACGAAGAACAGGGTAATGAAGAAGTCCTTGACGACACTGACCTTGCCGATGATTTCGGTACTGTAGGTCAGATTGGCAATCGTGGCACCGGCAATGAGCGCACCCATTTCCGCACCAACACTCATGTGCAAATCAAACTTCAGGAACCAGTTGGTCAGCACATCCAGGTTGACGCCCAGCAGGACAATCAGAAAACACCAGGAGATGGACGCGGCGAACACCACCTCCGGTTTCTTGGCGACCCATTTGAAACCGATGGGAATGATGAATCGCGCAATAAAAGCCGCCAGCATCGCCAGCACCACGATACCCAGAAATGACAGCAGAATCGGTGCGGCGGACGGTGCAGCAAAGTTTGGCTGTACCGCAATCACTCCGATCGCCCAGATATCCTGGAAGATCAGCAGACCCAGTGCAATCCGCCCGACCTCCGTATCCAGCTGAAAGGTTTCCTGGAAAAGCTTGACGACCAGCAGGGTCGACGATGCTGCCACGAGAAAACCGATATATAAAGGCGCATAACCACTGGACAGCAGTTCGCCACCGATACCGAGCCATACCAGCAACTTGGTGATAACGACACCAAACGCCACACACAAGGGATACTGAAGCAAGCCGGTAACGACCAGTATCCGGCCACTGTCGAGCAGTTTGCGAATATCAATCTCGAGACCAATCAGGTACAGCAACAGGATCAATCCCAGTTCGGAGATGGTTTCAATATTCGCCGGGTCTGTCACCATTTCGGCACCCACCGGCCCCACCACGACACCGGCAAGCAGAAATGCGGCAATCTCGGGGATCTTCAGGCGCACGAACACAATGGCCAGCAGGCCCGCCAGGACGATACAGATGCCGATATCGCGGACCAGCGAGGGCAATCCATCGCCGGATGCCAGCACGGTGGCAGGCAACATCGCCAGCAGGCAAAACATTCCCAGCAGGCGGTGTAATGTCACTCCTGTCATCACTCAGTCATGTCCCGTACAGGATTGTTCACGGAGTTTGCGACCCTACGGCAAAAGCAGGCTTGTTATCAAGTTCCCGGCGCAATGCCGGCGTATGCACCACAACAGGGCGTCGTACCTAGGGACAATATACACCGGCCGTGGACCTGCCTATGCTGTTAATCAAGACTGCAACCACCCTGAAATACCAACAACAAGCAGGAGCATCTGGATGACACAACACAGGACAAGACTGATGCAGGAAATACACGACAACTATGGTCTGAGCAGGCCATTGACCGCGCGCTTGCTGACAAATATTTTCTCTTCCTTGTTCAGCAAGGGCATGATCTTGCTACTCGTCCCGGGTGTGGCAATCATTGTGTTTCTTGGATACCAGGAGATCCCTACCAGCAACTACTTTGCCATGCTGTTCGGCAGCTGCATCGTGCTGGCCTTTCTGCAAGGCTGCAAGGCATGGCAGGAGGATCTCAACAACTATCAGAAAGCGCTGGCGGATGCCCGGCGCACGTATAACCCCTCCTCAGAGTAGCGGTCCAGGGGGACTTCATTCCTCCCCCTCGGGTAATCACTGACGACCTGCCGCCAAGTGACCGTCACCGGCCACCTTATCCGCCCCTGTTACATCCTGCCATATTTACCCGATATTTTTCATGGCTTTACCGTATTACAGCGACACCTCCCGGTGCCACTGTTCTGGCGTGAAGGGACACTAAAATGTGACCCGGTGCCAATCCATTCCTCCCGGATCCGGCCTATGATGGTAGTCGTAACGTTGCTGAGGCCAGCGAGCGCGGAATTGATGAAAGTTTGGACCCCGGCTGCCGATAAACGAAAAGATGAAACGGGTACAGGAGGCAGTATCATGGGTATAGAAACCATCAAGTGGGGCCTGGTTGCATCGGCCATCTGGCTCGGGATTTACCAGTTATTCACGATTATCAACGGCGTCCCCCTGTTCTAGAGCCACCAACCGGTCCAGTTAAAAACCACCCGCTACAGGGTGGTTTTTTTATGCCCGCAAGGTGGTTTGCGCTACCCTTACGGTATGCACCTGTCCCGCTTGCCGATACTTGCCGTCCTCAGCCTGTTTGCCCTGACAGCGCAAACAAATGAATTGCGACTCCAGGACCAGCAGCTGACTGTTTCCGGCAAGACGTGGACACTGGCCATCCCGGCCGGTATGCAGCTGGAACTGCTGACAGAACGGCTGGAGCAACCCCGCCTGCTGGAATTCCTGCCCAATGGAGACCTGCTGATCGGCTCACGCGCCGGCAAGGTATACCGCCTGGAACCTCCATATACCCGCGCCGAGGTACTGGTCGAGCTGCAAGACTATCCTCACAGCCTCGCCTACCGCAACGGTGAATTACTGATTGCACAGACCGACGGCCTGTATCGCGCCGACTTCAGACCCGGCCAGACCCGTATCGACCGGGATGCCGTTGCACGGCTGGTGGCCCTGCCGGGTGGTGGCGGTCACAACAGCCGCAGCGTCGCGATCGGCCCGGATGGACGTGTCTACCTGGCGCTGGGAATCAGCGGCAATTGTTCTGATGAATACCTTGACCCAGGCTACCACTTCAACGAGCGGCGAGGCGGTGTTCTGGTGCTTGATGAAAGCGCCCGGAAACCCCGCTGGCAGAGCTTCGCATCCGGTCTGCGCAACCCGGTAGGCTTTGACTGGCACCCGCAGACCCACGTCCTGTATGCGTCCAACAACGGGCCCGATCATCTTGGTTACGACCAGCCACCCGAGTATTTTGCAAAACTCACGCCCGGCTCGTTCCATGGCATGCCTTGGTACCAGTACGATGGCAAGACCCTCCAGCGGGATACCTGTATCCGCAAGTCCCCTCCTCGCCAACGCAGTGACGTCGCGGTTCCGGTTGCCACCTTCCCGGCTCGCAACGCCCCCATGGGCGTCGCCTTTGTACCGGAACCAGCCCTGGACGGCCGTTTTCAAAATAACGCCATCGTGGCCCTGAAGGGTTCCTGGGGCACCCGGCCCTCCGGGGGTATGTCCGGCGACAAATCCACGCGGCGGCCACCGGCCCTCGTGATGGTGCGTTTTTCAGAGGGAGAAGCCATCGACGTGGTCAATGTTGTGCGTGGCTTCCAGCTAGCGGACGGGCAGCGACTGGCGCGCCCGGTTGGCATAACCACCGGTCCGGACGGCAACCTGTATTTCACCAGCGATACCCATACTCAGGGTCTGTTCCGCCTGCGCCCCGAGGCCGCCACCAGCAATTAACGTTGCAGCTGTCACACAATTCGAGCCCGGCAGCATCGTGTGCCTCGAACGCCATGGCAACACAGCAGTCCTGTTCCTGTTCGTTACGTGGCCGGTATCGCTGTTCGCAACGACTATTATCCGGATACAGGTTACACTTGGCAGCTACAACACAACACGGGCGATGGAGGAGATCACAATGGTTTCAAGGTGCATTCTAGGCGGCGTGGTAGCGCTATCGGTCATGCTGGCTGCCATACCGGTACAGGCAGATATCACACTGAACGTGCGCGGCTCGGACGGAATGAATTCGACAATACAGGTCAGGAATGGCAAGGGCAGAATAAGCACTGCCGGCAGGGGAGAATACCTGCTCTATGACAGCAGTACCGGGACCGTGACCTATGTAGAGCCGCAACAGCGGCAGTACACCCAGCTGACAACAGCAGAGCTTGAAGCCACGGTAAAGTCGGCCAACAACATAAAGCAGTCCGTGGCACCGTACATGACGAACATACTTGCCGGACTGCCTGCGGAACAGCGCAACATGATCGAACAACGCATGGGATCGATACCCGGCGCCCCTGCGGCGGGTGCGCCCCTGGAGTCCGCCAACTTCAGGACCGTTGATCGCGGCCGGCATACCATTGCCGGACTGCGATGCCAGGCCAGCGGCATATTGAAGAACGACCGTCCCGCCGCGGAGATCTGTATGCTAACAGCCCCGGGCGGCAAGCTCTCAAACCGGGATTTCGCCACACTTGAATCACTGGTTGTGTTTTCGCGCAGCATGGCAGGAAGCGCCAGCGACCTGCTGGGAAGCATGGCAGAGCCATTCGAATTACTCGCGACCGAACTGGATGGTGTGCCGATAGCCGTGCGAGACATCGAGCGTGGCAAACGCTACCAGGTCACTGCGGTCTCGAATACCACGCTCTCCGATGCCTATTTCAGCAGCTATGGAAAGTTTCAAAAACAGACACTTCAGAACCTGTTTCGCTAGCACGCATATAGCTGACCAGCTGAGAAGCAAACTCAACGGCTGCGCTGGCCGCTGTCCGGCAATACCTGCTGCATCATTCCTGCCGGGTTCATTTGCTGAAACTGCTTGCTTCCCTGGTTGAAAGTCTGTCCCAGGCCATGGATGCTCTGCTCCATGCGCAGCATGGATTCATTCATAGTATGCATACTTTTCTGCATCTCCCTGACATCCTGTGACAGGTCGCCCACATAACCGGTCATCTCGCTCATCGAGCTGCTCATGTCGAACATCAGCTTCACGAACAGAAGCGCAATGATCCCTGCACAGGTAAATAACAGCGTCTGTAACAATTTATTGGTCATTCTCTTTATACCGGCGCGCTTTCGATCAGGGGGCTGTGGAGTATTTTAGCAGATCTTCCGATGACAGGGACCCGGCATGAATGTGTATTTACGTATTTTAGCGGGCGTGTATTCAATCGAGATTGATTCCCTTTGATAACCTTCTGCCTATCAGGCAGTGTCAAACAGCGGAGAAGTGCTGGCACGGCAAACCCGCCCTGAAGATTGTTAACGGGATTTACCAGAAGTGAATTGGCGCTGTACCTTAATGCCCGGTAAATACCTTGCATGCAATCGATGCTTCCAGCAACTATTAATCAGCCAAAGAATGCCGCTGGCGATAGCAGCTACCTGCAAGGCCATCAATACTGCATCCCTGCCATAGTTTAATGCGAGAAAAATAATAACCAACCCGGAAATAATCCAGACGACGTAAAAGATGACGCTCACCGCATCCTTGCGCTCGCCGTCCGCCACTACATAAAGAACCTTTTCGTGCAGGCGGTCTATTTCAATATCACGGGTCTCTTCAGGCATGACAGGTACTGTATATCAATCATGAAAACGTAACCTGTCATTGCACGCCGTTGCATTATCCTTACCCGCCCTGGAGCAATGGTGTCAAGAAACGTGGTTGCATGAGTGGTGCATTAACCTGTATGAGCATGGACAGAGCCATGCCAGGAAATTTATATGCGAAACGCGACAACCACGTTTAAAGTCAGGATCAGCTTTTTTTCTGTTGCTGGCTATCGTGTGGCTCGGTGGCACGGGCTATATTGTTTACGTGCTTTTCCAGACCGGTGTTTTGTCAGGTTTCTTTTAGCACCTTTTCATTAGTCGTCCAGGGGTAGTCCACTCGGAACCCCTTTAACAACATCCTGGTCACCACGCAAGTCGATGCTACCCGGGTCCGTCAGAGCATCCAGGAAGTCCATAATTCGATCTATGTCTTCTTTGCTATAACGTTCGCCACATGATTTACAGGATGAAATGAATATTTCATCCTGATCCTGGAGTTCACCACCCGTGAGGTTCTGGATCAGTGCGGTAGGAGCGCCGCGTCCCCGGCGCGAATCGCGGCGCGAAGCTTCCGCGTCCTGCTTACGCTCCTCACCTGCATCCTGCAGGCGACGCCGCTCCTGCAATAAGACTGTTTGCAATGATTGGGTTCATACTGTGCTCGTAATATCCTTGTCAGGCACATCACCTGCCGATCCCTGGTTATTCTGTCCTGCGCTCTAACAACTTGCCTGCTATCTCCCGCTATCGAAGCGTCGCATGAGGTTAAATGATAGAAGCTGGGCATCCTCTTCAAACAGTTCCAGTTCAAATCGCAGCGTCAGGTGTGTTGTAATCTTGTGTTCTGTACCTATCCCGAACAACACGTGATAATCATGATTACGTTTGTAACGTAGATCGCTGTCATTCTTCATTCGCCCCACCCCGAGCTTTCCAAACAGAGCCCACCCGTAGCGGTAATCAGGCCGTTCACGGAAGTAATACAGACCACTGATGCCAAAATCTCGGTAATCCACCTCCCCATACGGGCTGATACCGGCCTTGCCAAGATCTGTGTAATAAGCCTCTGCGCTGATGCGTTCTGACCAGTCATAGCCTGCGTAGGCCTTGAAAGCAAAATCATACTTGTCACTGACCGAGAACTCGCTATTTTTGGTATCCGGATTAAGGCGTGATACCCCTGCACCGGCTCCGAGATACCAGCTGGCCGCATTGTCCGTTTCAGCATGGACTGTTGACATCATTACGCTAAATGTCAGCACAAGACTCAGTAATTTCTTCATTATTAGTCCTTATTCCAAGGGCGAGTAGCCCGACGCGACCACAGGCACAGCAAAGCGCCTGCCACCAATAATGGCAAGGCGGGGTCCACCGATGCAGCCCGGCGAATTGTGCACCCAGCGGCGCCATTCAGTCCGGTTTCAATAATTACCGGGTCCGTGCCAGTTTCAATAACATCCAGATCTGGCAACAGGTTCGGTAACGGGTTGGCGGCAAGGATGTCATCCAGACCATCACCGTTCACATCGATAAACCGATCGACCTGGCCATTGTTGTCAACATCTACACCACCCGCTTCGACAAGATCAAAGATGCCGTCATTGTCTGAATCAAGATCGAGTTGATCAGGGATGCCATCATTGTCACTGTCAGGGGGGTTAACGCCGTTACCGGAAAGGGTCCCGTTACTGTCTATGTCCGGCATGCCTGAGCCGGCCAGGCCGTCAAGATCGGGATCATCGACGCCTGCTTCGACAGTGTCAGGTATACCGTCATTATCACTATCACCATCACGCTGATTCGGAATACCATCACCGTCTGTATCAACGGCAGCAGTTGTCCCTGCAATGCCCTTGGGGTTAACGGCCGGGATGCCATCGCCAAACACACCATCCATGTCTGGATCACTACCGCCCGATTCGACCACATCGAATATGCCGTCGTTATCGCTGTCGCGATCCCTGAAGTCCGCAACACCGTCTGCATCCGTATCCAGGACGGTGCCGCCATTGTACGCAATCAAACCGCTATCCGGCAGCGTTTCCACGCTGTCTGCAAGACCGTTGGCACCAAGCGGAATGGTATTGTCAACCTGGCCATCATTATTGGCATCAAGCAGCATATAATTCGCGCCAGACTCCGCGAGATCTGATAGGCCGTCGTTATCTGAATCAAGATCGCGGCTGTCGGGTATGCCGTCAGCATCCGTATCTACCGCTGCATCGCCTTCCAGCGCATCAGGAATAGCATCGTTGTCATCGTCCGCATCAATGTTATCGGATACGCCGTCATTATCAATGTCGTCATTATCTCGATAGTCAGGAATACCATCACCATCAGTATCCTGCGGGGTCAACGGAGTGATAGTCAGTCCATCGTCATAGCCGTCGCCATTGATATCAGTAAAGCCATCAACGATGCCATTGTTATCCAGATCGGTGCCACCCGCCTCGACCAGATCAAAAATACCGTCAGCATCACTATCCAGATCCAGTGAGTCGATACTGCCATCATTATCCGTATCGGTCGGCACCAGGCCACCGCCGGCGGGGACACCCTGGCTATTGACCACCGGGCTTCCTGTACCGGGGATGCCGTCTCCATCCGGATCGCTGCCTCCGGTTTCGACAAAATCTGTCAGACCATCATTGTCGCTGTCACGATCGCGATAGTCGAGTACGCTGTCGCCATCTGTATCGAACGGAATCAGACCGGTGCCTGCCGCAACTCCAAAGGCATCGATGAGTGGTATGCCATTACCAGGCACACCGTCATTGTCAGCATCGCTACCAGCGCTCTCTACTACATCGTAGAGACCATCATTGTCACTATCGAGATCACGGTAGTCTGGTACCAGATCATTATCCGTGTCGATTACCGGCAAACCGGAGAGGGTAGCCAGACCATTGCTGTCGACTGTGGGATTGCCTGTGCCAATAACACCGTCATTATCCGCATCACTGCCGTCGGCCTCAATGGTGTCGAACATTCCATCATTGTCACTGTCCCTGTCCTGGAAATCGGGTACTGAATCTGCGTCGCTGTCGGCAATTGTGTAGTTGATGACGCCACTGTCTGCAGTTGTCTCCACTGCATTGGTCAGACCGTTGCTGCCAACCGGGTTAACGGCATCGATACGGCCATCGGCATCCAGATCAAGCCCTGGCATCGCAGCCCCCGATTCGTCGAGGTCATAGAGGCCGTCATTATCCGCATCCAGGTCCAGGCTGTCCGGTACACCGTCCAGGTCGGTGTCTACTGTACCGTCACCCTCCAGGCTGTCCGGGATGCCATCGTTGTCGTCATCCAGATCTGTGTCATCTGGGATGAGATCGCCATCGTGGTCTGAATTCAAGAAAAAATCCACACTGGCAATGTTGCTCATGGCGACAGCGTTGAGGGTGCCGCTGATGGTCGCGGTCCCCGGCGTCGTGCCACTGGTCAGCGTCGCGCTGTAGCGGCCGTTGCCGTTGTCGGTCACCGACCCCAGGCTGCCGAGGTTGGTGCTCAACACCACGGTGTCGCCCCCGGTGGTCAGGTCGTTGCCGGCGGCGTCCTTGAGCTGCACGGTGATGGTCGTGGTGCTGCTGCCGTCCGCGGCGATGCTGGCCGGGCTGGCGCTGATGGTGCTGGTGGTGGCGCTGGGGGTTACTACTGGGTCTGGGTTGGAAAAACTGAGAGAGCCCGAGAAAGCTCCACGGCTGGCATAGGTCTCTGCCAAATCATCAATTTTGTCGTCATATCCCCCGATATCACCATTCAGTGTATTGGCATTTTGCGCGCTAGCTGCAGCCACTCGGAAAGTTGTTTGCAGAGTTATTCCGGAACCGCTATTGAGACTGGAAATTGGAGCAACTGGATTTGAACCTGTTAATGATTGGAGATTAAGCGCATTAGCCAAGGCATCGAAGTTTACTTTATATGAGATTAGATAATCTGGATCACTATCATTGTCCATGTCTGGATTGCCAGTTGCATCAATACTGTTTACCAAATCATGATGAAACGTGAAACCGGTTAAAACAGGGGAGATTGAAGATGAATTGATATCGGTTGTGCTTGGCGACACGTTCGCTCCAGTACCCGCATCATAGACATCCAGTTTGTAAGCGCCATTCTTGCCGACCAGCATCATAAAGGCATCGATGTCGTTATCAGTATCGACATCCAGAGCAATCCAGATGTAGCCCGAAAATTTCCCCTGGTTATCAACTGCGTTATCTGCACGGAAACGGAAAGCAACTTCATCGTCAGAGGAATCAGAAGTCGTACCGGCATCATCGTATTTCATAAAGAAGAGCGGCATAGTACCAAAACCGGTCAAATCTACTGCAGCAGCAGCCTGGGTATCCTGTCCCTGATCAAAATTATCCCCCACTAATACCGATGACCAGGTATCACTCGCTGAGGTTAGATCAATCGCACCACTCGCAGGCATGGACAACAAGAGTGCAAACAGTAAGCAAAGTATATTTTTAATCATCAATGGCTCAGCTATGCTAGGTTGCTTTTAGGCGTAAACGTTATTCCTTGTGCGGGCCCGGCCAGGAAGGCATCCATGATGCCATCACCGTTGGCCTCGACACCGACAAAGATATAGGAAGAATGCGTGGTCTTTGTTTCATCGCCGATCCGGATGCGAAACGACAGGATATCGTCCGAAACGGTCGTGGTCCCTTGATCATCATAATTGACATACATTGAGGGATGCGTTGCATCTCCGATGATCTCGGTGCCTGCTTTGTTGGCCTGGGTATCGCTCAAGCCGTCGAACTTGATTCCTTTTAGCAGGGCAGACCAGCCGCTACTGCCAACCAGATCGGTCGGAGCTGCATGCACCTCTGAAATGCCGATATAGAATATCAGCACACAAACCAGCCTGAAACGGCTTATTGGCATGATAAAAATAATTCCAACTAATTGTATTGAATAGCGAATAATCGCGCGTTGTCATAGAGGGTAACGGCGTGATGGAAGAAATAATTAGCCAGACTTGTGAACAATTGTTAAAAGGACTAAATAGCCGATTCCCGCCTTGCGTATACAGGTGGCATAACTCGTCTACTCATTGATAATCCAACCAAAA
This sequence comes from uncultured Ectothiorhodospiraceae bacterium, assembly GCA_947258515.1. GTDB lineage: Bacteria > Pseudomonadota > Gammaproteobacteria > UBA9214 > UBA9214 > UBA9214. The sequence continues at coordinate 89,710 of CAMYIO010000012.1, forward strand.
AGAAGGGGAACGCCATTATTCGAAAGCGATTCTGCCTAATCCTCTCGCATCCGCTTTCTCCAGGTGCCGACCTATAGTAGATACCCGTACTAATGTGTAGCAAAAATTCAGCGAACACGGTTCGTAAGGCAGCTCAGGGTTGATGACAGCCGATGGCCACCTGATTCAGAACGTCTGAGAACAGTATGGTGAGTAGCCCCGGGGAGTTTCACCCCGAGGCGCTCGCAGAACCGTACGTGAACGTCTCCGTTCATACGGCCCCCATCATTCAGCAGGGAAAGGGACACCCAGACGCCAATGCGTGAACAGCCCGTGTCGGAAGCGAGCACCGGTGCTCACGGTTCACACGGGCTGAGCTATCCTGCATGTGGCACAGAGGTTGAGGGATGCAAGCCCGGATTGTGCGGCATCCGCATGTGTGCAGTGCTTCCGGAGATACATGAGAGTCGACTTCAGATAACTCTACAATCGTGTCTGGACCCTTCAACCGGCAGGAGCAGAGACCGCCAAGGTCGCCTGCCTTGAATATCCACCCAGGCGTGCAAAACTCAGCAGCCCTGCTTCCGGATCTCACTGACGCCGACTTTTTGGAACCCTGTTAGTCACTTGATTACGGATGTCGTATACACAGGGATGGTATGCAATGACAGCACCTGTCCAATTAAATGGATGTTTTTAGCCCTGTTGGACAGGTGCCCATTCGAAACAGCTGTAAGTCATTGAAAAATGCCGCGCCCGGGTGAGGCGAGCGATCTGCGCGAAGCATCGCTTCGCGCGAGCCGAACGCCCGAGTGCTTTGCACGAGGGCCGGGTCGACGGGCGCTTCGCA